>JBJOHK010000102.1:0-15990 GCA_046047755.1 Bacteroidota bacterium | reverse complement strand
CCTTCCAACAAACGATTGGCCGATGGCAAAGCCAAAAAGGTGGGGAATAGAATGACTTTGCTTTGACCACGGTGTTCGTCGCGAACCATTCCGCGTATTTCAGTGATGAGCGCCTGACTCTCTTCCAGGCTTTTGTTCATTTTCCAGTTGCCGGCTACGATGCGTTTTCTTGACATAACTTCAGATAGTAGGGCGAAGTTCGCCCTTGGACCGCCGAGGTTATGCTCAAAATATCAACGAATAGCCGCTTGGGCTTCATGAACCCAATTCAAAGCCAAGGCCAATTGCTCCTCAGGGTTTAAGTCAGAATTATCCAAAACTCGGTAGTCGGAGGTTAGCGTCAGAGGGCTGTGATCGCGTGATGAATCAATGCGGTCGCGCTCTTGCAGATTGCCTAGAACTTCTTCGTAACTCACTTCTATGCCTTTCTGCTGCGATTCTAGGAAGCGACGCTGAGCCCGTACTTCAGGTCGAGCCGTCATGAATATTTTCAATTCGGCAGAAGGGAACACCACGGTTCCAATGTCTCTGCCATCCATGACCACCCCTTTTGAAGCACCTATGCTTTGTTGCTGAGAAACCAAACGCTCCCGAACTTGGGGAATGCTGGCTACCCAACTGACATGAGCAGCAACTTTGGGCAAGCGAATCTCCTCTTCCACCCATTCCCCGTTGAGCAATAGCCCATTTGAGCCATCGGTCCTGGTTTCAAAGTCCAAGTTGATGTCTTGGAGAATGGCGATCAAGTCTTCTGCGTTTGAAAAATCCAAACCCTTTCGCAAGGCAGCTAGGGTTACCCCTCTATACATGGCACCGCTGTCAATGAAACGGTATTGGAGTTGTTTGGCCAAGGCCTTGGCCAAGGTTCCTTTTCCGCAACTGCTGTAACCGTCTATGGCAATATTGATGTTCATGGTTTGGAAAACAAAGCAGGATTAATGGTCAAACTCAATAGATTGGAATTTTTCGAAGGGAAATAGGCAGCCGAAGAATAGGTCAAATGGAATTTTGACACTTTGAATCGAATACCCCAGCTAAATCCAGATGTTCCCCGGCGAATGTCGCTAGTCATCTCCATTCGACGTTGGTGATCATATCCCAACATAACCGCTCCATTAGGGCCCGTGACCAATTCGGTCCCGAAGCTCAAATGGCGCAAGGCTTTTTCTGAGGCACTAGCGGGTTGAGCCACTATGGGATTGCCATTCAAATCAATTTTACCTCCTCCATCTAAATACTGATCATACGTCAGGTCCCAACGCTGCAAATCATGCAAAACGAACTGAAAACGAAAGGGCATGTGAATGGGCTTGAAGGTAACCGCGGCGTGAACTTGTGTAGGCAGAGGCTCTTTTCCCACATCGCGGTAAGAGACCAAGGTTGTGCCCAAATTTCGAACGGTAAAACCCAATTGAAGAACCGAATCAGGTCGATTGTAATACAAACCCAGATGATTGTACCACCCATTGGAGACATAGGGGCCTAAAACGCTATAAACCACTCCCGATTGAATTCCAAAGCGCCAATGGGAAGCAGGGCTCAATGCCTTAGAGGCCAACAAGCCAAATACCGACTCATTGGCCGAAACCGTACCCGTCGGATTGCCTCCCGCATCATAGGCGTCCATGATTCCGTAATCGATGTAGCGCATCTGAGCACCCAAGTTCCAATCAGCCAATTTGTTCCACTTCCAAGAATACGCCGCGGCCGCTTGGGAGATGGCAGACCCTTCTAACACAGTTGGAAATAGATGCCCATAACTAAGTGCAGCTACCCCCACGTCTTTGTCGCGCAGCAAAGCCGGATTGCATGCCGACAACAAGGGGTCACTGTCTGGATGGGCCAGCATATAAGATCCCCAGGCCATAGTGCGGCTGTCTGCCGACTGGTTGAGGATGGAGAACACGCCGGTGCCACCCGATTGAGCCCGAGCAAAAGCACTGAGATGCAAGACTAACGCTATGACCACCCAACGGCGCATTCTTCAAAGGTACGGCCAAAAAAAGGTCTTCCCCCTGCTCAATTCCGCCATATAATTGCGAAATTTGCAGACCCATGAGCGGAATCTTGTTGCAAGGTCTAGAAGCCCAATTTCCTAGCGAAGAAATCGTACTTACCCAAGGCACCTTCGACGGCGTTCATTTGGGGCATCAGCAGGTACTGAAATCTGTCGTCAATCGGGCGCAAAACTCCGCGCGCAAGAGCGTTTTATTGACCTTCTACCCTCATCCGAGGCAAGTGGTAAAACAGAATGACGCAGAGGTTCAAATTCTCAACAATTTGGAAGAAAAATCAAGGCGAATATTCGCCCAGGGTATAGATTATATCTGGGTATTACCCTTTGATGAATCTATAGCCGAACTTTCTCCTGAAGCCTACATCGAGACCATTCTCATGGCCCATTGGAACATCAAAGAAATGGTCGTCGGTTACGACCACCGCTTTGGAAAAAATCGCGAAGGCGGTTTGGCCGAATTGGCTGAACTCGGCAACCGATTGGGATTTGTGGTTAGCCAAATACCAGCCTCAGAAATACAAGCCATAGCCATCAGTAGTTCGCGCATTCGGACAGCGCTCTTGGACGGCAGAATGGAAGAAGCCAACGAGCTATTGGGAGAGCCTTACAGCCTGTCTGGCATTGTGATCAAAGGATTGCAATTGGGTCGAAAGCTGGGCTTCCCAACGGCCAACATTTCGCTCAACGAAACGCACAAATTGATACCGCCCTATGGCGTGTATTGCGGCTATTGCGATTACCAAGGTCAGCGATGGAAGTTGGTCATGAACATGGGCATACGACCGACAATTGAAGGGCGTGGGCTCAGCGTGGAAGCCCATCTCTTAGACTTTGACGGCGACCTGTATGGGCAGCATTTGGAATTTCACATAACACAATATGTTAGGCCTGAAAAGCGTTTTGAAAACTTGGAAGCCTTGGCCCAACAAATCACCTTGGATGTAGCTCATTGCCGCAAGCTTTGATGACCCACATTTAAATGGCTTGGGCCACGGGAATCCCCTATTTTTGTTGGATACAACTGTGAGCATACGCGTAGAAAAACTGGCCAAACGCTATTCGTCTCAATGGGCTGTCGATCGCATCAGTTTCGATATTCCACAAGGGCAAATTGTCGGATTTTTAGGACCCAATGGTGCGGGCAAGAGCACGACCATGAAAATCCTCACGGGGTACATTCCACCTACTGAAGGCAAGGCCTTTATGGACGGTTTGGATGTAGAAGAACAAGCCGTCGAGGTTCGACGAATCACGGGGTATCTGCCGGAGCACAATCCGCTGTACTTGGATATGTACATCCAAGAGTACTTGGGATTTGTTGCCAAATTGAATCGCATTGATCAAACGAAAAAAGCCATTGAAAAGGCCATTGAGATGACCCAACTCGGCAAGGAACGGCACAAAAAAATCGGGCAACTATCAAAAGGGTATCGCCAAAGAGTGGGTCTGGCCCAAGCGCTGATTCACGATCCTAAAATTCTCATATTGGACGAGCCAACTTCAGGGCTCGACCCGAACCAAGTGCAGGAAATGCGCCAGGTTATTAAAACCTTGGGGCAAGAAAAAACCGTATTGCTCAGCACCCACATCATGCAAGAGGTACAAGCCATGTGCGACCGAGTCATCATCATTCACCAAGGCCATATTGTAGCCGATGGGGATATCGCAAGCTTGCAATCCAATCAACAACAATCGTTCTCTGTTCGATTGGAATTGGAACAAGCCTGTGACTTGGATAGCTTGCAGCGCATTCCCGGTTGCCAACAAGCGGAGCAAGTAGCCCGTAATACCTATTTATTAAGAGGGCAATCAGCCGATTTGCGTAGCCGAATAGCCGACGCGGCCAAGGCCGAGAATTGGACAATTTTAGAAATGAGGAGTGAAACACACAGCCTCGAAGACGTTTTCAGGGAGTTGACATCATAACTATGTACGCCATTTTTTTAAAAGAGATTCGCAGTTTTTTGGGTTCGCTCATTGGCTACATCGTCATGGGTGTATTCTTGCTCTTGAGTGGATTGTTTACCTGGTTCATAGAGGGTAACAACGTTTTTGATTTGGGCATGGCTGGCCTGCCTACTTTATTCGGTTTGGCCCCATACATGCTCATTTTCCTAGTTTCAGCGGTAACCATGCGTAGCTTGAGTGAAGAAAAACGATTGGGCACTCTTGAAACACTTACCACTAGACCCGTCGGTGATCTAGGAATCATTTTGGGCAAATACTTGGCCGCGGTAGCCTTGATTGCCATTTCGCTTGTACCTACACTTTTCTATGCTTATTCGGTTGCCCAATTGGCCACTCCGGCTGGCAATATTGACTACGGAGCACTTTGGGGTTCCTACTTTGGATTGATCTTGCTTTCAGCTTGCTACGCTTCTATCGGCTTATTTGCCAGCTCCACCACAGACAATCAAATCGTATCCTTGATCATCAGCATGGTACTTTCTCTTTTCTTTTTTGAAGTATTGAGCCTGATGGGTGACATCGAGTGGCTGGACCGAATCGGCAAGAGCTTGGAGTGGTTCAGTTTAAATTTTCATTACGAAAGCATTTCAAGAGGGGTTTTGGATACCCGTGATTTGCTCTTCTTCGGCTCCTTTGCGGCTTTGTTTTTGGCCTTGACTAAAACCCAATTTGAAAGCAGAAAATGGTAAAGAACAAACGAAACCAACGCAGCCAAAGTTTGATCAATCTCTTGGTCACGCTCCTTGTTATTGCTGTCGCCAATGCCTTGGGCTCGGTCTATTACCAACGATTTGACCTTACCTCTGAAAAGCGCTATACCTTGAGTGAAACGAGTCTCAGCTTGGCTAAATCCCTGGAAGAGACCCTGTATTTCCGCCTGTATTTAGAAGGTGATATGTCAGCCAAATTCAAGCAGCTGAAATCAGAATTGCGCGACATGGCCTACGAATTTCGCGAAGCCAGCGGCCGCAAAATCGAAATTGAAGTGGTTGACCCCTTTGAAGGACAGGAGGTTAAAGACATAACTGGCATTTTGGAAGATTTTGCCGGCCGCGGCATTGAGCCCGTTCGCGACATCGATTCCGAAAATCCCGACGAAACCCGAATCAAGTATTTATTGCCAGGGGCCGAGATGAACTATGCTGGAAAAACAGCGGCCGTTAACTTTTTTGAATACGACGTTGCCAAGAGTCCAGAAGCCAATATACAGGCAGCCATTGACAACATGGAATACGAGTTTGCTAATGGCCTTCGCCAATGTGTTCGCGACAAGAGACCGGTCATAGCCGTTAGCGATGGACATGGTGAAATGATCGGAGCTGAAGTGCAAAGTTTCGCCGCTGAGCTGAGCAAATTCTATTCGGTTTCAGCCTTGAATCTGAGCACTACCGACCTGGCTAATTTCAACCCCAGCCCAGAGCAGTTGGCCGCAGCCGGGGGCAACATGGACAGCCTATTTTGGCAAAACCTGGAACGCATTCAGCGCAGGTTGAGTTTGAGTGACCTGTTGATGATTATCAAACCTGCCTCAGACTTCTCGCCGGCCGATTTATACCTCATCGACCAATACGTCATGAATGGGGGTCGAGTTTTGATGTTGCTCGATGCATTGAACATCGAAATTGACAGCTTCCAAAGCAACAGTTCCAACTTCGCCTTTGACCGCAACTTGGAAAATCTGTCCGAAAATTTGTTTCGATACGGGGTAAAGCTAGAGAACACCCTACTCATGGACCAGAACTGCAATCAGATTCCAGTGCCTGTGTCTGGGCGAATGGAAATGATGGATTTTTTCTATTTTCCATTGTTTGTTCAACCCAGCACCCCTCACGTGATCAACAAAAACGTCGGGGCCATTTGGGCTCAGTTCCCCAGTTCTCTTGAAGCAAAGCCTCGCGAAGGTTTGAAAGTCACTCCCCTGTTGAGCAGCAGTCCTTATTACAAGGTGATTCAAGCTCCGGCTGAAATTGACTTGGAAACCTCTCGCATGCAAGCCCAAGACCCAAAGTACAGGTCTACCATGCAACAGAACGGAGTCAAGAGCGCAGGACTCTTGCTCGAAGGCCAATTTGAGTCTCCCTATAAATACCAAAAGCACTACGGCAATCTGCCTTTCAAGGAGAAGGGACAGAGTGCTATGATTGTATTGGCTGACGGGGATTTAATGCGCAACCCTGTTAGCGGCAGAGGGCGAGTTTACCCGACGGGATACGATCGATTCAGTCAAATCACCTTCGCCAATAAAAAATTCCTCCTCAACTGCATCGACTACTTAGTTGATGATCAGGGTCTGATTGAAATCAGAGCCAAGGAGCGTCGCATGCGATTGCTCGATCCGCAAAAAGCGAGAACCGAGAAAGACTACTGGAAATGGTTCAATTTATTAGCCCCGTTGTTTACCATTTTGGTCATGGGCGTATTGAATCATATTTGGCGATTGAAACGTTATACCCGTTAACATGTACGAATTCATTGAAGGAAATCTAGAAGCGCTGAGCCCGACTCATGCTGTTATCGGCAATCAAGGAATAGGCTATCACATGAGCATCAGCCTAAGTACCTATGAGCGCATCAAAGGGCAAAAGCAAGTGCGCTTATTTGCCGAACTGGCTTTTCGAATTGAAAACCAAAGCCCTACCGCAATGGTATTGTATGGATTCGCAGACCCCAGTGAACGGGAAATGTTTCGCCTTTTGACTTCGGTATCGGGAGTGGGCAACAACACGGGTCTGCTAATGCTATCCAGTTTGGATGCCGAATCCTTGAGCTCGGCTATTTTGAATGGCAATGTGGGCTTATTGAAAAGCATCAAGGGTATCGGCGAAAAAACGGCCCAACGCATTGTACTTGAACTGAGAGACAAATTGGGAGGTAAAAAATTCCAACTCCATGCAACAGGCTCGACCCAATCGGGGTCAAACATGGATGAAGCCCTCACCGCTTTGAGTGTTTTGGGATACAACAAAGCGGCCTCTGAAAAAGCTTTGCTTAAGGTTAGCAAAGAACTCGGAGGATCAGCAACCGTCGAAGAGCTCATCAAGAATTCCCTTAAAATATTGTAATTTGCACGTTTAGCCTCAGTCAAAGCCTATAGCCCAAAACCTACCCTACGTATTCCTTACACATGCACAGCTATTTGCAACCCACACGCCGTACCCATTGGTCAGCTATTTGGGGGGTTCTGTTTGCCATGCTTGGATTCCTAGGGCCTCAATCGCTAGGAGCACAGACTGACAGCAGCCGAACCCCAAAAACTACCGTTTTTTCTGATCCGTCGTCGGGTACGAATGTGGATTTGTCGAATCCATTGCAAAAAACCTGGAAATACAACGCCAGCAAAAATCGCTACGAGGCCTACAGCGAAATTGGCGCTCTTTCCTACCCTACAGGTGAGAGTTTGAGCGTTACCGAGTATTTCCAAATGCTGTCTAAAGACAAGCAAGGAGATTACTTTCGTCAAAAGACCCAAAGCAACGCGTATGCCCTTGGCGGCAATGACCGCGGTTCCATTTCTGATTACGTAAGGGCAGAATTGAACAACCCCACCATTTCCAAGGTCTTTGGCGAAGGAGGTGTCGATTTCCAACTCAATGGATCGGCCATGGTCAAGTTGGGCGGCAACATCAATGAAAACCGCAATCCCAGCAACAGCAAACGCCAGCAGAAATACTTTGTACCCATGTTTGACCAGCAGATTCAAATTTCTGCTAACGGCAACATTGGGGAATTTGTCAAGTTGGGAATCAATTACGATACCGAAGCCGCTTTCGAATTTGACAACCAACAAAACCTCGGTTGGAAAGGCAAAGCGGATGGAATTCTGAAAGATGTACAGGTGGGTAATGTGAGTTTAAACCTGCCTACTCAGTTGATCAAGCCTGCGAACAACTTGTTTGGAGTCTCGACCACCATGCAGTTCGGCAAAACCAAGGTTACCACCGTATTCTCTCAGAACAAAGGTCAAAGTACAGAAACCGTTTTAAAGGGTGGAGCTCAATTGAACGAGTTCAAAATCAGCGCCGACAACTACGACCAAAACCGTCACTTTTTCTTGGCGCAGTTTTTCCGCGACAACTATGACCAATGGTTAGAAAATCTGCCCATTGTCGCCTCGGGCGTGGTCATCAACCGAGTAGAAGTCTGGGTTACCAACCGAAATGCCAATGTAGAGACACCTCGCGACATCATGGCCTACATGGACCTGGGCGATCCTAATCCTTACCGGAACAGTTTGAACGGCACAGGAACAGGCGCGGCAGACAATGGAGCCAACAGCCTTTATTCTCAAATTCAAAATGACGATTTGGCCAGACACTCCCCCACAGCCATCGATCGTTTGTATTCCCTGTTCCCCAATTTTGAGCAAACCGTTGACTTCGACTTGCTGAATTACGCCCGCCAACTGAATGAGAAGGAGTTCAGCCTGAATACCCAATTGGGTTACATCTCTCTGACTCAGCCCTTGAACAATGATGAGATCTTGGCGGTGGCATTCGAATACACCTACAACGGCAACACCTATCAAGTAGGTGAATTCTCACGCGATGTGGCTCCGGGTGATCAAAAGGTTCTGCACTTGAAAATGCTCAAAGGCAATACGATTCGCACTCGTTTGCCCATTTGGGATTTGATGATGAAGAACATCTATGCGCTCAATACCTATCAATTGAGCTTGGAAGATTTCAAACTCAACCTGATTTACGCCGATGATACTTCAGGCGCTGACTACAATTACCTCCCCGTCACCGTAGACCTTCCGGAACTCAAAGGCGGCAACCCGCTGTTGCGCGTTGTTGGACTGGACAAGTTGAACCGTCAACAAGAAGCCAAACCCGATGGTGTTTTTGACGCCATCGAAGGCATCACCATCAACACCCAATACGCTCGTATCATCTTCCCTGTGGTCGAGCCCTTTGGCCAATCGTTGAGGGAAAAGTTCGATGCATACAATGATTTGGCTGATTACTATTGCTTCAATGCCTTGTACGACTCGACCAAATGGTTGGCTCAACAGGATGTCAAGCACAACAAATTCTTTTTGACCGGTAGTTTCAAAAGCGCCAATGGGGCCGAGTTGTACCTGGGAACCACCAACCTCCAACGGGGTTCGGTTCGGGTAACGGCCAATGGCAGACCCTTGCAAGAAGGATTGGACTACGAAGTGGATTACGCCTTGGGTCGAGTGCGCATAACCAATCAGGGCTTGTTGCAGGGTGGTGCTGAAATTCGAGCTTCAGCCGATGGCCAGTCTTTCTTCAACATTCAGCAGAAGACTCTGTTAGGTGGCCGCATTGAACACCAAGTAAACAAGCATTTATTGTTGGGTGCCACGGCGCTTCATATGTACGAAAGGCCCTTGCAAACCAAAACCAACTTCAACGAGGAACCTCTTCTGAATAGCATACTGGGTGCCGACTTGGCCTATAGCAGCCAATCCCGATACATCACGAAATTGGTAGACAAGCTACCCTTCTTAGAAACCAAAGAGGTTTCTAACGTTACGGCATACTTGGAACTGGCTAAAATCTTCCCCCATAACCACAAGTCTCAGGGTGGACAGCGAGGCATATCCAATTTGGAAGACTTCGAGAATGCAGAATTGGCCAATGACTTCAAGGGAGTCGGAAACTGGACCGTAGCCTCCATTCCACAAAAACAACCCGAATTATTCCCTGACGTACAATTGAGCGATAAACGGTTCTGGTTGCAGCACCACGCTTCTTTGAGTTTCTACACGACAGACCCTTTATTTTACAGGGATTTTGATATGCCCGACAACTTCAAAAATCGGGTAGATGAAATCTTGAGTGACCCCTATCAGCGCCAAGTAGATCAGCGCGAAGTATTCCCTCAGCGCCAATTCCCACAAGGAACTCCTACCATATTGCCAACCTTGGATTTGTATTACCAACCCGGTGTTCGCGGATTGTACAACTTCAATTCTGATCCAAACGAAGTCAACTCTCAAGGGGAATTGCTCAACAAGGAATTGAGCTGGGCGGGTATCATGCGAAGGGTGGACCAAAATGATTTCGAAGCGGCCAACATCGATTACATCGAAATCTGGATGATGGATCCGCTGATGGACAAGCCCACCCTCAGCGGTGATTTGTACCTGCATTTGGGAAGCATCTCCGAAGACATATTGCCTGACCGTCGAAAGGCCTTTGAAAATGGGTTGTCAGCTCAAGGCTCTTACAACGAGGTCGACAGTTCTCTGTTCGGCTTGGTACCTACTGGCCCGCAAATCAACTTCGCCTTTGACAACAATCCTGGCAGCATCAAGGCCCAAGACGTGGGCTTGGACGGCCTAAACGACGAGCAAGAACGCACCTATTTGGATTCGGTTTATTTGCAGGCCTTGGCCACCAATTTTGGCACTGGCTCCCCTATCTATCAAAATGCGTTAAACGACCCCAGCGGTGATAATTTCACACACTACCTAGAAGAAAGCTATACGGCAGCCGATGCAGATATCTTAGGTCGTTACAGCCGCTACCAAGGCATGGAGGGCAATTCGAATCCCGACAAATACACCTCGGGTCGATATGCCGAAATGCCCAAGAGTTCGACGCCGATTCCCAATGGAGAAGATATCAATCGAGACTTCACCATGAATCAAAGCGAGGACTATTTCCAGTATCGAATCAAAATCAACACCAACGACTTGCGCATTGGAAGCAACTACGTAGCCGATATAGTTTCCAACACGGTAACCCTTCGCAATGGTAAGGATCGAGAAATTCGCTGGATTCAGTTCAAAATTCCTATTCGTGAATTTGAAAAATCAGTAGGCAACATTTCAGACTTCAAAAGCATTCGATTCATGCGTTTGGTAGCCACTGGTTTTGAAGACGACGTGGTCATGCGCATAGGGTACTTGAACATGGTTCGAGCCGACTGGCGCCGATACACCAACAGCTTAAAAACACCAGGAGTAGTGGTTCCAACTGACCCTAATGATGGAACCAAATTCGTCGTGAGCACCGTCAATTTGGAAGAAAACGGCAAACGCAGCCCCGTTGCTTATGTATTGCCTCCTGGAATTGTGCGTGTTCAGAATATGGCCAGCTTGGGCATGGTTCAGGAAAACGAGCAATCCTTGTCGGTTCAAGTCTGTGATTTAAAACCTGGAGATGCGAGAGCTGCCTTTAAAACAAGTGAATTTGATGTTCGTAACTACAAGCGATTGCAGCTCTATGTTCACGCTGAAGAAGCCATTCAAAACACCATCAACGATGGAGAGGTTTCCGCCTTCATTCGATTTGGTACTGACTTGAGTAACAATTACTACGAGTACGAAATCCCTTTGAAAATGACCCGCGGCTTTGTCAACACCAACCTCGCCAATGCCGAATCTCTGGTTTGGCCTGAAGAGAACTTCATTGACATTGCCTTCCAAGAATTTTACAACTTGAAAATCGAACGCCAAAACGCAGGCTGGCCCATGACGGCTCCCTATGTTCGGCCTAGCACCCGTGGTAAGATTTCCGTAATCGGCTTACCTGATGTTGGGAACGTACGCGTAGTCATGGTGGGCGTGAAAAACAACGGCACCAAGTTGAACTGCTTTGAAGTTTGGTTCAACGAATTGAGAGTAAAAGATATCGCCAACCAAGGCGGATGGGCGGCTTTAGGAAGCATGCAGACCCAATTAGCCGATTTTGGTCAACTCAGTGTAGGTGGCACTATACGCACCATTGGTTTCGGGGATGTAGACAAGAAGCTCAACGATCGCAGCCTCAATCATACTTACAATTACGACATCGCCTCCAACTTGGAGCTTGGAAAATTCTTCCCGGCCAAATCAGGTGTGAGCATACCCATGTTCATTGGATGGTCGGAAAACGTGGTTCGCCCTAAGTTTTATCCGCTGAATCCCGATTTGGAATTGCAGACATTCTTAAACGGGATTGCCAATCAAGCCCAGCGTGACCAAATATTGAAGGCGGCCCAAGAGTACAACAGTTTGTACAGTTTGAACTTCGCCAACGTGCGACTGGCCTCCTCCATGGGTCAAAAAGCGAAGTTGTATTCGCCTTCCAATTTCAGCGTCGGATATAGCTTCCAGCGCAACTATCGCAGCAACCAACAAATTGAAGAATACTTCTTGGAGACCAGTCAGGCGACTTTGGGTTATGCCTATTCTACGAATACTTCTTTCATTCGGCCTTTCAAAAAAATCAAAGGCAAAAGCCTGGGATTTGTTAGAGATTTCAACTTCAACTTCAAACCATCTACCTTGTCAACCAACTGGCAGGTGAATCGATTGTACAGCGAACAACAAGCACGGAACAACAACAACTTCCGTCAGATCAACCCCCGTATGTTCGATAAGAACTTCACCATGAATCGTATGTACAACGTATCGATACCGTTAGCGACTTCTTTGAATTTGAGTTACACGGCTACCGCCAATGCTCGTATTCAAGAGCCCTATGGTCGATTGGATACGGAAATCAAACGTGACTCGGTGCTGCAAGAGTTTTTGAACTTGGGTCGCATGTCGCGCTTCTACCAAAACACCAACCTGTCCTATACCCTGCCCTTTGCCAAATTCAAGCGCTTAAACTGGATCAGCGGTTCAGTGACCTACCAAGGTAGTTACGAATGGAATCAGGCCCCGCCTGCCTTTGCCAGCATGGGAGCCCGCATTCAGAACAGCCAAGACATCAACTTGAGCAGTCAGTTGAACTTTACTCAGTTGTACAGCAAATTCAAGTGGCTCCGGGAATACAACAAGCCCAAGACGGTCAAAAACCCACCCAAAGAAGAAGGAGAAGACCCTGATGGGGCTAGCGCCATTAAAACAGGCGGTACCAGCACTGTTCCTCCCAACCCGGCTGTTGTCATGGTGGGCAATTTTATCACTATGTTCAAAAATGCCAGCATGAACTACCAGCGCCGCGAAGGCTCTGAATTGCCTGGCTTTGCCTATAAACCCGATTATTTCGGTCAGAACTTCAAGCACATTCAACCCGGTATCGGTTATGTTTTCGGTTTGCAAGACCCCAATTTGCGCTACCGCATGGCTGGAGATGGCGCTCTATTGAACGACACTCGCCAACCGAACTTCTACCGCAACAACCTCACCGAGAGCTTTACCGGTAGTGTAACCATTGAACCCATCAAAGATTTCCGCATTCGTCTGGACATAGTACGCAACCAAACCAACGGCATTCAAAGCTTATTCAAGTGGGATGGTTTTGATTGGGTAGACCAGGGCTTGACCCAAAATGGAACCTACAACGTGAGCGGCTGGTTCTTCCCCACTCACTTTGCCAAGAATTTGAATGCTGGGCCCGGCAACTACCCCAACCCTATTTTCAAACAATTCGAAGACAACCGGTACACCGTGGCTCAGCGATTGAGTTTGCAGGACCCACGTGTTGGAGCTATCGCAACTGATACAATCACCAAATTCCCATTGGGGTATAGCCGCAGCAGCCAAGATGTTATCATCGGTTCTTTCTACGCCAGTTACAGTGGGTTAGACCCCAGTTTGGCCGATATTTCTGGTTTCCCTAAAATTCCATTGCCCAATTGGAACATCAACTATACGGGATTAACCAAGATCAAGGCCATTGGGGAGAAATTCTCAAACATCACCTTAAAGCATGCTTACAACGGCAAATACACCATTGGACAGTTCAACCAAAACCTGCGTTACAGCGCTGGTGAAGCCGCTGCCATGGGGGTTGACTTTACTCCTCAGTACCAAATTGCCGATGTAACCATTTCAGAAGGCTTCTTCCCATTGGCGGGCCTGAACATCACCACCAAAAAAGGATGGACGCTGGGTATGGAATACAAGCGCAGTCGAGTGCTGAAGTTATTTGCCGCCAGCTTCAACTTGACGGAAATGCGCAGCAACGAATTCCAGTTAACCGGTGGTTACCGTGTGACGGGCTTAACCCTGCCCTTCAGGCGCAATGGTCGCAAGATTTATCTACCTAACGACTTCCGCTTTGACTTGAGCGTAGCCGTTCAAGACAACTCCACCATGATTCGCAAAATTGACATGGACATCAATAAGTACTCGGCGGGTATGAAGAACATTCGAATAGCCCCTTCCGTTACCTACCAAGTCAATGATAAAGTCAATTTCGCCTTGCGTTACAACCGTGTGGTGATGGACCCCAAAATGGCCACTCAGTTCTACACTGCCCTCACCGAGTTCGGTATTGAGCTGCGCTATCAATTCAATTGATGAAGAGATGTTGGCCCATAGCATTGCTCTTGTGCTTGGCCTCTGCTGGTCAGCTTAAGGCTCAATTGCAAGCGACAGGTTTGTGGCGCACCCACATGTCTTACCGCGATGCTAAAATCTGCCAGGCTTCAGATGAATATGTTTATGCGGCTAGTTTCAGCGGTTTCTTTCGTGTGAAACAATCAAGCGGAGAGATGCAAAAGCTGGGTACTCAAGACGGCTTTGCCGGTTTAGAAGTTACCTGTTTGAATTACGACCCCAAATCCCGTTGCCTATTCATTGGTTACGCCGATGGCAATATGGATCTGCTTTTTGAGAACCATAGCATTTCCAATGTTCCTGGGTTTGCTCAGAAAGCCTTAATTGGAGACAAGCGCATACTGGATGTATCCTTTCACGAAGATTACGCGCTGGTTTCCACCTACTTCGGTCTTTTGGTCGTCGATGTAAAACGGCACGAAATCAAAGACAGCTATACCGCAATTGGACCGCTGGGCAGTTCCCTGCCCGTATTTTCTTCGGTCATATTCCACGACAGCCTGTTCATCGCCAGTCCACAAGGATTGAGAAAAGCACCCTGGACCGGCAACTACAATTTGAACGACTACCAAAATTGGTCGACACTTGGGCAAATGTCAGAGCCTTGCCAACAGTTATCGGCGAATGCTGATGGTCTGTATTTCAGTAGCGATTCTATGGTATATCGCTATAGTCAAGGGCAGCTCAACATTATTGACAATCGCAGACTTCCCGTAGCACGCATTCAAGCGGGTAAAAACGGAATGGTGGTTTACCGCCCAGGCAGCATCACCGAATATTCTGCGGGATCTTCTGTTGTCGAGCCCGTGAACATCATTGTGCACGGCACACAAGACCCACAAGGATTGTACTGGTTTTGCACGGGCATTGGACCAGGAGTTATCAAAAAAGCACCGAGCGGTGAAGTCGCCTTCATGCCTGACGGCCCGAACAATAGCACGGTATTTCGAATGAGCCAAGAAGGGCCCTATTTATTTACGGGGGGAGGTGGCGTTAGTTCCACCTTTGGAAACGCCTTCAACGATGCTGGATTCTATATCTACACCCCTACGGGATGGATAAACAACATTGCGTCTCCTTTGAATCAAAATCTGTACGACTTTACTTATCCCTTCTATTCGAACAGGCGAAGTCGCGTGTACCTGGGAAGCCACTCGTATGGAATGCTGGTATTCAATGGCTTGGAAGTCGAACAGCGCATCGATCAAAACAACTCACCATTGAGCCCAATTTCAGCGGGTTTTCTGCGTGTTTCGGGCATTACAGAAGACAGAAACGACTACCTCTGGTTGGCCAATTTCGGAGCCGACAAGGCCCTTCATTGCCTGGACTTAAGCAACAAATGGCACTCCTTTGAACTTTCAGCCTCGGGTCAGGTCATTAGCGATGTCAAAGAAGTTGTAGCCGATCGATTTGGACATATTTGGATGATTCGTCAAAGTGGCGGCTTAGTGGTCTATGACCCGGGCAAGGATCTCAACTCCCTTTCAGACGATCGCTGCCTTCTGATTGACACGCGCCACGGTCTTCAAAGCAATGAGGTATTGAGCCTAAAGGCTGACAACTTAGGATATATCTGGATTGGCACCAATCAGGGATTGAACATATTCACCGGGTCTCAATCCATCTTTGAGCTCAGCAAATTGGATCGCTTTGTAATCGACCAAGACGGAACCCTCGGTTACCTCATGGGCGAAGAAAGCATTTACGATATTTGCATCGATGGTGGAGGCCGAAAATGGTTTGGCACTGGTAA
>JBJOHK010000101.1:0-11311 GCA_046047755.1 Bacteroidota bacterium | reverse complement strand
TGCATTTCATTATCAGGAGGCATGTTGTTTCCTGGATCAGGCATTTCTCCCTGTTTGGGTTCTTTATTGCCTTTATCACCCTCTGGCTTTGTCATTTGAGGATTGAAGGGTCGAACCACTGTGTAGGGGCTAAACACATCGCCAAAGAACAAGGAATCAATCCCGTCTGTGCTGAACACCGGCGGATAAAAATTCGCTCCTAGAGGCTTGTCTCCTACCCCTTTTACGAATGATTCATTGTCATTCAAACGATCCCACGGACCGTAATTCAATTCCATGAACCGTTTTAAGGTATCGTTTTTGATGCCCGACAAGGCCCGGTCCTTATCCATATAGGTTTGCTTCCAGAAAATTCGATCAGCCTGTTCAGCCGCTTTTATTAAATGAACCAAACAGGTCTTCTCAGCCGTCGTCAAGGCTAAAGTATCGGTGGTCAACGTAAAGGTCTTGTAGGAGGCCAATCGCTGCCCAATGGGATAATCAGTTTTGGGTTTTTGAGCCGTCAAGCCTGAAAAAGAGGCGACTGCACATCCCATTAAAATCAATTTTCTCATGCTGTATATAAAAATCGAATGCTTACAAAAATAAGGGCAATGACTTAGCCCATGGCCCGCTTATGCAATAATCGTGCAACAACATCTTTTTAACGATAAATTGTTCGGCATGGCCTCGATAAGTCGAACTTTGCCAACTCGATGTCCTCCCATCTCCAAGAACAAAGCTCCATTCAATCTTTGTTTGAGTCTATGCCCAATTATGCGGGAACACTGACTCAGCAAAGCCGAAAACTTCCTTTGAGTTACTTGGAATTGAGTCGACCCACTGGCAAATACATCGCCCGAATTTGGCTTGCGGCCGTAAATTTCTTCTTCAAAAAAGGATTCATCCGCGTCGTGGGAAATACCTGCGCCCCGGGAGTTTATTGGGCAGACATTGAACCTGAATTGGGTTTTGGGCAATTTGGAAACAGCGATCACAATTGCGGAGCCCTAGTGGTAAATGTCATGAACCACAAGACCTATGCCGATGCCGTTGGTTTTGTGGCTGAACCCTACATGGTTTTCGAGTGCAAAGCAGAATGGAACCAATTGACAGATGCCTTGGCCGCCATGAGTTCCAAATACAGGGTACGCAACCAGAAAGTTCTCAAGAGCACGGCTGATTTTTCTTGGCGAGAGTTGCAAGACCAACCTGCTTCAGAATGGTTATCTACCTGTAGCCGCTTTTTGCAACAAACCCTGGCTGAAAAAACAGTGGCCCTTACAGGCAATTTCAACGAACTACTGTGGCAATACCACAGCATTCTCAAACAGAACTTTAAGGTCAGAGGATATTACCTCAACCATGAACTCATAGGGTTTATCAGCTACATCGAAGATGGACACGAATGGCATGCCATGCATATGGGGATATACAATCCTGTAGGGGAACAGTACCCTCTTTATCAGCGAATGTTTTTAGACTTAATTGACAGCGCTATTGCCGCCAAAACCCAACGTTTGTACATGGGGCGTACCGCCACAGAAATCAAATCTACACTGGGCGCCATTGCCTTAGACAATCAATTTTTAGTCTTTGTCAAATTCTCTTGGCTGCGCTATCTCACCCGTCTTTACAAGCGCTTTGTCTACCGAGCCCCCGGCTACACGCTTCGACGACCCTTCAAATAATCCGGTTACATTTGTGCCATGCAACGCTTAACTATCAAAGCATGGAGTTTAGTGGCAGCGGGACTTTCCTTGTCCTTGCAAGCCCAATCCTTGACCAACAAACCTGGCAGCGAATACGCTTTTACAGAAGTGTACAACTTGGAAGAAACCTCAATCAAAGACCAGTGCAGAACGGGTACTTGTTGGAGTTACAGTACGTTATCAATGGTCGAAAGCGAGCTGATTCGCACGGGCAAGGGCAGCCATGATTTGAGCGAAATGTACATCGCACGTTGTGCTTACATCGAAAAGGCCATCACCTATGTAAGAATGGGCGGAAAGCACCAGTTTGATGAGGGTGGGGAGTTTCATGACATCCCCTACATCATTGAGAAATACGGAATTGTACCTGAAGAAGTGTACTCCGGTTTGAAGCACGGCAACACCCGGCACAACCACGCTGAAATGGTTTCTGCACTGGGAGCCTTTGTACAAGCCATTTCCGAACGCCCCAGTGGCAGTTTGAGTGAAGACTGGGTTCTGGCGGTGCAACGAGTGGTCGATGCCTATTTGGGTGATGTTCCCACCGAATTTACCTATCAAGGTAAGACCTATACGCCCCAATCATTTGCCGCCTCACTAGGCCTCAACATGCAGGACTACGTAGCCATTACTTCTTTTACTCACCACCCCTATTACCGACCCTTCGCCATCGAGGTGGTAGACAACTGGTCTATGCAAACCGCCTACAACGTGCCTTTGCAAACCTTGATTGACGCCAGCAAGGAAGCACTTAAAAAAGGCTACAGCATTGCTTGGGCCACAGATGTTAGTGAAAAAGGATTCAGCTACCGTGATGGTTTGGCCATAGTACCAACCCATGACAGTTTGGTACAGAAAATGGGCAACGACCCCAAGCATTTCAATGCGGCTGGAGCCGAGCGCATTTCCAATGCTTTCCAACAACCCATGCCTGAAAAAAGCATTGATGCAAACATGCGCCAACTCGCTTTTGATCGACAAGAAACCACCGACGACCATGGCATGCACATCACCGGTATGGTAAGCGAAGCTCAATCAGGCGATTATTTTGTCGTTAAAAACAGCTGGGGCGAGGCCAACTCTTGCGGCGGATACCTATACGCTTCTGAGGCCTTCTTTGCTTACAAAACCATTTGCATCATGGTGCACAAAGACGCATTGAGCAAGGCTCTACAAAGAGAATTGGGCCTGTAATGGGACCCTGTTCAACGCGTTTAAAAAGCCCTTATCTTTGCCCCACTTTTTACCCATGATCATCGGAGTACCCAAGGAGATTAAGAACAACGAAAACCGGGTGGCGTTGACCCCTGCAGGCGTTGCTGAATTCAAGAAACACGGCCACACCGTTTACGTACAAGCTAGCGCTGGCGAAGGCAGCGGGTTTAGCGACGAAGAATACACCGGTGCAGGAGCTGAATTGCTACCCACCATTGAAGAAGTGTATGGCATCGCTGACATGATCATCAAGGTAAAGGAGCCCATTGAATCTGAATACAAGCTGATCAAAAAAGACCAGTTGTTATTTACCTATTTCCACTTCGCCTCTTACGAGCCCTTGACCCATGCTATGATCGAAAGCGGTGCGGTGTGCTTGGCCTACGAAACCGTAGAAAAAGCCGACCGCAGTTTGCCATTGCTTGTTCCCATGAGCGAAGTGGCTGGGCGCATGAGCATTCAAGAAGGAGCTAAATACCTCGAGAAGCCTATGGGCGGCCGCGGCATTTTGCTGGGTGGTGTTCCAGGTGTGAAGCCCGCTGAAGTACTCGTATTGGGCGGAGGTATTGTGGGCACTCAGGCCGCCAAAATGGCCGCTGGATTGGGAGCTCGAGTGACCATTATGGATTTGAGCATTCCCCGTTTGCGCCAGTTGGATGACATCATGCCTGCCAACGTGGTTACTCAATACAGCAACGAATACAACATTCGCGAAGCCATCAAAACCGCCGACCTGGTCATCGGTGGTGTCTTGATCCCTGGAGCCAAAGCTCCAAAGTTGATCACCCGCGACATGTTGCCTAGCATGAAGCCAGGCGCCGTATTGGTAGACGTAGCCATTGACCAAGGCGGTTGTTTCGAAACAGCCAAGCCTACTACCCATGCTGACCCCGTTTACACGGTTGATGGAGTCATTCACTATTGTGTAGCCAACATGCCAGGTGCCGTTCCCTATACCTCTACTTTGGCTTTGACTAATGCTACCCTACCCTATGCCATTCAATTGGCTAACAAGGGCTGGAAGAAGGCTTGCTCTGACAACAACGAATTGAAGTTGGGCTTGAATGTCATTAATGGCAAAGTGGTATACAAAGGAGTTAGCGAGGCCTTCGGCTTAGACTACACTCCTGTAGAAAGCTTTTTGAACTAAGTGCAAATCCTCAATCACCGTGTTTATGGAGATCCAGGTGCTGAACCTGTCTACAT
Source organism: Bacteroidota bacterium (assembly GCA_046047755.1). Lineage (GTDB taxonomy): Bacteria > Bacteroidota > Bacteroidia > NS11-12g > UBA955 > JALRLA01. The sequence goes on along the minus strand of JBJOHK010000101.1, from coordinate 7,199 downwards.
ATTACACGGTGTTTTTGGCATGCTCGACAATTGGCATCTTTTTGCCAGTCAGCTATCTGAGCACAAAAGGGTCATCACTTGCGATGCTCGAAACCACGGCAAGAGTTTCCATGATTCTGATGCCACCTACAGTGCAATGGCCGAAGATTTATTTCGGCTCATGGATTTCTTAGGTGATTCTTCGGCCATCGTCATTGGGCATTCAATGGGAGGAAAAACGGCCATGGTAGCCGCCCATTTAGCCCCAGAACGGATTAGTCGCTTGATCGTTGTCGACATTGCCCCCAAGGCTTACATACCCGGCCATCTGCGCTATTTCGAGGCCTTCAAAAGCATTGATTTCGCCGCCTTAGAATCGCGCCGTGAAGCCGATGAGGCCTTCAGCCGGTATGCACCCGAATTGTCTGTGCGTCAGTTCCTGTTAAAGAACATGGAACCCCTCAGCAGCGGGGGCTACAGACTCAAAGTAAATGTCTCAGCCTTGGAAGCCCATTACCCCAGCATTATTGGAGGTTTGGAATTTACCCATAGCTTTGACCACCCTTGCCTATTTGTCAAAGGAGGAAAAAGCGCCTACATACAAGCCGAAGACGAACCGTACATTTTGCGGCATTTTCCAAATTCAGAATTTTGCAGCGTTGAAGGAGCTGGACATTGGGTGCACGCCGAAAACCCTAGTGGGTTTTATTCGTGTATTTCGCAATTCTTACATCTCTAATTGACTATTTTCGTTCTATGCGTAAGGCATTGATGCTGCTTTCTTGTCTGTTATCGAGCTCGATTGTATTCAGTCAATTCAAGAACAACGGAGTTTACACCCAACCCCCGCTCGTAAGCCTTCAAGTGGGTGGAGGCTATTCGGTGAGCGGAGGAGACTGGGCCCAGCGATTTCCGTATTTTTCCTCTATGCAATTGGGAGCCACTTACCAACCGGTTAGCAATTGGATGTTGGGCGCAGAATACGAACCCTACCTCGGTAGCACGGTAAACACCAGTGGCATTTTTGACGGCATCAACGGCGATACTGGCGACCTCATTGACATGTTCGGATTCCCGGCTGTCATTAGGGCCTATCAGCGAGGCTACAGCTTGAGAATGTGGGCTGGGCGTGCTTTTGATTTCAAGGAAAAAGGAACCGCCACTTGGTCTGTATATGCGCAACTCGGCTTGGGCAGCACGCAACATTACATTCGCTACCAATTTGACGAGGGTCAGGTACCTCAACTAAGTGGCGACTACCTCCATGGTTACGATCGTTTGTCAGCCGGTTGGCAATTGTCTCAGCGTTTGGGCATCCAATACTACAACAACGAAGCCATTAGCTTCCAATTGGCTTTCACTGCACACCAGGGCCACACCCAACACATGAGAGCTTGGAATTATGCGGCCAATAGCGCCGATCACGGGCCCAAAACCGACTTGGCTTTTGGTCTGCACGGAGCAGTCATCATACCCATCAAACTAACAGGCTTTAAGGTCGAAAAGGAGCCGGTGTATTTCGAATGATGACTCGGTGGTCATACCGATGGCTTAGCCTTTTTGTGGGCCCAATTCTATCCAGGCTATTGGCGCTGTTCTCTTCCAAAGCAAAGGCTAGACGCCAGGGTAGCCGTAACGCAATTTCCGAGCTGCTCCAAATACCCAAACCCAGCGGCAAGCGAATTTGGATTCACTGCGCCTCCTGGGGTGAATTTGAAATGGCGTTACCCCTGGTTGAGGCTCTAAAAAAACAAGAGAGTGAGCCTCAATTCATCTTCAGTTTCTTTTCGCCATCAGGATACTCCAATGCCGAATTGCCGAAAGGGTCCCACAAAGTTTATTTATGCGACGACCATTTACCGACTGTACGGCGTTTTCAAATCGCGATGGAGGCTGATTTAGCCGTTTGGGTGAAATACGAATTTTGGCTGAATCATCTAGAAGAAATTCACCGAAGAAAAACCCCTCTTTGGATTTGGAACGCGAGCTTCAGACCTGGACAATTTCTGTTCAAACCCTGGGCAAAGGCTTGGCTTAAAGCGGTTAGCCATTCTTCCGCCATCGCCGTTCAATACGAGGAACAAGCCAAACTGATCAAGCCTTACCACGATCATGTGTATGTTCTTGGCGATGCGCGTGCCTACCAAACCCGTGAACGCCTCAAGCACATTCACATCGACCCTCAATGGCTGGCTTGGAGCCAAAGTCGCCCCTGCATCGTTGTGGGAAGTTCTTGGCCCACAGAAGAACAGTTGATTCAGCAATTTTGGGAGTCATTCCCAGAACTCAGTTATAAGTGGAACTGGATTATTGTTCCGCATGAAACCAACAGAAAACCCACCTTCACCTGCCAATTCCTGAGCCAGGGCTTGCCTGCTTCGGGAGAAAACAAACTGTGGGTCGATCAAACTGGACATCTTAGAGGACTTTACACCTTGGCTAAACTGGCCATCGTTGGCGGCGGATTTGGCACAGGACTCCACAATGTGTACGAACCTTTGGCTGCCGGCGCACCTGTCATGTGCGGCCCTATCACAGACAAATTCCCTGAAGCAGCCTTGTTTGAGGAACAAGGATTTTTATCGCGTGTTGATCAAAGGCAGTGGTGTGTCGCCCTCTGCGAATGGATGGTTAGATCTGACGAGCTGAGCAGGAAAGGCGAGCAGGCTAAGATTCATTTGAACGGGAAAGCCCAATCCTATTCTGAAGAATTGTCAAGGTTCCTCAAAGCTTACTGACAAGTTGTCGCACATTTAGCCCAAAAACTGACAATCAGATGCCTGAATTTGTCCATTCTGGCCTTGGCACGAAATTCTCATAAGACGCCCCGAACAACTTTTCATTGATATGTCAGTAAACGTTAAACCACTGGCCGACCGAGTTCTGATAGAACCCGTTCAGGCCGAGCAGACAACTGCTTCAGGAATCATCATTCCCGACACCGCTAAGGAAAAGCCACAAAAAGGATCTGTGGTGGCTGTAGGAAACGGCAAGCCCGACGAACCTATGACCGTTAAAAATGGCGATTTGGTTTTGTATGGAAAGTACGCCGGAACTGAAATCAGCATTGAGGGAAAAGACTATTTGATTATGCGCGAAAGCGACATCTTGGCAATTCTCTAAACCTTAGAAAAGAAGAAAAAAATGGCAAAGAAAATTGATTTTAACACCAACGCCCGCGACGGTTTGAAGCGCGGCGTAGACGCTTTGGCCAACGCAGTCAAAGTAACTTTAGGCCCCAAAGGTCGCAACGTAGTCATCGATAAGAAATTCGGTGCACCACACATCACCAAAGACGGTGTGAGCGTTGCCAAAGAAATTGAATTGGTTGATCCCGTTGAAAACATGGGTGCCCAAATGTTGAAAGAAGTAGCTTCCAAAACCGCCGATATCGCCGGTGATGGAACCACTACTGCCACCGTTTTGGCTCAAGCCATCGTTACTGCGGGCTTGAAAAACGTAGCAGCCGGCGCTAATCCAATGGATTTGAAGCGCGGTATCGACAAGGCCGTTACCGCAGCCGTAGCCAAATTGAACGAAATGGCTGAAACCGTTGGAGATGCACACGATAAAATTGAGCAAGTGGCTACTATTTCTGCCAACAACGACTCTACTATCGGTTCTTTGATCGCCGAGGCGATGAAAAAAGTAGGCAAAGACGGGGTCATTACCGTCGAAGAAGCCAAAGGCACCGAAACTACCGTTGACGTTGTTGAGGGTATGCAATTCGACCGTGGATACTTGAGCCCATACTTTGTAACCAACACCGAAAAAATGCAAGCCGAGATGGACAACGCATTCATCCTGATCTACGACAAGAAGATCAGCAGCATGAAAGACTTGTTGCCCGTATTGGAGAAAGTTGTACAGACCGGCAAACCCTTGTTGATCATCGCTGAAGACATCGATGGCGAGGCCTTGGCCACTTTGGTAGTTAACCGCATTCGCGGCAGCCTCAAGATTGCCGCCGTGAAAGCTCCTGGATTCGGAGATCGCCGCAAGGAGATGTTGCAAGACATCGCCATTCTGACTGGCGGAACTGTTATCAGCGAAGAGCAGGGCCGTCGCTTGGAAGACGCCGGAATGGAAGATTTGGGTACCGCTGAAAAGGTTACCATCGACAAAGACAACACAACCGTTGTTAATGGCGCTGGAAGCAAAGAAGCCATTGCTGCTCGAGTAAACCAAATTAAGACTCAAATTGAAAATACCACTTCAGACTATGACCGCGAAAAGTTGCAAGAGCGCTTAGCTAAGTTGAGTGGCGGTGTAGCCGTATTGTACATCGGTGCTGCCACTGAAGTGGAAATGAAAGAGAAAAAAGACCGCGTAGATGATGCTTTGCACGCCACTCGTGCTGCCGTCGAAGAGGGCATTGTACCAGGTGGTGGAGTGAGTTTCATTCGTGCCATTGCTGGCCTAGAAGGTGTTGAAGGCTTAAATGAAGACGAAAACACCGGTATTGCCATCGTTCGTCGCGCTTTGGAAGAGCCTTTGCGCCAAATCATTGCCAATGCTGGTGGTGAAGGAAGCATCGTGGTTCAGAAGGTGGCCGAAGGCAGCGGAGATTTCGGCTACAACGCCCGTACCGAAGAGTACCAAAACTTGATCAAGGCCGGTGTTATCGACCCCAAGAAAGTTTCTCGTGTGGCTTTGGAAAATGCGGCTTCCATTGGCGGCATGATCTTGACCACTGAGTGTGTGTTATCAGAAATCAAAGAAGAGGCTCCTGCCCACTCTCATGGCCCCGATATGGGCGGCATGGGCGGCATGATGTAAGCCCTTCATTGTTGTTCACTTCAAAAAACCCCGGTCAAGCCGGGGTTTTTTGTTGCCCCTCATTGCCAATTTCCGGCCGTACCTTTGCTTTCATGGCGCGCATTCTAGGCATCGATTACGGACTGAAACGAACAGGCTTGGCCGTCACTGATCCTCTGCGCATGTTTGCCCAACCCATTGGCATGGTAGAGACCAGCACCCTCTTTGCTTGGCTGGAACGATATGGCCAAGAAAATGAGGTAGACAGCATCGCCATCGGCATGCCCTTAAACTTGGATGGTTCCGATACACACAATTCCCAACCGGTTCGGGAATTCGTCGCCCAATTGCGAAATCGGTATCCGCAGTGGCATTTGTACCTGATTGACGAGAGAATGAGCAGCCGTGAAGCCAAAGCCAGCATTTTAGCCTCGGGAGCTTCCAAAGCCAAACGACGAGAAAAAGGACTGGTCGATACCGTCAGCGCTGCCCTAATTTTGCAAACCCATTTGAGTCAACTTCCATGATACTTCCGATATATGCCTACGGTACACCCGTTTTACGCAAAAAAGCCCAAGAAATCGACGCCCAATATCCCAATTTGCTGACCCTACTGGAGAATATGTGGGAAACCATGTACGAATCAGATGGCATTGGCTTAGCCGCGCCTCAAATTGGATTGGATATACGATTATTCGTCATTGATGGAGCTGAAATCGAAGGGATTGAACCCGCCGGATTCAAGCAAGTATTCATCAACGCCGAAATTCTGGAAGAAACGGGTTCCGAGTGGGAATACGAAGAAGGATGTTTAAGCATTCCCTTCATACGAGCCAATGTCAAGCGCCAGAGCGATGTAACCATTCGCTATCAAGACGAAAATTTCCAAACCCATACCCAAACATTTGGGGGCATGGCGGCGCGCATCATTCAACACGAATACGACCACATTGAGGGCATCTTATTCACCGACCGCATTGCGCCTCTCAAGCGCCAAATGCTAAAAAATAAGCTCAAGTCCTTATCAGAGGGTCGCGTAAACGCACCGTATAAAATGAAGTTTGCCAAACGCTAACTTGCGATTATGAACTCCTGGAAATGGTATTGGCTGCTCGTGCGACCCAAAAACCTGGGCCTCACCTTGCTTCTTCAAACCGTTTTCATGTTGGCCAGTTCGCGCACCTCAGGCCCCCTAGAAACCCTAGGAGATTTATTTCGAATTGACTGGGCCAATCTGCGCTGGCCAGTAGCTGCTTTTGTTTGTCTATCGTGTTTGTTTACAGCTGCCGCTGGATACGTTATTAACGACGTCTATGATGTTGAAACCGACCGCATTAATCGCCCTCGAAAACGCATTGTATCCCAGCATATTAGCCCTTCAGCTGCCAAACGCTTTTATGTTGTTCTAGTCGCAGCGGGATTGACTTTTGGATTCTTAAGTGGCTTGGGCATGGGGCTATTGGTTACAGCCATTGCCCTTTTGTTGTTCTTCTATTCCAGTGATCTAAAAGGCACACCTTGGCAGGGTAATTTGCTTATAGCTCTTATGGGCGGAATGGTTGTCTATGTAGCTTCTCGAGGCGTGTACCAAGTGAAGGGAGGTTATTTTGCTGAATTCGCTTTATTGGCTTTCTGGGCTACCCTAACTCGAGAAATCACCAAAGATGCCGAAGATGTGCAAGGAGATGAAAAAGGGGGCTATAAAACACTGGCCGTCACCAAGGGTATAAAAGTGGCTAAACGACGGGCACAAGGTGCCTATTTCATGCTTCTTGTCAGCATTCTGCTCCTGCAACTTTTTGGAATCAAAGCCCAATGCCCCTTGTTTTACAATGACTTTAGCCCTAGTCCCAAATTGTTGTTTTTCGCTTATGGTTGGGTGGTCGTGTTGGGACTTTGGTTCTGGGGTTTACTGAAGTTGACCCAAGCTCAAAATACCGACGATTTTCACAGCGCGGCCAACTGGCAAAAAGGATTGATGCTGGCGGGTTTATTATGGGTTTGGCTGCTTCCCTAATGAAGCCTTCTTAGAATCGCGGTTTCCAAGCCGCATATACATCACACAGCTCTTGGTACCAGGCCTCTCCCATTTTTCGAATGAGGGCTGATTTCAGAAATTCGTGCACGGGTATATTCATTTCCGTACCGGCTTGACAAGCGTCACTGCAAATGTCCCAATTGTGGTAGTTCATAGCCGTATACGAACCGTATTTCTTGGCTCTAATGGGATATAGGTGGCAACTTATGGGCTTTAGAAAATCACTTTTGCCCGCTGAATAAGCCTCCTCAATGGCACATGAAGCCAAACCATTGTCCTTGTATACGACAAATACACATTCTCCCGATTCACGGCAACGAGTGACAGGCTCGCCGTCTTCATCAACCTCAGAAAAGGAATCTTGGCCCATGAGTTCCAGGCCTTCTGCTGACATGAAGGGTTTTATACCTTCTAAATTGGCCTT
>JBJOHK010000100.1:0-21252 GCA_046047755.1 Bacteroidota bacterium | reverse complement strand
AAATCGGTGCAAGAAGGTTCATTGGGTGACAATCAAATCTTGCAGCGCTGTTTTGCGGGCGTTGGCGAAGAAAAGTCGCTGCATATTTTGGGATTGTTGTCAGACGGAGGTGTTCATGCCCATGTTGACCACATCATTGCTTTGTGCCACTTGGCCCAGGCTCGCGGAGTGAAACGGGTCTACGTTCATGGTTTTTTGGATGGCCGAGATACTGACCCGCAGTCGGGGAAGGCCTTTGTTCAATACTTTTTACATGAGACAGCTGGCAGGGGTGCTCAGTTGAGTTCATTGGTAGGCCGGTACTACGCGATGGACCGCGATCAGCGTTGGGAGCGGGTCAAGGTAGCCTATGATTTGATGGTGCATGGGGTAGGCGAGCGCAGCGAGCCGATACAAGGCATCGAATCTTCGTATGAAAGTGGAGTGACTGATGAATTTGTCAAGCCCATTCGATGCTTGGAAGGCGAGGAAGGGTTGATCCAAGAAGGGGATACCGTCTTGTTTGCCAATTTTAGAACCGATCGAGGTCGACAATTGACTCGGGCCCTTAGTCAGGAAGATTTTGCCGAGCAAGGAATGTCCAAATTGGATTTGCAGGTTTATACATTTACGACCTATGATGAGACCTTCTCCATCAGCGGTGTATTGTTCGATAATCAAAATTTACACAATACCCTGGGAGAGGTGCTGGCTGAGTCAGGGAAAACGCAAATTAGGGCGGCTGAAACCGAGAAATATCCGCATGTGACCTTTTTCTTCTCGGGTGGTCAAGAACAGCCTTTTGACGGAGAGCGTCGCATCATGGCGGCCTCGCCCAAAGTGGCTACCTATGATCTGCAGCCATCCATGAGCGCCGTCGAATTAACCGATATGGCCTTGGAAGCGCTAAGTCAAGAACCGGCTGATTTTATTTGCCTCAACTACGCCAACGCAGACATGGTGGGACATACCGGTGTGTATTCGGCCATCGTGGAAGCGGTTGAAACCGTTGATGCTCAATTGCAGCGATTGGTGGAGACTTTGACGAAGTTGGGCTATGCCATTTTGGTTATTGCCGATCATGGCAACGCCGATGTGGCCCTGAACGAAGACGGTACACCCAATACGGCACATTCCACTAATCCGGTGCCATGCTGGTTGATCAACGGCCCCAAAGGGGTTGAGTTGAACAAAGGGAAATTGGCCGATGTAGCCCCTTCTATATTGGAATTGATGGGCTTGGTTCAGCCCGAAGAGATGTCGGGCGAAAGTTTATTGACAAGCAATGCCTAGGTGGATGTTTGTGACCGCCTTGTTCTGGGTGGGTTGCCAAAGTGCTGAAGACAAAAAATCGATCTTCAACGACCAATGGTCAGTATATACCAAAGATTTATACAAGCAGGTGTTAGAACTTGATAAAACACAGCCTGGCTCGTACAAAACCGTGATTAAGGGAGACGATATTCACACAGAAGAACTGGATAGCTGCGACTTTGCTCAAGAATTTGCGGTATTTCTGAATTACGACCTCGCCTTGGCTGAAAAGCGTTTTGGCACCTATCGCCAAACGCTAGATTCCTCTCAAGGCTTATCGCTTTTGCGCTTCGAATGCAGCGATACTGCCGCTGATCTCAGGCAGTTTCAAGTCTTGAAAAAGCAAGGCCAAGTTCAGCTCTTGGAATGGGACATTCAAACGCATTCTTTCTTAATGGACAGAGCCATGAAATTGAGTGTTCAGCCTGGAAAGGGTTATCGCATTTGGGTCAAAGAGAATTCGCTTTGGGCCTCTCCTAACGAGTATGAGATTTTTACCGAACTTCACAACCCGGAACATTTGCAAACACGATGACCAATCTTCAACTGAGTAACTTCATTGGAGGTGAATACTGTCCTCCTGCCAATGGAGGCTATTTGCCATTGTATAACCCAGCCACAGGTTCAGCCTATGGGCAGGTGCCTGACTCTTCAGCATCTGATGTAGAGGCGGCCTATGCAGCAGCCAAACAAGTGTTTCCCAGTTGGTCGGTTACCCCCGCTGAACAGCGGTTTCGCATCTTGAATCGAATCGCAGAATTGATTGATGAGCGTCGCGAAGAGTTGGCTCAAGCCGAGAGTAAAGACCAAGGCAAACCGGTTTGGTTGGCGCGAAATGAAATGATTCGCTCGGCTCAAAATTTTCGATTCTTTGCCACCGCGGCCATGCAATTCGCTTCTGAAAGTCATGCCATGGAGGACAAGGCCATCAACTATACCCTCCGCCAGCCCATTGGAGTAGTGGCTTGCATCAGTCCATGGAATTTGCCGCTGTATTTGTTCAGTTGGAAAATAGCTCCCGCTTTGGCTGCCGGAAATTGTGTCATTGCTAAGCCCAGTGAATTTACCCCTGTTACGGCTTGGATGTTGGGTCAAATCTGCCAAGAGGCAGGCTTGCCTGCAGGCGTGTTGAATATTGTTCAGGGACTGGGTCCCTCAGTGGGACAAGCCCTGGTGGAACACCCGGGAATTAAGGCCATATCCTTTACCGGCGGTACGGCCACCGGTAAGCACCTAGCGGCCACAGCCGCGCCCATGTTTAAAAAGTTATCGCTCGAATTGGGCGGCAAGAACCCCAATATGATTTTTGCCGATGCCCAACTGGATAAGGCCGTGAAAACCACGGTGAGCAGCTCCTTTTTGAACCAAGGTGAAATTTGCCTCTGCGGCAGCCGAGTATTCATTGAGCGTTCCGTGTACGAAGAAGTAAAAACTCAGTTGGTACAAGCGGCCAAAGAAATGAAGGTGGGGCCTCCCGACAGCGACGATGTTCGTATGGGAGCCATTGTGAGCAAGCCGCATTATGAAAAGGTGCTGTCTTACATAGAATTAGCCAAAAAAGAGGGAGCCACGGTATTGGCGGGTGGTCATGCTGTTTTTCCAGAAGGCCATGAACAGGGCTGGTATATTGCGCCCACCATTCTGGAGAACTTGGCATTCGATTGCCGGTGCAACCAAGAAGAGATATTTGGCCCGGTCATCACCTTAACCCCCTTTGATTCAGAAGAAGAGGTATTGATGATGGCCAATTCGACAGAGTACGGTCTGGCTGCCACCCTTTGGACAGAGAATCTCACTCGCGCTCATCGTATGGCTGCATCTTTGCAAATGGGTATTGTTTGGATCAATTGCTGGTTGCTGCGCGATTTGCGTACGCCTTTTGGAGGGGCGAAGAGCAGCGGTGTGGGCCGAGAAGGAGGCTGGGAGGCCATGCGTTTCTTTACCGAGCCTAAGAATGTCTGTGTATCCTTGAGCTAGCGCTATCTTTGCTCCATGTTGGAGTCTGGCTCTCGTACCGATATCTCTGCCCTGGGTGAATTTGGTTTGATCGATCACTTGGTAGAGCATTTTCCCTTGAATAATAAGTCTAGTGTTATTGGGCCTGGCGATGATGCGGCTGTATTGCAGCGCGATTCAAAGACCTACGGCCTCTTGAGTTCTGAACTCTATTTGGAAGGCGTTCACTTCGATTTGGCTTTTCATCCGCTGAAACACTTGGGATTCAAACTCGTGGTAGCTGGGATTAGCGATATCTTGGCCATGAATGGCACTCCCGAGCAGATTTGCGTCAACATTGGCTTGAGTAACCGCTTCTCTTTGGAGGCTGTTGAAGAGTTGTACGCCGGAATTCAAATTGCCTGTGAGCAATACAAAGTGGATCTCATTGGAGGTGATACGGCTTCTTCTCGCAGCGGATTAGCCCTCAGCATTCAAGCCTACGGATGGGTGGATAAAAAGACCATCACACGGCGTTCAGGAGCCAAACCTGGAGATTTGCTCTGCGTGAGTGGAGATTTGGGCGGTGCTTATATGGGTTTGCAAATATTGGAGCGGGAGAAACGCGTATTTACGGAACATCCCGAAATGCAACCCGACTTGGAGCCTTATGATTACATAGTGGGACGTCAATTGAAGCCCGATGCTAGATTGGATGTCATTCGTACTTGGGCTGAAAAGGGGGTACTCCCAACTTCGGCCATAGATGTCAGCGATGGGGTTGCCTCAGAATTGCATCACCTGGCCAAGCATTCAGGGGTGGGTTTTGATGTCTATGAAGAGAAGTTGCCCATCGATCCTCAAACCTTAGATACCGCTGTGAGCTTTGATTTGAATCCCAGCGTGGTGGCATTGAATGGGGGAGAGGACTTCGAAATTCTGTTTACCATTGCCCAGAGTGATTATGAGAAAATCAATAAACACGTGGATTTTAGCATCATAGGTCACGCTACGGAAGCAGCGGGAAGCATTCGATTGGTCACACGAGCTGGATCGGCCTTTGATATCAAAGCCCAAGGCTGGCCACAGAGCCATTAATTCGAGGCTAAATTCTTTGAGGTAGGCTGTTTGGCCGCCTTGAATTGGGTATTTTTGCACCCATGTACCGCTCGCATACTTGTGGAGAATTGCGCTTAGCTCATGTGGGGCAGCGCGTAAAATTGGCTGGTTGGGTTGCCCGTGTTCGACATATGGGAAGCATGGCCTTTGTGGATTTGCGCGATCGGTACGGCATCACTCAATTGTCGTTCAACGAAGGCTATGATCAAGCTTTGCTTGACAAGGCCGCTGAATTGGGTCGTGAATTTGTCATACAGGCCGAAGGTCGTGTGGCGGAACGCGAGTCCAAGAATAAGCAAATTGCGACGGGTGAAATTGAGTTGATAGTGGAGGGCCTGACGGTTCTAAACAGCAGCAAAACGCCTCCCTTTACCATTGAAAATGAAACCGATGGCGGTGATGATATACGCATGCAATACCGCTATTTGGATCTTCGTCGCGATGCCGTAAGAGCCAATCTTGAGCTACGCCATCGCTTAGGCTCTGCGGTACGAAATTATTTGTCTGATCAGGGATTTTTGGAAGTTGAAACTCCCGTTTTGATTAAGAGTACGCCTGAAGGAGCTCGCGATTTTGTAGTGCCCTCCCGATTGAACCCTGGTGAATGGTACGCTCTGCCTCAAAGCCCTCAAACATTCAAGCAGTTGCTTATGGTTTCGGGTTTTGACAAGTACTTCCAGATTGTCAAGTGCTTCCGTGATGAAGATTTAAGGGCTGATCGACAGCCAGAGTTTACCCAGATAGATTGCGAAATGAGTTTCGTAGAACGAGACGACATTCTTGAAGTGTTTGAGGGCATGGTCAAGCACTTATTTCAAACGGTTAAGGGCTTGGCATTTGAATCGTTTGAGCGCATGACTTATGATACGGCTATGCGTTTCTACGGTAGTGACAAACCCGATCTGCGTTTCGGAATGCCCTTTGTTGAATTGAAGGCACCCGGCGCTGCTCAAGATCTCATCAGTGGTAAAGACTTTGTGGTTTTTGACTCGGTAGAGTCTGTTTTGGCCATTTGTGTGCCCGGTGCTGCTTCTTATACACGTAAACAACTTGATGCTTTGACCGATTGGGTCAAACGCCCCCAAATTGGTTCAAAAGGTTTGGTTTGGTGTCGAGTGGAAGCTGACGGATCGTTGAAATCGTCAGTTGATAAATTCTATGATGCAGAATCCCTTATGGGCTGGGCTCAAGCCGCCGGTGCTCAAGCAGGCGATTTGATGTTAGTTATGGCGGGTGACCTACACAAGACGCGCAAGCAGTTGGGCGAATTGCGTTTGCATGTGGCTTCTGAATTAGGGCTTCGTGATCCCAAAGTCTTCAAACCCTTGTGGGTAGTTGATTTTCCCTTGTTGGAATGGGATGAAGAGTCTGGGCGTTACCATGCCATGCACCATCCATTTACCTCGCCTTTGCCCGAAGATCGCGGATTGATGGCTACGGCCCCAGGAAAGGTTCGAGCTAATGCTTATGATTTGGTAATTAATGGAGTAGAAATTGGCGGTGGGTCAATTCGTATTCATGATCGCGCCTTACAAGCTCAGATGTTTGATTTGTTGGGATTCAGCCCAGAAGAGGCCAAGGCTCAATTCGGGTTCTTGATGAATGCCTTTGAATACGGGGCTCCTCCACACGGTGGTATTGCACTCGGATTTGATAGGCTATGTAGCCTCTTCGGTGGCAGTGATAGCATTCGCGATTTTATTGCTTTCCCGAAAAATAACAGCGGTCGCGATGTGATGATCGATGCTCCAAGTCCCATTGCAGCTGAGCAACGCAAGGAATTGGGCTTATAAGCCATTGAGGTGATGCCATTTCTCGAAAAGGTTTTGTAAGGGCTTACAGCGCGAGTAGATGGGGCAACAAAATGTAAAGCCCTACAATGACGGCTATGGTGCTAGCCAAAAAGGTAGCGCCAGCGGCCATGTCTTTTGAATCGCCTATGGCAGGATGCTGTTCGGGATGCAATCGGTCCAACGCTTTTTCCAGAGCACTATTGAGCGCTTCACTCACCATTACCATTCCCATGGCTAACCAAATGATCGCCCACTCGTAGCGGTTTAAGTGCTGACCAGCAAAATCCAAGGCATAGCCCGTGCACAAAACGGCGATCATTACGGCCAAGATGATTTTAAACTGACGCTCTCCTCGAATGAGCTTTAATACTCCATTCCAAGCGTAGTTCACCGTTTGATCAAAACGGGGCATGATAAAGGGAATTAAAAGGTATTGATCTTGATGCGCTTCTCGATTTCTTCCACATCATTGCGGAATTTTTTATCGGTTTCCATCAAGTCATTTACAGTTTGGCAAGCGTGAATCACGGTTGAGTGATCGCGGCCGCCGAAGAATATACCGATGTTTTTCAAAGAAGCCTTGGTGAGGTCTTTGGTGAAATACATCGCAATTTGACGGGCTTGTACGATTTCTCGTTTGCGCGTCTTAGACTTAACCGCTTCAACGGGAATGTTGTAGAAGTCGCACACCAATTTTTGGATGTAATCAATGGAGATTTCGCGAGTAGAGTTCTTGACGAAGTTCTTGACAATTTGCTTAGCCAAATTCAAGTCGAGCTGCTTACGGGTTAGTGAACCTTGCGCAAGAAGAGAGATCAAAGCACCTTCGAGTTCACGAACATTGGTGTCAATATTGTGGGCCAAATACTCAACTACATCTTTGTGTAGGGTGATGCCGTCCTGGTACATTTTGTTTTCCAAGATGGCCACGCGGGTATCGAAATCAGGAGTGCCCAAATCAGCGCTCAGTCCCCACTTGAAACGGCTGAGCAATCGCTCGTCCATATTTTTCAAGTCTTTAGGTGCGCGGTCACAGGTCAAAATGATCTGCTTACCATTCTGATGCAAGTGGTTGAAGATTTGGAAGAATACTTCCTGGGTGCGTTCCTTTTTGGAGAAAAACTGAACGTCATCCACAATCAATACATCGAGGTATTGGTAGAAGTTGACAAACTGGTTGTTGTTTCCTTGCTTGGCAGAGTCAATGAACTGATTGATGAATTTCTCAGCCGAAACGAAGACCACAACTTTTTGCTTGTGCGTTTGCTTGATCAAATTTCCTATAGCATGAGCCAAGTGGGTTTTGCCTAAGCCGCATCCGCCGAAAACCATCAAGGGGTTAAAGGCTGTACCTCCTGGTTTCTGAGCAATGGCCAAACCCGCATTACGCGCCAACTTGTTGCAATCGCCCTCTACGAAATTGTCAAAGGTGTACCGAGGATTCAGCTGGCTATCGATGTTCATTCGCTTCAAGCCGGGAATGATGAACGGGTTTTTAATGGGGGAGTCCAAATTGATGGGCATTCCCAACTCGTTCTGCACCGGCTTAGAAGAAGAGCCAGTGGGAAGGTTAATGGTGTAGGGTTGGTGCCCAGCGCTATTGCCATTTTCAATGACAATGTTGTATTCCAACTTTGCGGTGGGGCCAATGACCTTTTTTAAGGTCTTATGCAGCAACTGAACGAAGTGTTCCTCCAACCATTCATAGAAGAATTGGCTGGGTACCTGTATGGTCAAGACCTTGTTGGAAAGTCGCACCGGTTTGATGGGTTCAAACCAAGTCTTGAAAGTTTGAGGGTTGACGTTGTCTTTGAAAACTCGGAGGCAATCCTGCCAGACAACTTCGTGCGACTTTTTTTCCATAGAGGTCTTTCGTATAAATCAGTTTTTTGCGTAACAATGTGGATTTCTATAAACTTTAACTCATTGATGAGTAGTGGTTCTAGAAAAGTTCCTAACAAGACGCTAAGAAAGACACAAAATTCACATTGTGCTAATTTTTTTCACTTGTTTTTTAAAAAAAATCGCAGTAAAAAAAAGGGGTGATGGGTCCTTGGATTTTAGCCTTGGTATTCGCCAAACACCTTTCGCAGGCAGTCAGAAATTTCGCCAAGGGTAGCATAGCGTTCTACGGCATTTACAATGTGAGGCATCACGTTGTCTGTTCCTCTGGCCGCGGTTTCGAGTTGAGTGAGTGATTCCCGGACCTCTTGGGAGTTTCTTTTGGATTTCAATTCGGCCAATCGCTGGCTTTGTGTTAGGCGAATGGCGTCATCGATTTTGAAAGAAGCTGGGGCTTCCTTTTGAATGCTTTGGAATCGATTCACTCCAACGACAATTTGCTCATTGGCTTCAACGGCTTTTTGGTACTCGTAACTGCTTCGGGCAATTTGCTCCTGCATCCATCCAGATTCTACACAGGCGACAGCTCCACCCATTTCATCCATTTTCTTGATGATGTCCCACGCGGCAGACTCGATGCTGTCAGTCAGGTGTTCTATATAATGACTTCCAGCTAGTGGGTCAACTGTGTCTGAAACTCCACTTTCAAAGGCGATGATTTGTTGTGTTCTCAAGGCGATTTGGGCCGCTTTTTCAGTGGGCAAGTTCAGGGCTTCGTCGTATCCGTTTGTGTGCAAACTTTGAGTACCTCCCAAAACGGCGGCTAGGGCCTGCAGGGTAACTCGAGCGATGTTGTTCTCGGGTTGCTGAGCGGTCAACGTCGAGCCACCGGTTTGGGTGTGGAAACGCAGCATCATGGCTTTGTCGTCTGTGGCTCCCAAGTCTTTCATCATATGGGCCCACATTCGCCTAGCGGCTCTGAATTTGGCGACCTCTTCAAAAACTTGGTTATGCGCATTGAAGAAGAAAGACAGCCGTTTGCCAAAGACGTCGATATCCAGTCCTTTTTCCAAGGCGGCTTGCACATAGGCTTTGCCGTTGGCCAAGGTAAAGGCCAGTTCTTGAGCTGCCGTGGCACCCGCTTCCCGAATGTGGTAGCCGCTAATGGATATCGTATTCCACTTGGGGAGCTCCTGGCTGCACCATTCGAATATGTCGGTAATGATGCGCATGCTCGGGCGAACCGGATAGATGTAGGTTCCCCGTGCTGCGTATTCCTTTAATAGATCATTCTGGATGGTGCCAGATAATTGGTTAAGGTCGGCGCCTTGTTTTTTGGCTAGCGCTACATACATGGCCAATAAGGAAGAGGCCGATGCATTGATGGTCATGCTGGTAGAGATGCTCTCCAGTGTAATGCCGTCAAACAATCGTTCCATATCTTCTAAAGAGTCAATGGCCACCCCTACTTTTCCTACTTCACCTTCGCTCATAGCATGATCGCTATCGTACCCTATCTGGGTGGGCAAATCAAAAGCAACCGAAAGCCCTGTAGTACCTTGGTTTAGCAGGAAGTGATAGCGTTTGTTGCTCTCTTCAGCGGTAGAAAATCCAGCGTATTGGCGCATGGTCCAAGGTCGACCGCGGTACATGTCGCTTCTAACCCCACGGGTAAATGGGAATTTGCCGGCATCCTCATGAGAGCCAGCGGCTTTGTAAATGCGGTCAATGGGAATCCCGCTACTGGTTTTCTTCTCTTGGCTCATTCGAACAACAATTGAATTTCACCTTTGATTACATCTATGGCCTTGAGGTGAGGCAATTCCGTTTCCGAAACAGCTTTGATTAGAGCCTGGCTCAAATCAAGGGCTGTGGCTTCGGCAGGTAACTTGGCAAATTCCATGTGCAACAGTTGCAAGGTTTGCTCACGAACCACTTTGACCGCTCCCCAAGATTGTTTGCTGACATAGATTTGCTGAGAAAGGTTGTAATTGAATTCTTCGTTGATGTTGGCTACGGCTGCTGCGCGAAAAGCCGCTGCCGTTCCCTGGTTTTGACCAAAGCTCTGAATCAGACTGGGAATGCTGTTGCGTTCCAGGTACAAGGTCAGTCGTTCAAAGGCTTGAAGTTTGAGCGAGCTCAACTTGTCGTTGTTTTGTTTGAGAATTTCTCCGCGAAGCATAGCGAGGCTAGTTTTGGTGAAGCTCTGTATCAATAACAGGCTGACCCCCAAAATGCCTACGGTGAAGAGCAATAAGCTTATCCAGGATTCCATTTCGACAAAGATACAGGCTTTGCCCGACAGGGGGCCATGCCCATGTCCGACAATTTGGGGTAAATTTGCCGAATGAGTACGTCTACGGTTCCCGTTCAGTTCACTCCCGGTGCCCTTGAAGAATTGCACCGTTTGTACAATGCCCTGGAGATGAAAGATCGCTCCCATTTGCGCATTGGAGTCAAAGGCGGCGGATGCAGCGGCATGTCTTATCTCTTGGCCTTTGATCAAGAGATAAGCGATAAGGATAACCATTATGAAGTAGAGGGGATTCCTGTCGTGCTTAACAAGGCTCATATCATGTATGTATTGGGCATGGAAGTCGATTGGGAAAACGGATTGAATAATCGAGGGTTTTCGTTCAACAATCCCAATGCCTCCGAAACCTGCGGTTGCGGACAGTCTTTTTCTGCCTAATCTTCCATGTCAGTAGCCCTTGAAAATGTTCGCCAAGGATTGGGTTCGCTTAGGGCACACGCATTGCGCGCGGTAATCACCGCTTTGATCATTGCTATAGGTATTTCTGCTCTGGTGGGTATTTTGACCAGCATTGATGCCATGGGTCAAGCCATTTCTCAGACCTTTTCCAAGATGGGGTCTCAGTCTTTTACCATTCGAAATACAGGGTCGCTTCGACGCAATGGCCAGGTTAGCGATTGGAAAGAGATTCGAATGGCTCAGGCTACTGAATTTGAGAGAAATATGCCCGATGGGTATACGGTCAGTTTGTCTGTGAATGTGGGTTTCAATAGCCGGGTGTCGAGTTTATCCAAAGGCCAAGGCTCTCAGAAAGAGCGCTCGAAAGAAACCAATCCCAATATTCGGGTTCTGGGTGTAGATGATGATTATTTGCAATCCTCTTCCTATGAAATTGAAGCTGGCCGCAGCCTATCTGCGGCCGATGTTGAATTGGCCTTGCCCGTGGTATGGTTAGGAAGCGAGGTCGCTAAACAATTGATGGGATCCAAGCCGAGTGAACTGTTAGGGGAAGAGGTTAAAGTAGACGGTAAATCGTACAAAGTGGCGGGAATATTAAAGTCAAAGGGCTCTAGTATGGGTATGTCAGGAGGAGATCGTCAGGTCTTGCTTCCCATTAGCCGAGCCACACGCGATTTTACTCGAATTCAAGAAAACTGCACGATTACCGTGGGTGTCTCAGACTTGATGGATTTGGATCAGGCCATGGGTGAAGCCTATTTGGTTATGCGCCGCATTCGTCGTTTGTCTCCGGGTCAGGAAGCTGATTTTTTCCTCGTGCAAAGTGATGCCATGGCCAAAGAAGCCCTGGAGAATCTAAAAATGGTTCGCTTGCTAGGAACCGTTATTGCCATCATTACCTTATTAGGGGCGGCCATATCCTTGATGAACATCATGCTGGTTAGCGTCACAGAGCGCACCAGAGAAATAGGACTTCGCAAGAGCTTAGGAGCGACGCCCAAACAAATCCGAAACCAATTTCTCGTGGAGGCCTTAGTGATTTGTCAGTTGGGCGGATTGGGCGGAATCATACTGGGAACAGCCATAGGCAATGGCGTAGGAATGGCCCTGGGTACTTCCTTTATCGTTCCCTGGGCCTGGATGCTTTTGTCTGTTCTTGTTTGTGTAGTTGTCGGTCTTGGGGCGGGTTTGCTCCCCGCTCAACGCGCAGCGAAACTGGATCCCATCGAGGCTTTGCGCCACGATGGATAACGTTTACAAAAAGGGAATCTTGGTTACCACGGCTTTCAAAAGCTTGCCGCGTACCTCGATGTAAATTTCTGAACCCGCTTTGCTCAATTCTGAGGGAACATAGCCCAAGCCAATGGCTTTGTTCAAAGAAGGGCTTTGAGTTCCTGAAGTAACTTCTCCAATGACACCGCCATCTGCAGTGCAAATAGGGTAGTGCTGACGGGGAATTCCTCGGTCTACCAGTTCAAAACCTACCAACTTACGAGATGGCTTGTTCTCTTTGATGGCCAAGTGGTGGTCGCTCATCATGAAGGGGTGATTGAATTTGGTGATCCACCCTAAACCGGCTTCGATGGGGGAGGTTTCGTCATTGATGTCATTGCCATACAAGCAAAAACCTTTTTCCAATCGTAGGGTGTCGCGAGCACCTAATCCGCAGGGAAGAATTCCAAACGGTTCTCCAGCCTTCATGACGGCATTCCACAAGGCTTCAGCATCGGCATTGTTTACATACAATTCGAAGCCACCCGAACCGGTATAGCCGGTGCAGGAAATGATGCAATCCAAGCCAGCCATTTGGCCCTCGGTGAAATGATAGTATTCAATAGCCGCCAAATCGGTGCTGGTAAGGGTTTGTAAAGCTGCAGTCGCCTTAGGGCCTTGTACCGCAAGCAAGCTGTACTCCTCGCTGGCATTTCGAATGTCGGCGCCGAAGTTTTCATTTTGCTTGTGCATCCAAGCCAAATCCTTATCGATGTTAGAGGCGTTGATGACCAATAGGTACTTCTCAGCATCGTATCGGTAAACCAATAAGTCGTCTACTATACCCCCTTTGTCGTTGGGCATGCAGGAATACTGAACACGGCCATCGTACAAGGTAGAAACGTCGTTGCTGGTGATGAATTGAATCAGGTCATACGCTTTAGGGCCAGTTATGAAGACCTCACCCATGTGGCTCACATCAAAAACACCCATGGCGTTTCTCACCGCTTGGTGTTCTTGAATCAAATTGGTGTACAAAACAGGCATGTTGTAACCTGCAAAGGGAACCATTTTTGCGCCCAATCCTTCATGTATGGAAGTCAACGCGGTATTTTTCAAAGCCTGTTCAGTCATATTGCTTGCAAAAGTATGCAAAAAGCCCGGCGCATTGCATGCGCCGGGCAAGTCTATTTCCATTACCAACGAACTGGGAATATGACTTCTACGTCTGTCTCTCCCAAGGCGCATGAACCATTTTTCAAATCGGGTTGATGCATCAATCTCAACAGCAATTGACCTTGACTATGGCTGTTTTCCAAGACGGAGATTTTGGCATTCAAGCCCAATTCTAAGCCGTTAGCATCTAAGTCGATGCGTTGGATACTCAGCGCTTGAGCATCGCTGACGAGTTCAGGGATCCATTCCCAACATACCAGGTGCTCTTCAGCTTCGTTTTGGATTTCATCGGTAATTGAAATGGATGGATCTACGCTGTTGTTCCAAAATTCAACGGCAGCTTCCCAAGTGCCCGATGTCAAATACAAGGTATCGGGCTGTATGGGTTCTTGCCCGCCTGGGCCATCCAGGTCTTCGAATTTAGCTTCTACGCGCAGACTGTCTTGTTGAAGGGAAATGCCAACGGTGGTAATCAATTCTCCCTCTTCGTTCCGTTCGCAAGCTGTCAGCGAGGCCGCTACGAATAAGGAAGTGAAAATGATCGGAAAAGGATTGTTTTTCATAGTTGTATAGTTGTTAAAATTAGTGTGGATAATGATGATGGAATTGACCTTTCCATCGTAGGCCGAGATTCCAACCTGGAGCATCGATGTAGTATCGAAAGCGGTCTAGGTAGTTTCGATATCGTTGATTCAAGGCATTTTGTAAGTACAATTCTATGTGTTCTCCTCTGGGGCGAGTCCACGTGACTTGAAGGTCCAATCGCCAATAGGCGGGGGGTGGGGGTAAAAAGTCACTAGAGGATGTGTAGAATGGTTGCCGAAAGGCGACTTGATTTCGAATGATCCAGGTGCAAGATTTCGATCGATGGCTTATGCTACTTTCGAAATTGGGCGCGGGTAGTAAACTGGGATAGCGGTTTTCTCGAATCAATTGCGCCCAAATAATTTGACCTTTGCCTTCCCAGAACCAGGGACTCTGCTGGCTGTGTTTCTCAACATGTGCGCTTAGCCCTGCATACACGGCTGCGTGACTTTGGTATTGAAAACCTGGAAAGGCTCCTCGTACCGTCAATACTGGTTCTGACATAGGGAATAAATCAATAAAAGAGGGGCTGTACATAACAAAGCCCTCCCATTTTCCATCCCTTTTTGGGTTGCTTATGTATTGGATTTTATGGATGTGCTCAGTATTTAATTGAGCATTGCCCTCCTCATATGAGGCTGATCCGTGGTGAACTCCTTTTGCGAAAAGTTCGTTTACCGCGGGTGCTCGGCTACTGAAATTATAATGCCATACTCCCTGATCGCGAGCGTGGCTCAAACCCAAGGCCGGTAAAATGTATCCCTGTCTTTGGTACCAGGGGTGCCTTACCCAGCGACGAAGCCCATCCAGCCTAAGGGTCCATTCCCAGCTTGAGTTGTGGTGGTGCCAAAAAATACCGGTTTGAACAGATAGGTAATCGGGAATAAAATAATACCCACCATAACGCTGGCCTTGTTCTTGAAAGTTCAACCCTATGACCCCTGAGCGCACAGATGTTGTTTTTTGTTGAATTAGGGTTCCTTGAAATACATTCAGTTGGGCCAGGCTCGCCCCACGGCTTGGATCAAATTCTTGTCTATGATTGCCCTGAGCAGAAACAATCCAAGGATTAGCAGAACGTTGAGACCAGGCAATTGATCCGTGCCGAACTTGCTGAAACGGCCTGGAAATACGGTATGAAAATGGAACAAATTGCGCAAGCTTCTCTCCGCTTAATACTCGGTTTAAATCGCTGAGATTGCCAATGTGGGAACCGGCATATAAACCTGATTGGGTCTCCAAATAACTGGCCCACCATTCTGAATGTTGACGAATACGGGCATAGGCAATCGAAGATTCTCGTTGGGCGGTATTTTGTAAGAAGCCGTCAGGGCTTCTATAATTACCCGTTTGCCGGTGGCTCCAACGAATAGAATGGGCATTTTCGGTTTGGCTGCTCCGGTTCCAATTCAGCCGTCCTGCCCCATGGACTTGGCCGTTGACGGTTTGAATGTTGAGGAGTTGTTTGTAGTCTCGTTGCCAAGCATGCGTTTCACTGTTCCATCTCAAATCCATCGCTGCGCCCGGTGCGTCAGGTGCCATCCAGGTAGCCATAGCTCCCCGATGCAATAGCCACCGGTCAAGATTCCAAAAGTCAAGTTCTGGGGCGTGATCCAAGCCCCAAGATTGACCATCCAATCGAATTCCTTGCTGAAACAAGGGTAGTCTGAGCCCCCAAAGCCCTTGGACCATGGGCTTTTGCAGGCTAGCCCCCGTTTGGAGTATTTGGACTCCTAAGAATTCAGCTTGGGCAAATTCAGCTAGAGATTGATTCCCCGCTGTTTCCCAAATTCGGTTGGAAGATTGAGTGGAAGCGAGCGGTTCGATTTCGATAACAGCAAGTTGAACAAGTTCTGAATACGGAGCGATGATTCTCAGACTATCCTGGCCTTCGTCGAGTTGAATTTTTTCGTGCCAATCGGGGAAGGAAGGTCTGTGTATCTCAACCTCATAACTCCCGGGACACAGGGCTGGCAATGTTGCCCAACCTGATGAATTGCTGACTAAACGAAGATGCAGCGATTCAATGAAGATTTCAGTAAATGTGAGGGGTTTTAATGAGTCATTCAGGAGTTGCAAATGCCATTGGTAGGTGCATGCGACCCCTTGTCCCCAAATCGATTGGGGAAAGCAGAAACTGATAATGAGGGCAATGAGGGTTTTGTTTTTCAAGGGCATAAGAATTGAACACACAGAAAGTCATGAGACGAAGGCCCAAGACTGCGGCGCTATAACGCCGTGTTAATTGGTTCAAATCAAATGCAGGGAGGTGCCCGGCCCAAAATCCATGAAGGAGCTTCTTTTACCGCTACAGGCCTAAGATCTGCTTCCCAAGTTTGGGCATAGGTGTGGAGAGTGAAGTTTTTGTTTAGGAGCGAAACTTCCAGTGCGCTCAAGGAGCGATTCCAATCGCAACGATCACAGCTTTCGTGGAGCTGATCATGGCAACCTGCTTGCTCGATTTGGAAGCCGGGTCCTTGTTCGTGACTATGCCAATGGGGCCACTGAATGATCAGCAGTACAAGGGCAAAGAAAAGGGACAGCGGCTTCTTCATATTTTGCTAAGCTAATGCCTGCAAAGCGTTGGTCATTTCCCGCAATTCATCTCGGTTGTAAGTGTTGTCACTTTTGATGCACAACGATAGGAAATACGTGAAATTTTCTTCTTCGCTTTCGATTTCTTCAGCCAGTTCAATGCCGAAGTTGCCGTTGGCTTCTAAGTGTTGCCAAGTCAAGCGCAAGGCACGAGCCAACAAGGGGTCTTCCTCTTTTAGAGCGTATTCGCGGGCCTCTTGCAATTGGGCAATGTAAGATTCGGCATTGATGCCGTTCTTATTTGCATCGTCGATGATGCTTTGAAGAAGGGTATTGGCTTTAGCGCTTTGCATGTTCAATTTTTTTGCGAATATAAGCGATTCCGCAAAACCGATGGGCTATTTTCCTTCGCAAACCAGACACCAAGCAAAACCAAGGCCATGCAAATGGATTTTTCGAGATTCAATTCATCTCGGCCCAATGCCAGAGCAATGAGGGCCGCCAATACGGGTTGTAAGTAAATGTAAATGCCAGCCAGTGTTGGGCCTGCTTTTTTAACGGCGTATGTGTTCAAGAGGTACACCAAGAAGCTTACGAAAACTAAGGTATAGGCAATTTTCAACCAGATGGCCATAGGGATATCTTGGCTCTCTGGGCCCAGAAAGGCAATGGAGAAGGCCGACCTGGCGCCTCTAGTAGTCAGACTCAAATCGGTTAGCCACCAAATGACAAGGCAGTAGAGGCTCATATAAATAAATCCGAGTCCAAAAGTGATGCGGTTGATGGTATTGGCGCCGTAATGGGCAGTTAGGTTCTTGACTCGTACCAAATAAAAAGCGTATAACAGCGCATTGAGCGCCACGAAGGCATCGCCTTTCCAGGTATTCGCATTAAACTGAAGACCCTGATTGGAAAGGCTCATGAGCCAAAACGCACCGGCACATGCTGCTACGAGCCCCAAGATAAACGGCTTTTTCATGGGCAGCTTGATTCGAATGTGATCGAGAAAGGCTACGGCTAAGGGGGTGACGAGCATCAATACGGCCCCATTGATGGGGTGCGTCAACTCCAGACCCTTGAAGAACAAATACATATTGCCACTCGTGCCCAGAAAAGCGCAGAGTAAAAAATCCCATTTGTGGGCGGCCCAGTCGGCTTTTTCACTGGGGAGAAAAAGCGAAATTAGGTGGAAGCAAAGGGCGGCAAAGGCTATGCGCATCCACACGAATCCCTCAGGACTCAAATAAGTGGGCATGATTTCGCCAGCCAAGGAAAACATGATGCCGTAGAACAGCGCAACGGCGAATAAGGTGATGTGTACTTTCGCCATGTTTAGAACCCCCTCTTTTTGCGAATGGCTTCGTATGATTTTTGGACCCGTAAGAATTTTTCTTCGGCTTGTTTTTTTTCTGAGTCGCTTAGGTCACCAAGTCTATCAGGGTGGAAACGCATGGCCATTTTTCGGTAGGCCTTTTTGACTTCTTCGTCACTGGCCTCGGGTTTGATTTCCAAGATTTGATAATCAGAATCAGGGCTGCTGACAAACATAGCCCTCAAGGAGAGAAAGTCAGGGGTGCTTATTCCGAGTTGGGTGGAAACCATTTGCAGAATTTGCAATTCAGAGGGGCTGATGTTCCCGTCGGCGCGGCTTATGCGAAACAAAACGTGAACAATTTCCAAGCGTTGGGAGTAGCCCATGCGCAATCGCAAGTTTCGGCAAACTTCTGAGAGGTTGTGGGTTTGTTTGGTGTACTCGCGCAAACGGAGCAGGAGTATTTTAGCCTCGTCTTCTCCATAGGTACGCACCAGCATTTGCTTGACTAGGTCCAACTCGCTTTTTAACAGGGCGCCGTCAGCTTTCATGATGGCGGCGATGAGAATCAATAGGTTGTTTCTAAAGTCATAAGCCTGAGAGGGGGCTGCTCTTTGTTCGGAACCCGAATCTGCGCTTGACCCACTCATGTGGTCAACATACATTCCAATCAGCAGACCTACAATGGCTCCCGGCATGCCACTTGAGGCAAATCCAATAAAGGCGCCAATGAGAGTGAAGGTCATAGCCATATTAGCGTGCCAAAAAGTCGCTTCGTTTTTTTAAGCGGTTTTGCAAGTGCAAGGATTGAACGACCCACAAGCGTTCAGGTTCGTCGGAATGGCTGGCCCAAAACAAATCGGTTTCGTTCATTTTGGGTCTTCCTTCTCGAGTATCCAAACTATAGGTTTCGGACCCTACTGGCATCGGATAAAGGGTGACGGTAGTCTTTTTGCCATCGGTAAACGTGTAGGTTAACTTGGCCAATACAGGGCCATTTAATACATCCTTTTGAGCCTCTGGATTCCTGTTGATACCGGCATTTTCTCCAGCCTCTCTGCTCAGGCGTTTGCTCATTTCAAGGTAACCCAATAACAAGCCGGTCTGGGCTTCGGAGATTACAGCTCCTTCCAATGAGGTCCGCAATTGGGCGGTAAAATTGCTTGGATCTTGTATGATGGCAAAGCTTTGGTCGGGTGCAGAGGGATAGGCCAATTCCAAGCTTTTGATGGAGGAAGCTTCGGCGTCAACCAAGAATACCGATCTCCATTGTTGAATGTCGGTATGAAAATAAGGAGTGAGGTATCCGGTAAATCCGGGTATTTCAATGATGCAAGGCCGTTCCGTATCAGGGGCATACATATAGGTAGATTCCTGAGTGGGAGTGGGGGATCCTACATAGATGGTATGGATGGCTTTGTCATTGGAATAGAATACGGCTTTGGTGGCGTTTTGAGCCAGTTCCCTTGTGATGTTCTCTTTTGAGGCATCAGGCACTGGGCTTTTTAAATGCAAGCGGGGCATGGCCCAAAACAAAAGGTCATTGAGGCTTTGGGTATCGGCAGAATAGGTGTGGGTCCCATCACTGACGGTCCAACCTTTGTTGTTCTTGGTAAATTTTACATAACCTTTTGAAGCGTCATTGGAAGATAGCAAGATGGCTGTTATGCTCTCGGCCTTTTTCAAGCGAAACAAATCGCTAGTCCAAGGGCTGCTTTGGTTTTGGTTTTTCCACAACAGTGCGAAAATCACAAGGGAACCGATGGCGATGATTAAGGGGATTCTAAAGCGGCGCATGAACGGGCAAATTTAAAGGCATTTTGAGGCCTCTAAGGCTCGCTAGAGAATTTGATGAAAAAAATGAAAAGAGCTTTGATTATGTCCCCAACTTCTGTATTTTTGCAGTCCTTTTTGGGAATGTAGCCTTCGGGAGACATTCTAACGTTCTTTCTCAAGGCCACCATAGCTCAGCTGGTAGAGCAACTGACTTGTAATCAGTAGGTCGTTGGTTCGATCCCGACTGGTGGCTCCGTGTACGATAGTGTATCACCTTGAATGTCAATTTATTGCGTTCTAATGGGGAAATACCAGAGTGGCCAAATGGGGCAGACTGTAAATCTGCTGGCTTATGCCTTCGGAGGTTCGAATCCTTCTTTCCCCACTACACATTATCGTACTTTTGCGGGAGTAGCTCAGTTGGTAGAGCGACAGCCTTCCAAGCTGTAGGTCGCGGGTTCGAGCCTCGTCTCCCGC
Source organism: Bacteroidota bacterium (assembly GCA_046047755.1). Taxonomy (GTDB): domain Bacteria; phylum Bacteroidota; class Bacteroidia; order NS11-12g; family UBA955; genus JALRLA01. The sequence goes on along the minus strand of JBJOHK010000100.1, from coordinate 1,484 downwards.
TCGATGAATCATCGGGTGTTATGTTGTCGCACGTTGATTCATGACAGCCGATGTAGCTCAGGGGTAGAGCGTTTCCTTGGTAAGGAAAAGGTCAGGGGTTCAATTCCCCTCATTGGCTCAAAAACAAAAACACAACACACACAATTATGGCAAAAGAATCATTTGACCGTTCCAAGCCGCACTTGAACATTGGTACCATTGGTCACGTTGACCACGGTAAGACCACTTTGACTGCGGCAATCACTACTGTATTGGCCGAGGCTGGTCTTTCAGAGAAAAAATCATTCGACTCTATCGACTCTGCTCCAGAGGAGAAAGAGCGTGGTATCACCATCAACACAGCTCACGTTGAGTACCAGACGGCTAACCGTCACTACGCTCACGTGGATTGTCCTGGTCACGCTGACTATGTGAAGAACATGGTAACAGGTGCTGCTCAAATGGACGGTGCTATCTTGGTAGTAGCTTCAACTGATGGTCCTATGCCTCAGACTCGCGAACATATCTTGTTGGCTCGTCAGGTTGGTGTACCTCGTTTGGTAGTCTTCATGAACAAAGTTGACATGGTTGACGATCCTGAATTGTTGGATTTGGTTGAAATGGAAATCCGCGAATTGTTGGACTTCTACGAATTCGACTCTGACAATACTCCTATCATTCGTGGTTCTGCCTTGGGTGGATTGAACGGTGATGCTAAGTGGTCTGCTACTATCATGGAATTGATGGCGGCTGTTGACGAGTGGATTCCTGTTCCTCCCCGTTTGGTTGATCAGCCTTTCTTGATGCCCATCGAGGACGTGTTCTCAATCACTGGTCGCGGTACTGTTGCTACTGGTCGTATCGAGCGCGGTGTTATCAACGTTGGTGATCCTGTAGAATTGTTGGGCTTCGGTGCCAAATTGACTTCTACTTGTACCGGTGTTGAGATGTTCCGTAAGTTGTTGGATCGTGGTGAAGCTGGTGACAACGCTGGTTTGTTGCTCCGCGGTATCGACAAGACGGAAATTCGTCGCGGTATGGTAATCTGTAAGCCCGGTTCTGTTAAGCCTCACAAGAAGTTCAAAGCTGAGGTTTACGTATTGAGCAAAGAAGAAGGTGGTCGTCACACTCCTTTCTTCCAGAAGTACCGTCCCCAGTTCTATTTCCGTACCACTGACGTAACAGGTGAGATCACCTTGCCCGAAGGTACCGAAATGGTTATGCCTGGTGATAACATCTCCATCACTGTAGAGTTGATTCAGCCTATCGCTTTGGAGAAGAACTTGCGTTTCGCTATCCGTGAGGGTGGTCGTACCGTAGGTGCCGGTCAGGTAACTGAGATTATTGAATAATAGCATAAGCTATACATGAGGGGAGGGGCTTCGTGCCTCTCCTTTCTTACGGGCATAGTTCAATGGTAGAATAGCGGTCTCCAAAACCGTTGATCAGGGTTCGAATCCTTGTGCCCGTGCTAATAAAAGCGCGATGTTTGGTAGACTATCAAA
>JBJOHK010000099.1:0-7699 GCA_046047755.1 Bacteroidota bacterium | reverse complement strand
GCACCCCGCACAGAGAGGTGTCCGAGTGGTTGAAGGAGCACGCCTGGAAAGTGTGTATACGCCAAAAGCGTATCGAGGGTTCGAATCCCTTCCTCTCTGCAAAACCCTGCAAAGCCCCGATGAAATCGGGGCTTTTTTCATGTTCAAAGGGCAAGCCAAGTATACTTGCGCGCAGCCAGAAGAACATGAAAAACGGCTGCGCAGCAGCCGGCTTTGCGGGGGTTTGATTCTACCCTCTTGGGATCAGTGAGCGCAGCGAACTAACCCCATTATTAAAAGAAGCCTTCAAAGTAAAAACAACCTATTCTCCACTCTGAATCAGTGCCATTCTAAAACCCACCCGGGAATCCCGGCGATTTGGCGGCAGTGCCGTACGACTCAGTGCCCAAACACAGGGAGCTGGATCCATGTAGCATCCGCCTTTCACCAAAAACAACCCAGTTTCCGCATCGGCGCTTCGTGTCCACTCGGCCACATTGCCATGTAGGTTGTACAAACCGTGCTGATTCGGCCAATACGAATAGACTGGCGTAGTAATCAATGCCCCGTCGCTCATGAGGCTATTGTTCGGCTCTTTTTGGTCCAAAAAGGCATTGTAATTCAGCAGAAAGGCCCCTTTGCTGTTGCGCGTAAATGGCAAATAGGGCGCATAACCTTCTAGTCTTTTTTTCTTCTCAGGCATACACATGGAGGCCGCCACAAACTGTTCTTCAGAGGGCAAGCCAACATACCAGCCGTCGATGCCGGTTTTTCGTGCAAACCTTTCCAATTCGCTACGGCATTGATCGGTTTTCCAGCGGCAAAAGGCGGTGGCTTGTTCTTGGCTAATGCCCACAACAGGATAATTAGCATAAGCGGGGTGAGCGAAGTAATAGTCGTCAAACGGCGCCATTAAAGCCAAGGGAAAATCCTTCACCCAATTACCGTAATCAGGCAAGATAGACTCGCCGTAAAATTCAAAAAGATCAATGCCTTTGTTGGCTATCCATACCGAATTCCAAGATTCAAACGATTCCGGATTAGGCAGGTTCAGCAATCGGGCCAAATCGGCAATAGAGCCATTAGTCCTATCGGGCCGGTAATCAAATTTGCGTGGTGCATGTCCCGTAGCCGCATCAATTCCGGCCTGCACAAACTCCCACCATTCTCGGTTGCTCACTTCGGTTTCACCCATCGCAAAGGGCTTGGGCGCCACCCATTTGCACATATCTATGCGGCTCCAAGAGGAATCCCAAGTAAAATTCAATGCTTCAGCCTCCCACTGCCCCTTGGGCACTTGAACGGTCCTTCCCGAATCCCATCTATAATCGACCGAGCGCTCAGGCACGGCAAAATGACCTTGGCATTCGATGGATTGAAATCCCTTCAAATCAGGCACTTGGGCCAATGCCGAACTGGCGCAAAAACTGAGCAATACGATTAGCAGACGCATGGAAATCACGAGTCTATAACGCTAATGATGCAAAAAAAATTGCTAATGATGCACGACCATTAGTCGCTTCACGGGCAACCACTGTCCTTGAACACCCTTGGCTTGAATCAGGTAAACTCCGGCAGGAAGCTCGCCACAAGAAACTTCGCCGCAGTTACTGGCAGCGATGAAACGACCCTGAGCATCCATAAGATTCCATGAACTTATACCGACTGGGCTATTCAAACGAACTGTTTGATCGGCTGGATTAGGACTAATACTCCATTCCAGCACCACTGGCCCAAACAAACCAGAACTGCTGGTGTCTTTGACCTCAGGTATGTAGGGCTCGTGAATGCGCACCAAGGTCTCATAGCAATCAGGATAGGGTTTCAGGGAATCACCCGACTGGCCTGGAATCATTACCGCATCCATGCCCACCCACTTCAACGAGGCCATTGGAGCCCCAAATCCCGTATAGATGGCACGACCTAAGGGCAGGCTCTTTCTACCCAGCAACACATGTTGCATGGTTCCTGCCTGATTTACATCAAAACCCAATTTGGCCAAAGCAGAAGCATGTTGAGTGCTCCAAGTAGCCCCCGCGTAACTCACCAATGCCACATAATCCCCGGGGCTAATGGCCTCTACCAAACTATCGAAGTAGGAAGTCTCGCTAAAGTTAAAGCTGTAGAACAATTGGGAGTCTTTGGCGTAGCCGAATGTGCTCCATAAGCGCCCGGCCTCACAGCGAGGAAACATCATTCCCGCCAATGAAGGCTTCAAGGTTTGCTCATTAAAAACCATCAAATAGGCATTGCCCCAGGTACTGGCATCCAAGCATCCACCCTCATGCAAAGAGGGCAAATAATGGCTACCGTATTTAATACCGGCCTTATCAAAATAGGAACTCAAGAATAGCTGCTGAAAGCTACAAGATGAGCCCGCCGGGACAATATGCTCCACTTGACCCCTAGTAATGGAATCCCTGAAATACAGGGTAATATTGGCAGGCATGACCGTATCCGGGTCATTCACATCGTAATTGACACTGATAAGCACCGGCAAACTATCGCCAGGGTAAATCGTATCGCTGATGGAAAGCCCATGAGAACTCTTGAATTTCCAAGACCAATTGCGACCACTGTTGCTTTGTTCTAAGGTTTGAAGAAAGTATCCGGGCTCATATTTATACGGCCAAATGACCAAACTTTTCTTTTGATGAAACCAATTCAAAGTCAAGCTAATGGGCTTGATCCATTTTTCAGAATGATTGTGAATATACCAAACGGTCGAATCGCTGTACTGGACCGATTGAAAAGAAAAATCTTGGGCTTGAACAGCTGCCACCCAAGAAAAGGCAGCTAGCATGGCAATACGAAACAGGTTCATTTTCGCTTGGCAAGTTACAACAGCCCCGAGTTTTGTTAACTTGCCGATATGCCCCGTTTTTGGCTTTGGCTCGGTTTGACCGCAGCCCATACACTTAACGCTCAATCCAGCACCCTTCGCGCGTTAGACGCCTCGGTTACGGAAATGCGAATACAATCGCAAAAACCCCTCCCCATCAAAGGCTTAATTCCGCAGGCCAGTTCCTCTAGCTCAGGGCAAATGGTCAATTACCAAGAACAGCGATTTTTGGTAAAGGGTGTCCCTGCTGATGCCTTTTACATCAAAGAGTTCGCCCAGCAGAAAACCTACCTAGGCTTTGATTTTTCGTCTTGCCCCTTGCAACTTGATTTGGGATCAAAAAAAGGCCAATCCGCCCTGGTTTTTGAACCCTTTCAAGAAGGTTCTTCGCTGCAGGGCGAACCCGATGCCTATAGGATTCATTTTTACCCCAAGGGTATTCGTATTCAATACAGCAGTCCCAACGCTGCCTTTTATGCCTTTGGCACCCTTTTACAGACGCTTCAGGGCTCACCAGAAGGGATTACCCTGTCGAGCATCGAAGACAAACCCCAATTCACCTACAGAGGCATGCATTTGGATGTATGCCGGCATTATTTCGATTTGGACTTTCTCAAGCGCTATCTGGACCTAATGGCCCTATACAAAATGAATACTTTTCACTGGCACTTGACCGAAGACCAAGCCTGGCGATTGGAGATTAAGGCTTACCCTCGCTTGACCGAAATCGGTGCCTTCCGAGACAGTACCCAATACGGCCCTTATCGCGACCAAACTTTTGACCAGGTTCGCTACGGGGCTTGGTACAGCCAAGATCAGGCTCGTGAATTGGTGGCCTATGCCACGCAACGCGGCATCACCGTCATTCCTGAAATTGAATTACCCGGACATTCTTCGGCTGCTCTAGCGGCTTATCCCGAACTGGGTTGTACCCAGGGTCCCTACCATGTACAATCGGGTTGGGGAGTCTTTGATGATGTGTACTGTGCCGGCCGAGAAAGCACATTTGAGTTCTTGGAAACGGTTTTGGATGAAGTTCTAGACATATTTCCTTCGGCCAACATTCACATAGGGGGCGATGAATGCCCCAAAACGCGGTGGGCTTCATGCCAGCATTGCCAACAACGTATATTGGATGAAGGCTTAGCCGACGAACACGAATTGCAGAGCTATTTCATTCAGCGCGTAGAGCGCTATTTGAATAGTCGGGGAAGAACCATCATTGGCTGGGATGAGATTTTAGAAGGCGGCTTGGCTCCCAACGCCAGTGTGATGAGTTGGCGCGGCGAAGCCGGAGGCATCGCCGCCGCTAAGCTCGGCCACTCGGTTATAATGACCCCAGGGAAACCTTGTTACTTTGACCATTACCAAAGCCGCTCCGAAAATGAGCCTTTGGCCATTGGCGGTTTCAATCCCGTAGACTCTGTCTACCTTTACAACCCCATACCTACTGGTTTGTCAGCCAAAGAAAGCTCCTTTATTTTAGGGGCTCAGGGCAATGTATGGACCGAATACATGACAAGCTCAAGCCAAGTGGAATACATGGTACTTCCCAGGCTCCCTGCCCTTGCCGAAGCCTTATGGACTCAACCAGAAATGAAGAATGCAGAGGCCTTTCACCGAGCGGCCTCGACACACATTTCCCTGTGGGAATCACGACAGTTTCACTACGCCAAACACCTATTTGAATGATACGCCGATCTTTTCTCAAGACCCTGGGTGCCTTGGGCTTAGCCCCTGTAGTTGCCCAAGCAAAAAAACGCAAAGCCCCCTATTCCGGCCGTGGATTGTTCTTGACCACTTGGCGCTTCGGCTTAGAATCGAACGAAGTGGCATGGACCCGCTTACAAGAAGGGGGTAGCACCTTAGACGCTATTGAAGCGGGCATTCGGCGCTGCGAATTAGACCCTGCTGAACGCAGCGTAGGCTTTGGCGGCCGCCCTGACCGGGATGGTGTGGTCACTCTTGATGCCTGCATCATGGATCACCTGGGCAACATCGGTTCGGTCTGTGGCATGGAAGGCATTTCCACTCCTCTTTCCGTGGCTAGAGCGGTTATGGAAAAGACGCCTCATGTGATGTTGGTCGGAGACGGTGCCCAGCAATTCGCCTTGGAGCAAGGATTTCCATTGGAAAACCTATTGGTACCCGACAGTGAGCGAGAGTGGAAACAATGGCTGGAAAAGAGCGAGTACCAGCCTGTGATCAACATTGAAAACCACGATACGATCGGCATGATCGGAATGGATGCTTCCGGCATTCTTGCCGGCGGATGCTCGACCTCTGGCATGGCCTATAAAATGCACGGCCGTGTGGGTGACAGCCCTATTATCGGCGCAGGCTTATACGTTGACGGCGCCGTAGGGGCATGCACAGCCACCGGGCACGGCGAAGAAGTGATACGCACGGTAGGGTCCTTTCGCGTGGTTCAAGGAATGGCTCAGGGCCTGTCGCCCCGACAAGCTTGCAAGGCCGCTATTGAAGCGATTGCCGAATTTTTCTCCCGCCGAGGCAAAGACTGGAGTCATACCCAAATTGGGTTTATCGCCCTGAATGCCACGGGAGAAATAGGTGCCTATTCCCTCAGACCCGGGTTCAACTTTGCTATCAAATCAGACCAGCGGGCCGAGCTAATTGATGCCGAATACCTCTTGGACTAAGCGGTAAAACTTGGGCTTACAACAACGACCCAAAGACCACACGGCCATGAGTCAAGGGCATTCGCTGCCCAGGCAGTAGCCATCCAAATTGAGCCGCTCCCTTGTCAGGGAAATACCCAAAAGACACCGGCACTGAGCTTTTATACCCTTGTCGGCTTCGTTTGATTTGTCCCTTCTCAAAACTCTTTTCAGCATTCTTCCAAACATAGGTATCCAGTATGGCATCGGTCTGCTCATCGATCAATTGGGCTGATAAGGCCACCATTTCTGCCGGTAAAGAGATGAAATTGCGCAATCGGTAGGCCATCACGATTTCGGGTGTTTCTGCAGATGGGTTCAAGGGCAATGTCCAAACAGACAACTCCTTCCCCTTAGGCCCGTAGGCCTTTACCACACAACGGTACTCATTGTGGCTATTTTCTGGCCTTACAGGCGATAGGGCCAACCGCAATTCAGGATCTTGGCTGCCATTTTCTAGACTGATAACAATGGGAGCAAAGGCCTCCGCTACTGCATGAACGGCCAGTTTTGGGCTGTTCTCAAGATCGTACAAACTCCAAGAAATGGCCTCGTCAACGTCATTCAATTGCCAAGCCAAAGCCCCATGGCAGACCGGCAAAAAGGCCCCGCTGGCATTGATATCTCTACCCATGTAGATCAACTCTATTTGGGGCAAAGCTCCCGCGTATAGCTGGGTTCGGTGATGCCGAATGGCTCTATCCATATACAGGGCTTGCAACAATTGGGTTTGGTCAGCAAATTGTTGCATTTCCCATTCCAACTGTAACGAATCAAAAGCCAAGAATTCCCAGCGATTGCTCACCTGCCCCAATTCCCATGAAGCATAGTTCTCAAGAAGATGCAAGCCTTTGTAACTGTAAAGAAACACGTGAGGATTGGACTTCATATTTGGGCTCAGAGAATTAGGAAGACTAGCAAAACCAAACTCGCTGACAAAAGGCATATTGGAGGAATCCAGGGCTGAAAAACGCCTCTCCCCGTGCCATACTCCCCAATCGTGGTTGTCTCCTCTTTTCATTTGATGGCTGTTGCCCCAATTGCCAATTGGGCTGCTTCGCACATACGAAGCCGCACTGATTTCAGCGGGCAAAAGCGTATCAAACAAGCGTAGGTAATCACCCCAAAGCTGAATGGAATCTAATGGAGTCCAGCCGTATTGAGCCTGCCAACCCCAGTTGTAAAAGGCCACCTCGATTTCATTATTTCCGCAAACCAAGGCTGTAGAAGGGTGCCCCAACAAGCGCCTATTTAGCTGCTGGGCTTCGCGCCGGCAGGCGCGTTCAAATCCACTAGACAAGGGGTACAAGGTATTCGCGAATGCCAAATCATGCCAAAGCAAAATACCCAGCGAATCGCAAGCCTGAATGAATGCCTCAGAAGCATATTCACCGCCTCCCCATAGACGCAAGCAATTGTAACCCTGGTCTGACAACTGGGACAGTTTGGCTCTCCAAAATTCATCCGACACGGGGCCGCTTCGATTTGGCCCCAATACGACATTGGCCCCCTTGGCAACAAAAGGCTGACCATTCAAGGTCCAGGCAAAGCGGCCGTATTGGGTATCTAAGGCAAAGTGACGCACGGCAAAGTAGCCCCTATGCTTTAGCCCCTTGCTTTGTATAGCATAGGCATGACGATACGGATGACCTCTATCGGGCGTATTCCAAACCTCAGGCTGATGAGCCTTAAACAAAATTTCACTGTGCAGAAGCCTCCAGCCTTGCAGACTGGAATCCAGCATGGCATCACTGGCCGCCTCTATGGGCTCTACTGCGCTTTGTACGCCTAAACAATCAAAACCCGAAAAACTAGACCGGTAATCGGGCATGTCGGCTCCGGGAGGCAATAAATCGTAGGCATGCAAACGGCCGTAATAATCTTCTTTGGCTTCCTCTTGCCATGGCAGAAGCTTGTCCAACCAAGCATTGTCATAGGGCGCTTCATCGGTGTAAGAGTATAGCGATAATCCGCCGGAAGAAAAGCCAGTAAGCTCAGGGGCCTTCATAAGCCCAACCCAGGGCAGAGCTCGGCAAAAATCCCAACCCTGCAGATAAGCCGGCTGCCGCAAATGCAAACTCTGAAGTTTTTCACTGGGGTAGTGCAAGCGAACCGGCTGATTCGCCCGCTGGGCCTCCCAGTACGAGGAATGCAAACGAATGATTAGCGTATCCAAGCCATCGCCGCGCAAATAGGCATC
>JBJOHK010000098.1:0-17331 GCA_046047755.1 Bacteroidota bacterium | reverse complement strand
GGGGCTAGCGCCAAAGATTCGGTTAATTTAGCTTGGCAAACCTTGAGCAACAACCTTGGCATCGTATTGACCTCGATGAAAATGGCCGGTTCAACGGGAAATGTTCGCATTGATTTGAGCGACGCCATCAACATAAGCCTGAGCGGTAACAATTGGGTAGCCAACGGCGGTAAAGCCATCATCAGCAATCAATCCATTCCTAGCCAAGTATTGAGCTTTGACTTGAGCGACCCCAACAGTGATTTCCGTTTGAAAAACGTTCGTTTTGGCAGTGCCAGCATGTCTTACCAGGCCACTTCTGATTTTGCAGAAATCCTCAATCTGACGGTTGGATTTCCCGATGCTACCGTATCGGGTTCTCCCATGGCTGCCACTACTTTGAGCCTGCCTAAGGGAAGCAAAGCAGGAACCTTTGATTTCAGCAATGCCAACCTTCATCTGGGCTCAGTCCCTGCCCAAGCCTACAATATGCTCCGCGCCAGCATTTCTGGTTCGATTCAATCTTCTGGCCAATTGGTTGTATTTGACAGTGCCGACCAGGTAAGCATTGATATAGATCCAGGAACGGCCGTTGTCGATTATGTCGATGGCTATTTGGGCAGCAAAACCTGGGCCGTTGACATCAGTGGAATGGACTTCTCCGCTTTGAACAATTTGGGGAACGGCATTCGCTTGACCAACCCTGAGATGATTTTGAGCGTTGACAACGGGTTTGGCATGCCCATCAAAACCAAGCTCAACATGATTGCGCGAGACGACATGGGCACAGAGGTAAACATTGCCCCGCCCACTTTCAATTTCGCCTATCCTTCTATAGCACAAGCGGGCAGCATAGCGAGCTCGGCTTATTCCATCAATAAAAACAACTCGAAGTTGGTTGACGCTCTAGCTCTTCCACCGAGCACCATGGACATCAACGGCAGCGCCGTATTGAATGCCGATGGATTTGTAGGCTATCGCGACCATGCGGGTCGCTACAGCAAATTGAAAATTGGCTATGAGGCTAACATACCCATGTCTTTAATTGCCAAAGACTTCAGTATCAGTGACACCGCTGATATTGGAACAGCCTTGAGCGGAACAGAGAAGTTCGACTTCTTAGAATTGACGGTCAAAACCATCAATGGATTCCCCTTTGAAGGCACGATTGACCTGTATTTCTGCAACGATCAATACCAAGTTTTGGGCACCATGAAAGACATCACGGTTGTCACATCAGCCACACCTGATGCCAATGGCAAACCCAACACACCCGGCGAAAACACAACGGTGATTCGCTTGGACAATGCGCTATTGAAACAAATCGGAATCAAAGATGCTTCGGCATCTCAGATTATATTCTCCACCTTGTTCAACACCTACGATCAAGGCAAACAATCAGTCTCTATCTACTCAGATTGTGACTTGAGCATTGCCCTTGGATTCCGTGGAAAATATAACGGTCAATAAACATGAAAAACATGAAAATTGCATGCCTCGCATTCTGTTTATTCACCTTAGGTGGAATCAGCGCTCAACCTTTAATGGAGTTCAACAACCGCCATATGGGTCTGAGCACAGACAACAACGCGGCATTCTTGCCACAATATGGATTCACGATGGGCTTGTTCAACACCGGCCTGGGTCGCACTCATGGCATGAGCCTTCCCACACTGTTTGACCCTGCTACATCGCCTGAGAATACGCTACGCGATTTCATCCAATCTCCCGGCAGCCAGTTTGGTGCTGAATTTGGCATTCGCAGCGGTTTGAACCTGGGCTTTGGAACCCGCAAATCATATGTTTCATTTTCGCAAACAGTGAATGGCATGGCCAATGTTTCGGCCCCAAAAGATTTGCTTGGTCTAATTGCCTTTGGAAACGCAGAATATTATGGAAAGACCGCTAATCTCGATTTCTCTGGTACTTCTGTTTTGGGTTATGCCGAATCAAAATTCAGTTTTGGACGCGCCTTGACTAATAAGTTAAACGTGGGCTTCAGTTACAGCAAACTCAACGGATTAATGCACCTAGAGCTTGATCAGGCCTATGCTCGAATTTTAACCCTAGACAACCAGCAAACCATTTATGAAATTCAGGCCTCTGCCGCTTTAGCCGGCCGAAGTTCTTTGCTCGGAATAGACGCCAACCAGATTACTGATTCGGCTTACGATGCACAAGGGGCCATTACCAATACCTTAAATTCGGGTTTAGGCAACCTAAACAATGGCTCTGCCTGGGGTTTAGGTGTGGTATACCGTGCCAGCGAGAAGTGGAGATTCAGTGCTAGTGCTAAAAACCTTGGCGCCTCAATCACATGGAACACCGGAGCCCAGACTCACAGCATGGGCCCCGCTCAATGGACCTGGTCAGGACTTGACACGAGCATCACCAGTCAGTTGAAAGACTCTGACCCAATGGCCATGGTCACCGACTCCATCAAGGCTCAGTTTGCTCGCCAAACCACCGATGTCGCTTCGTACGAAACCAAACTCCACACACAATGGATCTTAGGCGCTGAATACTTCATCAGCCCTCGAGCCCAAGTTCAAGTAGTAGGCGGCTCAGGTTTGGGCATCAAAGGCAATCAATCGTTCACTCAGGTAACCTATCACCAAGAATTAAAAGAATTGTTGGATGTTGTAGCGGGTGTAGGTGTTTTTGGCTGGAACAGCGAACCCAATATCATCAGCACGAATATTGGAGCCTCTCTGAATTTGGGACCTGTGCAAGTTTGGGGTCGAAGCCAGTTTAGTTCTGCCGTTGACTACTTATCTTTCAACGTAGGCGCTAACATCAATATTGGCATGCGAAAAGATGCTGATCACGATGGCATTCCCAACAAACACGATAGCTGCCACCAAACCTTTGGAGCTCGCAGCAATAACGGCTGCCCACTCGGATACATTGGACCTAAAATGACCTATGAAAACAAGGTGCCGGCAGGAATGGATTCTTCAGCTGTACACTACGATGAACGAAACATGCCTGTTGTGTATACCGAAATGGAAATTGAGCCCATTGAAGGAGCCAAAGCTCCGAAAGAGAAGAAGAAAAAGGCCAAAAAAACCAAAACTGAGCGAGCCACCTCTCCCAAGAAAAAGGAAGAGCCCAATCTCAGTGACATCATGAAAAATTAAGGAAGCGGCCTTCGGGCCGCTTTTTTTAGCCTTTGCGAAACTCATCCCACTCTCCTAGTACATAGAGAGCTTCGAATACGGTATTCACGCCCAAGGCTTCCACTATGAAGGCTTTATCGGTTTGTTTGGCATTGAATTTTTGGGCATGTTGGGCCACAAATCCCATGAGAGATATGAAAGCCTCACTCTGGTATACAGCGGCCAATGGGTCTTGCGGGAAAAAGCAACGCATTTTTCCGTTGATCAAACTGATTTTCTCCAAGCCCAATCGCTTTCCAGCCCACTTCAATCTCACCGTATCCAAAAGCGCCAATACAGGGTCGGGCAAACGCCCGAAACGATCTTTCAATTGAGCGGCAAACTCCTTCAATTCCAGCTCGGTATTCACATTCGACAGCTCCGAATACAAGCTCAAACGCTCAGCGGTTTGGGGCACATAATCGGAAGGAATGAGCATTTCAAATTGAGTATCAATCTGGCAGTCTCTGCTTTCAATGTCTTCTTCTTTGGAATCAAAAAGTTGAGCAAACTCTTCGTGCTTGAGCTCTCTCACGGCTTCATCCAGAATCTTATGGTACATATCAAAACCCATTTCTGAGATGAAACCGCTTTGTTCGGCTCCCAGCAAGTTGCCCGCTCCACGAATATCCAAATCGCGCATGGCTACTTGAAATCCGCTGCCCAACTCACTATACTCTTCCAGAGTACGCAAGCGTTTTCGAGAATCTTCAGGCAAACCCACCAAGGGTGGAGACATCAGATAACAAAAGGCTTTGACATTGCTGCGTCCGACTCGGCCACGCATTTGGTGCAGATCGCTCAGTCCAAACATGTGGGCATTGTTAATGATGATCGTATTGGCATTGGGAATATCCAGCCCGCTCTCAATAATGGTAGTAGCCACCAACACATCGTATTCTCCTTCAATGAACCGAACCATGATATCTTCTAATACATGGCCTTCCATTTGACCGTGGGCCACGGCTACACGAACGCCATCTACCGCATCTTCAATTAAGTGTGCCATCTCATGAATATCACGCACCCTAGAATGCACGACAAAGGTTTGCCCTCCCCGGTCTAACTCATGCTGAATCGCTTCGGCCAGCAAGGTTTTGTTGAAGGTATGCAGCTCCGTGTGTACGGGCTGTCTATTCGGTGGCGGAGTATTGATGACACTCAAATCACGTGCGCCCATCAAGGAAAAATGCAGGGTACGCGGAATGGGTGTTGCGGTTAAGGTCAATGAATCGACATTCACGCGCATGGCCTTCAGCTTTTCCTTGGCCGATACTCCAAACTTCTGTTCTTCATCAATGATCATCAAACCCAAATCCTTGAATTCAATGTCTTTAGCCAAAATACGGTGCGTACCTATGAGTACATCTATTTGGCCTTTTTTTACCTTTTCCAAGGTCGCTTTTTGCTCTTTAGCTGTCTTGAATCGATTCAAGTAGTCCACTTGAATTGGAAAGCCTTTGAAGCGCTTCACAAAACTGCGGTAATGCTGTTGGGCCAAAATGGTAGTGGGCACCAGAACGGCCACTTGTTTGCTATCGCAAACCGCCTTGAATGCGGCGCGCATGGCTACTTCGGTTTTCCCAAAGCCCACATCGCCGCAAACCAATCGATCCATGGGTTGCTCTCGTTCCATGTCTCGTTTTACATCGTCTATGGCCTTGGCCTGGTCAGGCGTATCTTCAAAGAAGAAACTAGCTTCCAATTCGAGCTGCAAATAGTTATCAGGGCTGAATGAATAGCCCTTTTGCGCCTTGCGCTGGGCATACAAAGAGATCAACTCTCTAGCAATGTCTTTGACCTTCTTCTTGGTACTTCTCTTCTGCTTCTCCCAAACTCCAGAACCCAGTTTGTGCATGGAGGGAGCTGTACCGTCCTTACCGGAAAATTTACTGATCTTATGCAATGAATTCACACTGACATACAGCAAATCATTGTCCTTATAGACCAATCTCACCACTTCCTGAATCACACCGGCGATTTCCATTTTCTCCAAGCCCGCAAATCGACCGATTCCGTGGTCAATGTGAGTGACGAAATCACCTGGCTTTAATGATTTCAAGTCACGAAGGGTTAGACTGGTGCTAGAGGAGAATTTCTGACGGCCCCGTGGGCGGTAGTATTTGTCAAACAGCTGATGTTCAGTTAACAAAGAAAGCCCCAAGTCGTGATCAACAAAACCTGCACTCAATCCAACATATACGGGTTGAAACAACTCGTAATTGGCTTCGTTGAGCAAACTGGCCAAACGTTCAATTTGTCTATTGTTCTCACTGAACACATAGGTCTCTTTACCGGCATCGTTTTGGGTTTGCAGCCAAGATTTCAAGCCATCCATGTTTCGACTGAACAAGGGCTGTGGCTCTTGGTGAAAGGAAACAGAGGTCCAGCGCGAAGGTCGAGTCCCTCCCAGCCAAATTTGCTTCAGCTCCTCAATCTGCTTCATCAATGACATGGGTGTCTGCCAGAGCGTTTTCGGATGTTCAGGAACTTCTTCAAGTTTGAGGTCTATGGCTGATTGGTGCAACTGCAAGGCCTTCTCCCAGCCTTTGGCCAGCGCCTCGACTTGAAGCTCAAGATCTAAGCAGTAACAACATGCTTCTTTCCCAAAGTAATCCAATATCGAGGATTGTGGCTTGGCTCGTTCTTGTTTATTGACATCAGGAACCAATGAGAAAAAGCCAATTTCTTTGATGGAGCGCTGGTCGTTGACATCAAAACTGCGTATGCTCTCGATTATATCTCCATCAAGCTCAATTCGAAAGGGAATTTCATGAGCATATGAGAATAAATCAATGATGCCTCCTCTCCATGAAAACTGCCCGGGCTCAAAGACAAAATCGCAACGCTCGAAGCCGCATTCTTGCAAAAACTCCAACAAGAAATCAATGTCTAAACGCTGGCCTTTAGCCACTTCAAACGACTGGCTTTCCAAATCTTCACGATCCACCACATACTCGGCTATTGCCGCTGTATATGTCACCAAAATAGGATGCTCAGATTTGCGCAATGCACTGAGTGTTTCAATGCGCTCCTGCACGGCACTGGCATTTTCGCGCAGCGATTGATACGGCTTGAGATACGATTCGGGCAAAAAATGAACGGGCTGCGGAGCCAGTAAATTCTCTAAATCGGCTTTGAAATAGACGGCTTCCTCTTTGCTTGGCAACAGCACCAATACTGGGTTGGCCTGCTGAGCAAATTGACCGGCTACGGCCATGGCAGCACCACTGCCACAAAGGCCTTGAAGGTGCAATTTTCTGCTTCCCGAAGACAAGGCTTGACTCAGTTCTGCGGCTGCTTCAGAAGCAGCAAAACGCAAAACCAGATCACGGGTATTCATGGTAAACTGAAGGGCCGCAATCAACCCTTACGGGCGATGGCTTTCAATGCGGCTTCTACAATATCTGGAGTATCCAAATGGTATTTAACCAACAATTCTTCGGGCTTTCCGCTTTCTCCGAATGAATCGTTCACCGCTACGTATTCCATAGGTTTGGGTTCAGTGCGCGCCAACAACTGGGCGATGCTATCGCCTAATCCGCCGTGACGTTGATGCTCTTCGCAGCTTACCACACAACCCGTTTTGCGAGCGGAGTTGAGCACCGCTTCTTCGTCCAAAGGCTTGATGGTATGGATGTTGATGATCTCAGCTGAAATGCCTTTGGCCGCTAGTACGTGACCCGCTTCGATGGCCTTCCAAACCAGGTGACCAGTGGCAAAAATGGAAACATCAGTACCCTCATTGAGCATCAAGGCTTTGCCAATGATGAAGGGAGTATCCTCACTAATGAAAACAGGCCATTTTGGACGACCGAATCGCAAATAGACCGGACCATCCATTTCGGCAATGGCTTTGGTAGCCGCTTTGGTCTGATTGTAATCGCAGGGATTGATTACGGTCATTCCGGGTAGCATTTTCATCAACCCGATATCTTCTAAAATTTGGTGAGTAGCCCCGTCTTCGCCCAAAGTCAATCCGGCGTGAGAAGCCGCAATTTTCACATTCTTGTGGCTGTAGGCAATGCTCTGACGAATTTGATCGTACACTCGACCCGTTGAAAAATTAGCAAAGGTACCGGTAAAGGGCACCTTGCCACCCAAGGCTAAACCAGCCGCAACACCCATCATATTCGCCTCAGCAATTCCCGCTTGGAAAAAGCGAGTCGGAAAGGCGTCTTGAAAAGCGTTCATCATGAGTGAACCTGTCAAATCGGCGCAAAGAGCTACCACATTTTCGTTCGATTGGCCAGCTTCGAGCAAACCGGCTCCGAAGCCGCTGCGGGTGTCTTTGTTACCGAGAATTTCGTAATGTTTCATATAGGTTTAGAGTGCTATGCTAGTATTGGTTCCAGATTGGATGGTAAAAAATTGCTGCTTAGAATACAGCGTTCGGGTTTCTCCCTTGAATCGATATACAAGTTTGTAGGTTCCAGGCTGCATGGCGTACAAGGTCTTTCCCATGTTGCCTGCTATATCCATCACCCACACCATTTGGTTGTTTTTCCATTCGAACACAGAGCCCACCAAGTCTCGACCCAAGGTCATTTGCAATTGACCGGGGGCTGGCAATTCGATGGTATAGGTTCTATTTGACTTTATGGGAACATTATAGAAATACAAACGAGGAGTCGTGAGAATCTCTAGATCATAAGAACCCGTCAAATACCGCTCTACTGTATTGGCCGACTGGGCGTTGATGGTGGCCATGCTGTCGTGCTGCCTAACAATGGCTTGTAAACGCCCGTATTTATTGATTCCCCCAATTTTAATTTCCAAATCGCCCTGGGGAGTTTCTAAGGGGATGGTGTTGTGGCGGCCCGGAATGATTTCTACCGTTCCCGTAGATACGGGAGGCAAAGTATGGGCCACGACACGATAACGAAGAATGGGATCCAAGTACAAGGTATCGGGCAAATTCTTGCCGTTCATCGTATGCACATAGGCATCCAACAATCGACCGTTATCGGCATTGTACAAGGACAAAGGCACATCCGTTTCTAGAGGGCGCGCATCGGCATCCAGCAAATTGAATTGCACGGTCGTGTTATTCAAAGCTTGATTGATGATCACTCCCAATACTTTTTGAAATTGCTCAGGGCTCTCGGCATTGTAATACCGCCCCGCGCAGGAATAAGCATTTCTAAATTCCTCGCTATCGGTACCCAAACCCACAATAAAAGGACGCAAAATGATGCCCTTTTTCTGCAAGGCCTCGCTCACGGCACAGGGATCACCCCCACATTCTTCTATGCCATCCGTAATGATGACAATGATGTTGCGGGCCGTCGCGTCTTCCGGAAAATCTTTGGCCGCCGCCAAGAGGGATTGAGTGATACTCGTGTAGCCCAAGGGTTTAATCATGGACAAACGCTGCAAGAACTTCTTGTGATTGTAGGGCTCAAAGGGAACCTCCAAACGAGTGTCGTAACAATCGTGCTTTTCATTGGGCTGAGTATGCCCAAAAACACGCAAACCTACTTCTACATCGCCGACTGTGCGCAAGGTATCCACTACCTTACCCATCAAATGAACGGCCACTGCCCAACGGTTGCTGCTGCCCATGGTGGCCAACATGCTGCCGCTGCCATCGAGCAAGAATAATATTCGGGTTTTTTGCCCGGGGTAGGCATTCGGAACCTGAGCTTGAAGATTCAAACTGCATATTCCCAAAAGGGCTAACAAGCTATGTTTGAGGCCCCTCATACGATCAATAATCTCCGTCGCTGCTCTCGGGCAATTGAGCCAAAGCCTTGGCCAACTGCTCATCATTGGGAGCCTTGCCATGCCAAGCATGGGTACCCATCATAAAATCAACACCTTGACCCATCTCGGTCTTCATGACTATGGCAATGGGTTTACCCTGCCCTAACAAAGCTTGTGCTTGAGGAATCACCGTATCCATAGAGTTCCAGTCGTTCCCGTCCATTTCCAGAACGGCCCAACCAAAAGCTTCAAACTTGCTAGTCCACTCTATCAAACCCATTACATCTTCTGTCGAACCGTCGATCTGTTGTTTATTGAAGTCAATGGCCACAATCATGTTATCAACCCTGTTGTGGGCGGCAAACATTACGGCTTCCCAAATTTGACCTTCTTGCAATTCGCCATCGCCTGTTAGAACCCAAACAGTGCTTGAATCATTATCCAATTTCTTTTGCAAAGCCGTTCCAGTGGCTACACTCAAACCCTGACCCAGAGAGCCAGAAGCGATGCGCACGCCCTCCAGACCTTCATGGGTGGTAGGATGGCCTTGCAGGCGGGTGTTAATTTTTCTAAAACTAGCCAATTCAGAAACCGGAAAATACCCGCTTCGAGCGAGAACTGAGTAAAAAACAGGGGAAATGTGACCGTTGCTCAAGAAAAAGACATCCTGACCTTTGCCCTGAATATCGAAGGGAGCGGCTTGGTGCTTCATGTAGCGAAAAAACAAGGCGGTCAGGTAATCGGCACAACCCAATGACCCACCGGGGTGACCCGAATTAACCGCGTGCACCATGCGAACAATGTCTCGACGCACTTGAGAGGCCATCGATTGCAATTCAACTGTTGATCTCATAAAGGCACAAATTTAGGCTGCGATCCCAACCTCTTGTAAACAAGTTTTTAACCCCAAAAAGGACGGCTTAAAAACATTGTAGAAGCCCTGATTTTGTTGTACTTTTGCCGATTCGAATGCGCAATCGTTTCGCCATAGCGACAGTCCTGATTTCTCTGGTCATCGGAGGCTGCTCAGACTACAATAAAGTTTACAAGTCGAGCAACCCCAACATGAAGTACAGTCTAGCGATGGAATTGTACGAGCAAGAAGACTACAGCAAAGCCCTGCCCTTGCTTGAACAGTTGCGCGATTACTACAAAAACACGGACAGCATGGAACTCATATACTACCGCACGGCCTACGCCTATTACGGTATGCATGATTACAGCTATGCCTCCATGTTTTTCAAGGATTTTACCGAGAGTTTTACCCGTAGCCCTCGCTCTATCGAATGCGCCTACATGGCCTTGTATTGCGATGTACTAGAAGTTGACGAGTACGACTTAGACCAAAGCCAAACGCTACACATTATTGGAGCGCTTCAGACATTTGTCAATTACTACCCCAACTCTGAATATGTAACCAAGGTCAACGCACATATCGATGACTTGAGACATCGGTTGCAGCAAAAGGAATACGAGTGGGTCATTCAATATTACCGCATGGAGCAATTCAAAGCGGCAGTTTACGCCGCTCGAAATGCCATCAAGCAATACCCCGATATTCCCCAAAAGGAAGAATTGGAATTCTTGGCCCTTAAAGCCCAATACCAGTATGCTTCAGGTTCGGTTGAAATCAAACGCTTGGAACGTTTGGAAGAAGCCAAATTAGCCTGGGACGACTATTATTACGCCAACGGCAAAACCGGAGAACACTACCAAGAAGCTCTGAATTTGTCTCAGCGCATCCAATCCGATATACAACAATTGAAATCTATATTATGATCAACGATCCCAATAGCGCTATTACCCGTGACTTGCGTCAGGTTGAAGCCGAAACCGAGAACGTGTATTTGAGCACCGTCATCCTATCCCGTCGTGCCGATCAAATTGCTGAAAAGCAAAAAGAAGAATTGCGCGGCCGTTTGGAGCCTTTCGTAAACGACATCGACAACTTGGAAGAAATCCAAGAGAATCGCGAGCAAATCGAAATCTCTTTGATGTACGAGCGTCAGCCTAAGCCCACCTTGCAGGCCACTCAAGAATTCGTAGACCAAAAAACATACTGGAGGCTCCCCGATGCTCCAGCTACAGAAGCCGGCGCTTAAAGGCCGAAACATTTTACTGGGGATTAGCGGCGGCATTGCGGCCTATAAAACCCCTCACCTTGTTCGCTTGCTCAAAGCGCAAGGAGCCAACGTGCGGGTCATCACCACAGAGATGGCCCTTCGTTTTGTTACGGCCGAAACACTTTCGGTGGTTTCTGAAAATCCCGTCATTACTCCCTTTTTCGACCCAGAAGCCAAAACATGGAACAACCATGTGGACTTAGGCTTGTGGGCCGATGCATTCCTAATTGCCCCATGTGGGGCCAATACCTTAGCTAAATTGGTCAATGGCCAATGCGACAATCTACTAACGACGGCCTACCTCTCAGCCCGTTGTCCCGTCTGGATTGCTCCAGCGATGGATTTGGACATGTATACCCATTCATCCGTTCAAACCAATTTGCAATCGTTCGCGGAGAAAGCAGGTCACAGCATCATTGAACCCAATGAAGGCCCCTTGGCTAGTGGTTTGATAGGAAAAGGACGCATGGCTGAACCCGAAGAGATCACCCAAGTTTTGATCGAGCATTTCTGCCCCTCAGCCTCGGCCTGGAGTGGAAAAACCATCCTGATTACAGCGGGACCCACTCACGAAGCCATTGACCCCGTTCGCTTCATTGGAAACCGAAGCAGCGGCCGAATGGGCATTGAGCTAAGCAAAGCATTGGCCAACCAAGGAGCTTCGGTTCATTTGGTCTTAGGACCAACCCACCTTGAAGTACCTCACTGGATCCAAACCCATCGAGTTGAATCAGCCGCTGAAATGCACGCCGCCTGCTTGAAATACCAAAGCGAGTGCGATTGGATTTTCATGGCCGCTGCCGTAGCCGATTACCGACCCGTCCAAGCCGCTAATCAAAAAATCAAAAAATCTGAAAAGGACTGGACCTTGGACTTGATTCCCAATGCCGATATACTTCGCGATTTATCAAGCAATAGACCCGAAGGGCAAAGGGTGATTGGATTTGCGCTCGAGACTCAAGAGGCCGAGACCTACGGAAAATCCAAATTGCAAACGAAAGGCTTGGACGCCATCGTTATCAATGAAACAGGTCCCCATTCAGGATTTGGCACCCAGACCAACCAAGTACTAATCTTGGGCGCCCAGGGCCAACGCCATGAAACAAAAACCGAAGAAAAGAGCCGCATTGCTCAAACAATAATAGATACCTTAGAAAAATGGTTTTACGCTTGAAATACCTGCTGCTGACCGCTGCCTTTTTCCTGGCCTTTGCTCCCAAGAGCCAGGCCCAAGAATTTCTAGCCGCTGTTCAGGTGAATGCAGCCAAGGAAAATATCAGCCAAAGTGACAAGCAGATTTTTCAAACTTTGCAACAGGAAATTCAGCAGTTCATCAACAACCGCAAGTGGACCGAAACCACTTTCGCACCGAATGAGAGAATTCGAGTATCCTTCTTCTTCAACATTGAAAGCATCAATGAGCGCAATGAAATCAAAAGCAGCCTGCAATTCCAAGTCACCAGGCCAGTTTTTGGAAGCATGTACACGAGTACGTTGCTTTCCTTCACCGACGAAGATTGTTATTTCACCTATCGAGAATTTGACCCACTGGATTACCAAGAGAATCAGAATCTGAGTGATTTAACCTCCCTAATAGCCTTTTACTTGAACATAGCCCTAGGCATCGAGTTCGACTCTTTTGCTGAAAATGGTGGAGCTCCCTACTTTTCAAAGGCACAAAACATTGTCAATACCATGGGTACCACCATTGGCTGGATGCAAACCGACGGCAAAGGCATGCGCAATCGCTTTTATTTGTCAGAAAGCTTTAACAATCCTCGGTTCGCCCCCATTCACACCTTGTACTATCAGTACCACCGAACGGGTATGGACCAATTGCACGAAGATCCAGCAGCAGGTCGAGCCGCCATTACAGAAAGCTTGGAAGCCCTAGAAGACTTCAACCGCTCGGTTCCTAACAGCATGATTCAAAAAGTCTTTTTTCAAACCAAATGGCCCGAACTAGTTGAGATTTACAAGGGTGGAAATTCGGCTGAAAAGACTAGCATTTTGAAATTGCTGGGCAATTTAGACCCCAGCAACGGCCAACGTTACGATAAAATTCGTTCATGATTTGGCACGGCGAGCATATCGCCGATACGCTGCAGAGAGATTTACTTTCTGCTTCCCGCCCTGTCATATGGGTTAGCTCAAATACGGTTTGGAAACTCTTTCAATCGCTCTTCCCTTACGCGGATAAGTCTCGAGTTTTTTTCCTACCAGATGGCGAAGAGGCCAAAACCATTCAGGCAGCCGATCAATTGTGGCAACAATGGGCCGAAGCGGGCGTTTCAAGAGATACGCTAGTGATTCAACTGGGAGGAGGCGCCCTATTGGACGCAGCAGGCTTTTGTTCTTCCACCTTTATGAGAGGCCTGGAATTTTGGAACATCCCCACTACCCTATTAGCCATGGTCGATGCCGCAGTTGGAGGAAAAACGGCCTTGAACCTTGGGGTCATAAAAAATTACATTGGCACCTTTCAGACCGCACAGCGGGTATACATCAGCAGTGAGTTCCTAGCCACTCTTCCCGAGTCTCAGCTTCTCAGCGGATGGGGAGAAATCACCAAACATGCTTTGTTAGCTGGCGAGCCCCTGTGGTCGGAATGTCAGAGTTGGCCTGAGAATCCTGCGCAGTGGGCCGCCTTATTGTCTAAAAACACAGCGGTTAAAAAAAGCATCGTTGATGCCGACTTTCGCGACAATGGATTGAGACAAAAATTGAATGCAGGCCATTCAGTTGGCCATGCCTTGGAGTCTTTTTACAGGGACCAAGGAACACCCATTGAGCATGGAATTGCTATAGCTCATGGCTTGGCCATCGAAGCCCTTGTGGCCTTTCGCATGAATCTGATTAGCCGGCAGCACGGGCAGGCTATCACCACCCGTATTGATGAATTTTTCCCCCATTTAAATTGGGACACTCAAGATAATGAGCGACTTTTTGCCTACCTCCAAAAAGACAAAAAGAACCTAAATAACCAATGGCGATTCAGCCTGCCTCGACAAATTGGAGATGTGCGATTCTCTGATTTAGTTTCGCCCAACATCTTGTCTTGGGCCCTTACTCAATACCAAAATTTGCCACACTGATGCCTGTATTGGTATTTCAGCCCAATGAGCCTAAAGACCATTACCGCTGGGTCCTTCCCGGCTCCAAAAGCTTATCTCACCGGTACATTCTAGCCCAACGGCTATATGCGCCCGAGTGTCAGTTGAAAAACCTATCTACTTCGACTGACACACAAGCCCTTTTGCAAGCCATTGAACAGCCAGAAAATGTACATTTTGAAGATGGGGCCACCCCTCTTCGCTTTTTCATAGCCCTAGCCGCTGCTCTTTCTTGGAACAGCACGGTAGATGCTGGAGCGCGTTTGCGGGAAAGACCCATGAAAGAGCTCATTAATTGTCTAGGCTTGAAGCCTCTCATCCATTTCCCTTATACGGTAGAGGCCGAATTAACCCCTCGAACTTTGTGGGAGGTTTCCACTAGCGAGTCTAGTCAATATCTTTCTGCCATTCTGTTGATTGCTCCGTTTATTCATGGGCGAGGGAATTCGTGTAGGGTGCATTATCCTTCTGAATTCCCATCCAAACCCTATGCTGATATGACCCTTAAGGTTTTGGAAGCCTTTGGTATCCAGCAGCATTTGAATGGCGATATACTAACCCTAACCTGGACGGATGCAGCTGCGCCAAATGAAATCTGCATCGAACCCGACTGGAGCTCTGCCGCATTCGCTTACAACATTTGCTTGGCCCTTAATTGTACGGAAATCGAATTGCCCGGACTTCGCAAGGATTCCTGGCAAGGCGATAGTGGAATACAAGATATCTACGCAGCATTAGGCGTTGACACTTCAGAAACAGCCGACGGGCTGCTGTTATCTCCGGCAAAAAGGAATAAGGAAACTCCCCCTCATCTTCTGGATCTTTCCCAGATGCCTGATTCTGTTCCCGCCATAGCTTGTGCCTATGCCTTTAAAAACGAACGCCTTTGTTTGAAAGGAATTGAAAACTTGGTATACAAGGAGAGCAACCGAATAGAAGCTTTGATGCAGAATTTTTCGGCTTTGGGCATTAAAAACAACTATACGAACGGCCAATTGTACATTGAAAAATATCCAAAAGTGCTGAAATCAGACGCCCACATAGAGACCTTTCAAGACCACAGAATAGCTATGGCTTTTGCCCTATTCGCAGCGGCCAAACCGATACACCTAAGCGAAGCCCAAAGCGTAAATAAGTCATTCCCCCATTTTTGGGCAGGACTCAAGGACCTTAACTTTGATTGGAAATAAGAAATGGCCCGAAACAGCATAGGAAAAAATCTCGTTCTCACCAGCTTTGGCGAAAGCCATGGAATTGGAGTTGGAGCCGTATTGGATGGATTTCCGGCCAAATTCCACATCGATTTTGAAGCTCTAGATCGCCAAATGGCTCGCAGACGGCCTGGCCAGAGCGAATTGACCACCTCGCGTTCAGAAAGCGATGAATGTCAATTCATGTCGGGTGTTTTCCAGGGACAAACCACTGGCACTCCCCTGGCCATCTTCATCGCCAACGAAGAAAAAAAATCAAGCGACTACGATCATCTATCTGATATTTTCCGCCCTGGGCATGCTGATTTGACCTATCAAGCCAAATACGGTATTCGAGATTTTCGAGGGGGTGGTCGCAGCAGTGCAAGGATTACAGCCGCTTGGGTTGCGGCAGGTTCTCTAGCCATGCAATGGCTGGAAAATCAAGGTATTCACGTCAGAGCCTGGGTTCATCAAATTCAGCATTGCGCCATGCATGAAATCAATGAAATGCCGTCTTTGTCAGACATTGAGTCTAACCCTGTGCGCTGCCCAGACTCCAAGACGGCCAACAACATGATTCATGCTATTGAAAAAGCCAAGGAAGAAGGAGACAGCTTGGGGGGTATCATTGCCTTCCGAGCAGAAGGCCTACCCATAGGAGTTGGAGAACCCGTATTTGGCAAAATTCAAGCTGAATTGGGATTGTACTTATTGAACATCAACGCGACCACAGGCTTGGAATTCGGCGATGGATTCAAAGCATCCACACTCCGGGGATCTGAGCACAATGACTCTTGGATACCCGATGAAAAAAAGCTTGCCAGTAGCCATAGCAATCATTCAGGCGGTAGCATTGGGGGCATAAGCACCGGCTTACCCCTAACGGGGAAATTGGCTTTCAAGCCTGTCTCAAGCATTCAAAAGGAACAAAAAACCATTGACCATGAGGGACGTCCCGTTTCCATTCAAGTAAACGGTAGACACGATCCCTGCGTAGTTCCTAGAGCCGTACCCATCGTCGAATCCATGTTGGCCCTGTGCCTTATGGATTTAGTATTGGAATACAACACATATAAATAATGAACCGAGAAGAAACCCTACAGGCATTCAATAAATTGTTGGATGTCATGGATGAACTACGGGAACAATGCCCATGGGATAAAAAACAAACATGGGCTAGCATTCGCCCCCTAACCATTGAAGAAACCTTCGAATTGAACGATGCCCTGTTGGCCAATGACAGCGAGGAGGTAAAAAAGGAATTGGGAGATTTACTCCTGCACATTGTATTCTATTCAAGAATTGCTTCAGAGACCCAAACCTTTGATATGGGTGATGTTTGCCAACAACTCACTGACAAACTCATAAGAAGACATCCGCACATTTATGGAGATGTACTTGCCGACGATGCTGAAACCGTTTTACAAAACTGGGAACAGATCAAACTGAAAGAAAAAGGCAATAAAAAAAATGGGGTATTGGATGGCGTTCCTAAAGGACTAACCGGAATCATCAAAGCTTATCGTATGCAGGAAAAGGCATCACAGGTAGGCTTTGACTGGCATACACCTGAAGAAGCCTACCATAAAATTGAAGAAGAATGGAATGAGCTAAAGGAAGCTCAAACCGCCGAACACAAGGAGGAGGAATTTGGAGATTATCTGTTCGCCTTAATCAATTGGGCACGGCTATCCAACATTCATCCTGACGATGCCTTAGAAAGGACCAACCGAAAATTCTATGTCAGATTCAGAAAGATGGAAGACCTGGCAGAAGCACAAGGAAAAAGCATAGCAGACTTGAGTTTCGATGAGCAAGAAGCGCTTTATCAAGAGGCTAAACGCCTTCTCAAGCACGAGTGATCGCCATTTTTCAATTCTCAGGGGCCTAAAAGGCCCTTTTTTTGTGCCGAGTATAAACAAAAAACCCCAACCAAAGGGTCGGGGTTTTTGTCTTATTAAAGTCGGCGGCGACATACTTTCCCAGGTTTTACCCAAGTATCATCTGCGCTGAGCGGCTTAACTTCTCTGTTCGGGATGGGAAGAGGTGGACACGCTCG
>JBJOHK010000097.1:0-4270 GCA_046047755.1 Bacteroidota bacterium | reverse complement strand
CACTTGTTAGGTGCCGCGAGCTACCGACCCAGTTGCGCGGTTTATGTGGCCCACTCGAATGGCGATCAGGTGGTTCCCATTGGCCATAGCCGAACCTTGGTTCGGGAATTGGACCTGCGGGAAATGGGTTCCTTGGAATATTCGTTTGCCAACGGAGAGCATAACTGGGACTATTGGTCCAGTGAAATCATGCCCGCACTGAGATTTTTTGACGAACATTGCCAGTAGACATGCGAGCCTGGGGTTTGATAGCATTCATGTTGATGGGGGCCGGGTTGAAAGGTCAACACAATTTAGTTGAAGGGCCTATCGTGCCTGCTGCAACCGATTCTACCTACCGTCTTCCTATGCCGGGCACCCCTGAAGGGGCTTACCGCTTCATGACCTACAACCTGCGCTATGCCGGTGCCGCTGATGGACCCAATGCTTGGGATCAACGCTTTTTGTACCTCATCGATCAGATTCAGCGCATGAAGCCTGATGTTTTGGGAACCCAAGAGGGTTTGTATCGCCAATTGATGGATATAGAAGGTTTTGTGGCCAGCGATAGCTTGCATCGTTTGTCCTGTTCACGCGCCGGGTTGACCCCCGAAACCCAATCTTTGGCTGAGGTTTATCACTGGGTGGGTACGGGCAGAGACTCGGGCGACAGCCGGGGTGAACATACGGCCATTTTCTATCGCCGAGATCGTTTTTCTTGCCTCTACAGCGAGACCTTTTGGTTGGGGAAGCATTCTCAGGAGCCCTCTGTGGCCTACGATGCGGCTTTGCCCCGCATAGCCACATTGGCTTTGCTCAAAGATCTCAATAACGGTAGAACCTTGTGCGTGCTGAATACCCATTTTGATCACGTTGGAGCCAAGGCTCGGGCCAAGGCTGCCAAACAATTATGGGCGGTAGTGCAACAGTATCAGAAATTCCGATACCCAGTAGTGTTGATGGGCGATTTGAACTTGCTCCCTGAAGAGGAGCCCATTCGCTTCTTGTCTTCGCACATGCAAGAAGCATGGGAATCAACCCAATGGCACTATACGGGCTCCCCTTGGGGAGAGCCCATTCACGGCACTTTCAATGCCTTTCAATACGGAAAGCCCCATGAGCGCCGTATCGATTATGTGTTTGCGACCCGCGACTGGACCGTTCTCAAACACGGTATCATTCCCGAAAGCACACACGGACTTTACCCCTCAGACCACTTTCCTGTACTCGTCGATATGAGGTTGGGGCTTTAAGAAATTAGAGGAACACCAAGATGTAGGCGGCAATCAGCAGGCTGCACAAGTTGCTGAAGGTGTCGATAAAGAACAACTTCCAGCTGCGGCCGTGAAAAATGACCTTGTTCATGTCTTGGGGAACAAAAAATCCCAACCAAGTCAGAATGGCCCCGATGGCCGCTGCCGCTGCATCAGGCATAAAAGGTTCGCTGTGTCCCCATGAGCGCGCATCCCAAGCTTGTATGTTGTGATCAAACACCCAGACCATGAGAAATAGCCCAATGATGTTGAGGGCTAGACTGCTGAACATTTGCTTCGGCGTAGGTTTTTCATCTTCCGGAAGTCCCAATTCCTTTCGCCAGGTTTTACCAAATAGGACGCTGTAATAAATCATGTTGAAGCTGAAGGCCCCTGCTACAGCTAGTAAGATGGCCACAATGTTGAGTTCAATAGTTGGTTGCATACCTTGGCAATATACAGCGGGTTGGATACGAATTGATTAGGCCTTAATGCGGTATTCGGTCAATCGCTTATCGCCTGATTTTTGAATAAAGCCTCGGTCTACGGCATACTTTAGGTCGCGGCTGGCTGTGGCCGAAGAGAGCTCTGGGAATTCCCGCAAGTAGTCGATGCGTTGAAAGCGTTTGTGCTCGCCCAGCAAGAAATAACGCACCCTCTCTTCCTGGCTCTTGTTCCTTGTTTGCTCTTGCAGGTATTCCTCAAGGGCCGTTTTGATTGCCTCGAGCATGAACACAATAAATTCGGTTGATTCACCCTTTTTGTCGCAAATTTCCAAGGTGTCGTAATAGCTTTTTTGTCGTCGTGCAATGATTGATTCCAAGGGAATGGCTCCAAATACGGGGTGCTCGCTGGCCAATAGTAAGGTCTGCCAAAGTCGGCCCATTCGACCGTTTCCATCGGCAAAAGGGTGTATGAACTCAAATTCGTAATGAAAAACACAGCTGCTGATCAGGATCATATTGTCTGGATCATTCAAATAGCCAAACAAATCGCCCATCAGTTGGGGTACTAACTTGGCTGGAGGGGCCATGTGAATGACCTCCTCGCCTTTGACTACTCCGACTCCGTGTGATCGGTACTGGCCTGGGCTCTGCACAAGCTCGCGCATCAGCATGGCGTGGGCCTCTTGAAGGGGGATCCCAACGGTTCCAATTCTCGTAAACGTGTAAAGCGTTTTCTGCTTCTAATATGTCTTTGGCGGGCCCCAACACCCGCTTTCCATTCATGATGAAGGTGATCTGGTCTTCGCTCAAGCTATTGCCCTCGATGAACAAAGAACTTTGAATGGAGCGTATGTTGTTTTGCCTGCGCAGTATAGGCGAGGGGCGGTCGTAGTGCAGCCCCTTCAATTGGCCAAGAAGGCCGCTGATACTCGCCGAGAGCTTAAGAATTTGCTGGGTTATTTGAAAAGGAGGCTTCATGATACTATCAAATGATGCTATGCGAAAGTAGAGATTGGATTCGATTTGCTTCTCGCGAATACCGAGATTTGTATAAGAAACTTGCTCAAAGAATGGCGAAAAATGCAAAACAAATGGCCCCCGAGTTTCGCAAATTCCGCGAATATTTGACCCAACGAGCCGATGTCTTGCCCGAGCATGTAGAGGCCTTGCTGCCTTTGGTTTCTTTGAAGTTTTTTAAAAAGGGTGAAGTCATTTTGGCCCAGGGTGCTGTGGGCGAGTACATCTATTTCGTCGAACAAGGATTGTTGCGTTTTTACACCATTGATGAACTAGGAAAAGAGCACATTCTGCAATTCGCCCCTGAGAATTGGTGGATTTCAGACCGGAACAATTTCAACCAAAACCAGCCGGCTGAATTTTTTTTGGATGCCCAAGAAGATTCATGGGTGGTGCAGCTCGATAAGGGCTTTTTTGGACGGGCCAGCGAAATGAGCAAGGAATTTAGAGCCTTTCATGATCAACTGCTACAGCGACGAGTGTTTCAACTGTACCGCCGTGTTTATTCCTTGATTGGCACCTCGGCCCGGCAGCGATACGAGGAATTTGTTCAGGCTTATCCTGACCTAACGCAACGTGTCCCCCAGTGGATGATCGCCTCCTACCTTGGCATTACTCCGGAGAGCTTGAGTCGGGTACGCCGCGAGGTGGCGGGTAAATGAATTTCTTACCCTAGGTCAAGGCAAACGAATGGCTGTCATAGTTGTTTTGTATTCAACTATGGCAAAAACAACTTGGACCATCGACCCAACCCACTCAGAGATTGGGTTCAAAGTGAAACATATGATGTTCAGCAACGTTTCTGGACGTTTCGAACAGTTCATCGCTAGTGGTGAAATGGAAGACGACAACCTCGAATTGTCTTCTTTCTCTTTCAGCGCTGAAGCATCTTCTATTTCAACTGGCAACGCTGATCGCGACGGTCACTTGAAGGGAGCTGATTTCTTTGACGCTGAAAACCACGGTCAATTGACTTTTCAGTCTAGCGGCATGAAAAAGGTTTCGGAAAGCGACTTTGAGTTGACCGGTGATTTGACCATCAAGGGCGTGAGCAAGCCTGTGGCTTTGAAGGTGGAGTTCGGTGGCATTGGTCAAGATCCTTGGGGGAATACCAAAGCAGGATTTACCTTGAGCGGAACCATCAATCGCAAAGATTGGGGTCTGTCGTGGAACGCTCCTTTGGAAGCGGGTGGTGTATTGGTTAGCGAAGACGTTCGTTTGAACATCGACGTTCAAATGGTCAAAGGCTAATCAGCATTTGATTTGCATAGAGCCCGGGCCCGCAAGGTCCGGGTTTTTTATTTAGCGCTTGCTGATTTTGTTGTTGCTAATGATGCGCTGACGGGTGCATTTGAAGCGGGAGATATCATCGCTACGCAGGGCGGCGTGTTTTTGGGATATGCCCTGGTTTACCCGCTTTCGCCACAGATTGAAACTGCTTCGTTTGAGCTGGCTGCGCATTAGGGCAATAACCTCAGATTCGCTAACTTGAAACTGGGCTTCAATGGCCTCGAAAGGGGTGCGGTCTTCCCAGGCCATTTCAATGACCCGGTCGATCTCGATGTCTGTTAATGC
>JBJOHK010000096.1:0-7923 GCA_046047755.1 Bacteroidota bacterium | reverse complement strand
GTGACTTCAGATTCCGTATAAGGAGCAGCAAAGTGCTTTTCTATGGCGGCGTGATTTCGAGCGGTCAAATCTTGTACAATAGCCGGTTGACCCGTTAAAATGTGTTGGTAAGCCCCGACGTTGCAAAGGGCAATCAAAACGGAGACTAACAATGAGCCAAACAAGGCTTTACCTAGGTTCATCGGTTTATCAGACACCATGGAGTATAGGCTCTTCATGAACAAGTAAACCCCTATAGCAGGAATGACCATGTTGGCAATAACAGGGATGGCCGACACCAAGCTACGCTCACGATACAAACCGTTTAGATATTGAATCAATAGCATGGCTGCGCTCATGGAACCAAAAGCCAACCCGTATACAGACACTCGCTTAAACACTTAACAAAAATAACACAGGCGGCCGAGACGGCCGCCTGAATAAACACTCGATAGGTAAAATAGACCCCTTTTGAAGAAGCCTTTCGACTAGGATTCGTCCTCGTCTGAATCTCTTTGGTATTCGTCAAAATTGTACTCAGGAAGCAAATCAGACTTCACGTGGCCAATGGTCTCATTTAAAGCATCGGCGAATTTGTGAAAATCTTCTTTGTACAGGTGAATCTTAGTTTTGACAAAACTGCCGTCATCGAAACGGCTGCGTTTGCTCTCCGTAATGGTGATGTAGAAATCTTGATTTCGAGTAGCCTTAACATCAAAGAAATAGGTTCTCTTACCAGCTCTAACCCGCTTGGTGAATACATCTTCCTGATTATTGGAGAAGCTACGATTGTCGTCGTTCATAGTGGGTAGATTTTAAGGCGCCTTTTTCAAGACTTGAACAAATATGCGAAAATATTTCAGAGTTTCAATGACATTTTTCCGACACTACTCCTCTTCAAATTGACGCTCGTACAATTGGCGATACAATCCCGCTTCAATTAATAGGGACTCGTGGGTTCCCTGTTGAATGATGGAACCCTCATCCAAAACAATTACCTCATCTGTAAATTGCAGAGGAGCAATTCGATGACTCACAATAATAGCCGTTTTACCCTGAAGATGCTTCTTAAGTTTTTCAATGATTTTGTGTTCAGTTTCAGCATCGACTGCACTCAGACAATCATCAAGCAAAAACAAATCGGCCTGTCTAACCAAAGCCCTAGCCAGTGATACACGTTGTTTCTGGCCACCCGAAAGAGAAACACCTCGCTCACCCAAAACGGTTTCCAGACCATTTGGCCACTGCTCCAAATCACGATTCAAGTTGGCTATTTCAACGGCGTTCTTTAAACAGAACTCGTCGCAATCACTCTCCACTGCCCCAAAACGAATGTTTTCTTCAATGGTTTCTGAAAACAAGAAAACATCTTGTGGCACATAGGCCAAGTGGCTGCGAAAATCAACTTTACGCAAACTGGAGCTTGGAACACCATCCAAATCGATACTCCCCTTAAATTGGGCCCCGCTATCAGTGCCCAGTTGGCCAGCTATCAATTGAATTAAGGTAGATTTTCCAGATCCTGTTCGCCCTGTTATTCCCAACAACTTACCCTTTCGCACCTCAAATTGAACCCTGTTTAAAGCTGGGTTTGTTTTACCAGCATAAACAAATGATTCAACACTAACCGAAAGCTTATCTTTGAATTGATAAGATGCTCCAGAACCCGTATCGGGTTCAGCATAGTCCAAAAATTCATTGATGCGCTTTTGAGACGCCGCGGCCTTTTGTACCAAAGCGGTTGTCCAACCCAGAGACGCAACAGGCCAAATTAACATGTTCAGATACAAAATGAACTCCGCCATGTTTCCCGGTGTGAAGGTGCCTTTTTGAACTTCTAATCCGCCGAGATAAAGAACCAGTAAGGTGCTCAATCCCATCAGAAAAAGCATAAGAGGGAAAAAGAGAGCATTGATTTTAGCCAACTTCAAATTGCGTCGCTGAAACTCTTGTCCTTCTTCCAAAAAGCGCTGATTGAAGGCCCCTTCGGCTCCAAATGATTTGATGACCCGAATTCCAGAAAAGGTCTCTTGGGCAAAGGTGGTCAAAACCGATAATTGCTCTTGAATGCGCTTGTTACCTTGATTGATCAATCGGCTAACTTGATATATGGAAAGGCTCAAAATGGGCAGAGGAATCAAGACCCACAAAGTAAGTTCTGCATTGACCCTAAGCATCTGGTACAAAACCGCCACAAAAGTGAATAGCACGTTGGCGAAGTACATGATGGCCGGGCCTATATACATACGCACATTGGAAACATCTTCACCGATGCGCGACATCAAATCTCCCGTGAAATGCTGACGGTAAAACCCTTCACCCAATCGCTGATACTTGGCGTATAATTCATTTTTTAAATCATACTCTACCCGCCTTGAAACGACCACTAGCGTTTGACGCATGTAGTACATGAAGACCCCTTTCAATGCCGCCGCCAACACCAACGCCACTCCAAAGGCCATCGCCACATGACCGATTCGCTCTGGCAAATCACCCAAACCAGCGCCTCTCAACCATTTTGATTGCAACAAGGCGTCATCCAAACCCTGCCGCAAAAAAGATGGGACCAAGACAGCCAACCCGTTGGAAAGCACGACAAACAATATACCGGCTAGCATGGGCCAACGGTATTTTTTTAGGTATACATTGAGAGCGAAAAGAGCGTTCAAAACAGGTAGCACAAAGGTAAGCGGCAGCCCACCCTTATTTGATTAATTTCGTGCAGAAATAGCCATTCGTCACGCATTGGAATCAGCACGGGATGCATCTCTGTTGAAATTGCTCGGTTTTTTCCACTTAGATTTCCACATGCCGTGAATTGTTTGTATATTCGCAACCCATTTAGAGATACCATGCATCTGACTGCTGAAAGAAAGAAGGAACTATTTGCCAAGTTTGGTGGCGCCGATACCAATACCGGTAGCACCGAGGCACAAATCGCCATGTTTACCGAGCGCATCAACCACATCAGTGCTCACTTGAAAGGCCAACGCAAAGACAAAAGCGCCGAATTGTCGCTGATTAAGTTGGTTGGTAAGCGTCGCAGCTTGTTGAATTACTTGGCCAAACAAGATATTTTCAAGTACAGAAACTTGATTAAGGAACTCGGATTGCGTAAGTAATCCCCGGAACCGAATTTATTGGAGAAAAGCCCCGTTCGCCTACGCGAAACGGGGCTTTTTGCTTTAAAAAACATATCAATATGATGAATATTCAAACCCTTAGCTTCGATACCGGCGATGGCCGCATGATCGAAATCGAAACCGGCCGCCTTGCCCGTCAGGCACACGGCAGCTGTGTGATCCGAGTGGGAAGAACCCATTTGTTGGCCACGGTGGTTTCCAACTACGATGCCCGTGAAGGGATCGACTTTTTGCCTTTGAGCGTTGACTACCAAGAGAAATTTGCAGCTGTTGGCCGTATACCAGGAAGCTTTTTGCGCCGCGAAGGCCGTTTGAGCGATTACGAGGTATTGATTTCTCGTTTGGTAGACCGCTGCTTGCGCCCATTGTTCCCTGAAGACTATCACGCTGATACCCAGGTAATGATTCAGCTGATTTCTTCAGACGAGAACATCTTGCCTGATACCTATGTAGGTTTGGCTGCCTCTACTGCTTTGATGTTGTCAGACATTCCCTTCTTGGGACCCATTTCTGAAGTTCGTGTAGGTCGCATCGATGGTCAGTTCGTGTTGAACCCTACCGCCGAGCAATTGAAAACTTCTGATGTTGATTTGGTCGTGGGTGGTACCGCCAAGGACTTGAACATGGTTGAAGGTGAAATGCAAGAATTGTCAGAAGAAGAATTCTTGGAGGCCTTGAAGTTCGGCCATGAAGCCATCAAGTTGCAGTGTGCTCAGCAGTTAGCCTTGTGCGAACAATTGGGTGGCCGCAAGCCCGCTCGTGAGTACAACCATGAAGACAATGACCAGGAATTGCGCGAGCGCGTAATTGCTGAGACCTCTCCTGCCATTCGCGAGATTGCCCAAAGCGGTAAATCTAAGAAAGAGCGCTCAGACGCATTCAAAGCTGTATTGAACGAGTATTTGACCCAATTCGACGGGGCAGAAGATAAAGATCGTATGGTTCGTTTGACCAAAAAGTACTTCCACGAAGCAGAGTACAACCAAATGCGCGCCATGATCTTGGAAGAAGGCAAGCGCTTGGACGGTCGTTCCACCACTCAAGTTCGCCCCATCTACACTGAAGTAGATGTGGTTCCCGCTGCTCACGGTTCTTCTTTGTTCACCCGCGGTGAGACTCAGTCTTTGACGACTGTAACATTGGGTGGTAAATTGGATGAACAGTTGTTGGATGCTCCCATGTATCACGGCCACAGCCGCTTGATGTTGCACTACAACTTCCCAAGCTTCTCAGTAGGTGAAGCCCGCCCCAACCGCGCCCCTGGTCGCCGCGAAATCGGGCACGGAAACTTGGCTCTTCGTGGTTTAAAGGCCATGATTCCTTCTGATGTTCCCTATGTAATACGCATCGTTTCTGACATTTTAGAATCAAACGGATCTTCTTCTATGGCTACGGTTTGTGCCGGCTCTATGGCTTTGATGGATTCAGGTATCAAAATGAACAAGCCTGTTGGTGGTATTGCCATGGGTCTTATCACCGACGAGTCTGGCAACTATAAAGTATTGACCGACATTTTGGGTGACGAAGACCACTTGGGTGATATGGACTTCAAGGTAGTGGGTACCACTGAAGGTATCACTGCTTGTCAAATGGACATTAAAATCAACGGACTAAAATGGGAAATGGTTGCCCAGGCTTTGAAACAAGCCCGCGACGGCCGTTTGCACATCTTGGGTGAAATGGATAAGTCTATCACAGCTCCTGCTGCTGATTTGAAAGCTCATACCCCACGTGTAGAAATGTTGGTGGTTGACAAAGAATTCATTGGTGCCATCATCGGTACAGGTGGAAAGGTCATCCAAGACATTCAGGCCCGCACTGAAACCACTATCTCTATCGAAGAGAAGGATGGTAAGGGATACGTAGAAATCTTGTCTAACAACGCACAAAACATGGAAGCAGCCATTTCCATCATCGAAGGCATCATCGCCGTTCCTGAGGTTGGCACCGTGTACGAAGGTACCGTTCGCAGCATCATGGATTTCGGTGCGTTTGTTGAGATCCTTCCCGGTAAAGACGGCTTGTTGCACATCAGCGAAATCACTTGGGAGCGCTTGGGCAGCATGGAAGGCGTATTCAAAGAGGGTGAGAAGATCGAGGTAAAACTCATCGAAGTTGACGCCAAGTCTGGCAAGCTTCGCCTGAGCCGCAAGGCCTTGTTGGAAAAACCCGAAGGATACGTTGAGCCCGAGCCACGAGAGCGTCGCCCCTCAGGTGACCGTGGTGACCGCCGTGGTGGTGACCGTGACCGTGGACGCGGTGGCGATCGCCGCGGAGGAAACCGCGATCGCGGACCTCGCAACTAACCAAAAATAAACCTTAAGAAAAGGCCTCCTGATGGGGGCCTTTTTTTATGCTATCCCACCAAGCCATAACCCAAAACACAACCACCGGAAAGGTTTTCAATTGGGCCTTGAAAACAATGAATTCCCTGACTGATTCCGGGTATATATCTGAGGGCCCAAATAGAGTCCCAAACAATAGGAGTATCATGGCCAGCCGAATACTCGGTGTGAAAAAGGGATAGTTTAATTCGGCCTTAGCCATCAGATACAAGACTATGCCCATAATAGCAATGACAAAGCTCGCCGATTCTGCCATATGGTTAAAAAGCACCATGAACATGAGCCAAGATGCCGCATAAGGTAATGAATGCTGATTCCACTTGCCTCGCATCAACGGAATCAATTGAATAACCAAACCGATCAACAATCCCCAAGTTTTGGTCTTGGAATGGGCCAATCCCGGATCAATTCCCAAGGCTCCCAGCCAAGATTGCACCCAAGCAAAAATGGAATGTTTCAACTCCCCCGTGTGATCTCGACTCAAGAGATCCAAGTATGATCCGTATTGAGCTAGAGCATCCCAACCCAATACAATGGGCAAGCCCAATAAAATAATCAACGCGGCAATAGCCTGAATTGCCCATTGTTTCCAGGCATCCAGTCGAAGCAAATAGAGGGCAAAAAACAGAATGCCAAACAACTTCACCGTAGCGCTAAGGGCGATCATCCAGGAAGCTCTTCCCCAACGCTCTCGCTGCATGTCTCCAAGAGCCACGAGCAATAGGCCCACCACCAAGCCATTGCTTTGGCTATTGAAAGCGCTAGTTAACACTTCGGGAATGGCAAACAAACTCAAGGCCAACAGCATTTGGCCCTTGCCAGGCAATAATCGAGATAGGGCCCATAAGGGGAGAAGCACATTCAATGCATTCCAAAAAACCAACCCCATGGCATCAGGCAAGCAAGCGAACGGGGCAAACATCAAAGCAAAGGTTGGAGTATACTTGAAGAGGTCATAGTGCTCTTCAGGATAGGCCGCGTACAAATCAAGTCCCTTCCACAAATGCCAGAAAGACTGTTTGAATATGATGTAATTATTGTATTCGGTATACCACAGACCCGGAACCAATTGACCATTCAACGGAAGTCCCAAATTCCGCAAACTTGGGTACAGGGCTACTACCAGGTAGACCAACAAAAAGAGGGAGATTGCTCTCCCTCTAGATATGTTTTCAAAAACCCGCATGGGGTAAATTAACGTACGCGCTGACCGTTGCTAAATTTGACCACAAAGGCATCGGTAAAGCCAGCGGCTTTCAACACTCCTTGTTGAACACGGGCTTGTTCCATGGTGCCGAATGATTCACCGGTGGTGTATTTGTAGAAACCATTTTCACGGTATTCAAACGCATTGGGAACCCCTTTTGCAGCCAATTCTGCTTGGCTCAATTGGGTTTTATTGACTAATACTTGAATTCGATACTCCATGGCCGATGTAGTTTCTGGGCTACTCTCATTGGCAATGGGTGCAGTATTTTCATTCCTGCTTTCCGGAACAACCGTTTCTTGTGGCGAATCGCTTGAAGTAGGGACAGAACCACTAGCCGTAGTTGTAGGCATATACCTCGGACGTGTAAATGTTGTCTCTGTTTCGGGCACTACAATTTCTACTTCAGCACTATCGGCCAAAATGGTCTCTATAACCTCTTCCGCTTCAATGGGTTGCTGAACTGGGGTTTCTTCACCCATACCTGGCAGACACTTAGGTGCCTCAACTTTATCAGGTATACCGTCTTCATCACTATCAGAATCTAGAAAATCAGGCACTCCATCTAAATCAGTGTCAGTCGGGCTAGAGCCGTCTTTTCCGGCTTCAATGTCATCACCGATGGTATCATTATCAGAATCCTTATCCAAGTAATTAGGCTTGCCATCTCTGTCAATATCTTTGGTTCCTTCTACCTTATCTGGAATGCCGTCTCCATCACTATCTAAATCCAAGAAATTAGGGGTCCCGTCTCCATCATAGTCTTCTGCTCCTTCTATTTTGTCGGGAATTTCATCTCCGTCAGAGTCAGTATCTAAATAGTTTGAGAGCCCGTCATTGTCTGAATCCGAAAGACCTTCGATTTTATCCTCAATACCATCTGCATCTGAATCAGGATCAATGCAATTGGCTTTGCCATCTTTATCAGAATCCATCATTTTTTCGATTGCATCGGCAATCCCGTCGTTGTCTGAATCCTTATCAAGGAAGTTTGGCAATCCATCACCATCACTATCTAATCTTCCTTCTGCTGCATCGGGCAACCCATCATTATCAGAATCGGTATCTAAATAATCTGGAATATTATCACCATCTGCATCACCACATACTATAGGACCTTCATGATTCTTTAGTGCCAATCTATTTTGTTCCTCTAACGGTAATTCAACCTTCGCTGATTCCGATACAGTATCGGCAGCACTCGGTAACTCTGGCCCATTTAAACTAGCCTTAGTGGCTTTCGGCAACA
>JBJOHK010000095.1:0-12646 GCA_046047755.1 Bacteroidota bacterium | reverse complement strand
AAGCTTTGGCTCCGTTTAAGGACGATCTGCTTCAGGCTATGCAAGGATTAGGGGAAGCTGATTTTCGCCGTGCGAAGGCTGATTGGGTGAATCGACAACAGGCAGAGCGCCCAGAAATTTCCGTTAACAACCAGGGCCTTAAATGGATAGATGCCGTGCATCCGGGTATGCGTAGTGAATTGCAGCGTCAAAACAATGCCGTGATTCCGCTGAACTTGGACATGGGAGAATCTCGATTGCTGGTCGTCTCTGGTCCCAATGCTGGGGGTAAAAGTGTAGTTCTGAAAACGGTTTTGCTTCTTCAGTACATGTTGCAATGTGGCTTATACGTAACGGCTCGTTCGAATTCCCGTTTGGGTTTATTTGAAGTGTTAGCCATTGATTGCGGAGATGGGCAGAGCTTGGAAGAGGGCTTGAGTACATTTTCGGCTCATTTGCAAAACCTGAATGCCATGTTGGAAGCGGCATCCTCTATGGCCATGCTGGGTTTCGATGAGGTAGGAGCGGGTACCGATCCTAGATTCGGCGCTCCCATCGCTCAGGCTGTAATGGAAACTTTATCAGAGAAGGGGGCTTTTGCCATTGCTACGACTCACTTCAGTCAGTTGCGGGAATGGGGAATGGATCAGCCCCAGGTGCTGCAGGCCAGTATGGCGTATGATGCCCGAGAGTTAAAACCTCTGTATCGCTTGATCAGTGGGAAGCCGGGTTCGTCATTTGCCTTGGAACTGATGCGCAAAACAGGATTCGATTCCCGGTGGATGAAACGCATCAAACAGCTGTCAGGCAAACAAATGGGTCGCACCGAAGATTTGATGTTGCAAGTGGAGCGCCAAACCCAAGAACTGGAAGAAAGGTTGCAGACTGTTCGCAAAAAAGAAGATGAATTGCAGCATTTGCAGACCGAGTATTTGGCCCTTAAAAACAAACTCCAAGACAAACGCCGTGATGTGTTGGCTCAAGCCAAATCGGATGCTCAGAGACTGATGTCTGAAGCCAATCAGCAAATTGAACAGACCATTAGGGTAATTCGAGAGCACGGGGCCGATAAACAAAAGACTCAGAAGGCGCGCAATGATTTGAATGCATTCAAAGCCAAGGTTGAGACACAAAGCCAAAAACGTTTACAATCGCTTCCAGCCGCTGAGAAAAATGAAGAAAAGCCTCAACCTGTTGATCCGAAAAAACTCATGCCAGGTCAAATCGTGCGCAGTTTGAAGAGTGATCAAGAAGGGGAATTGTTAGAGCTCAGTAAGGACAAAGCCTTAGTAGCCTTTGGTTTGTTAAAGATGTGGGTTCCCAAATCAGAGCTGGGTCTTCCCCATTCCAATCGCCAGAAAAAGAAACAAACTCGGGGAACTACCGGGTACAATTGGGTAGAAAAGCAGCAGCAATTTTCTGAAGTTTTGGATGTGAGGGGATTGCGACCAGACGAAACCTTAGCTCGGGTCAAGCTGTGGTTGGACGAGGCTTATACCTTAGGGAATCGGTCGTTGAAAGTGGTTCATGGCCGCGGAACAGGCGCATTGAAAAAGGCCTTGCGGGAGCTGTTCAAAACCCTGTCATATATAAAAAGTTTCGAGCACGAAAGCGAACAATTTGGCGGCGATGGAGTGACCCGCATTGAATTGCTCTGATTGCGTATTTTTGCCTCATGCCGCAAATACTGAGTGGAAAAGAGGTTTCCTTAAGCCTGAATGAGAAAATTGCAGCCCGAGTGGCTGAGTTGAAATCCCAGACAGGTCGTGTGCCTCATTTGGTCGCCATTCTTGTGGGAAATGATGGTGCTAGCCAAACCTATGTGGGTGCCAAAGAGAAAGCCTGCGAAACCGTGGGTTTTGATTCAAGCATAATGCGCTTTGATAGCAGCATAAGCCAAGAGGATTTGCTGAAAGAAATTGAGCGCATCAACAGCGATGATCAATACGATGGATTAATCGTTCAGTTGCCTCTGCCCAAACACATTGATGAAGAAGTGGTGACGCACGCCATTCATCCGGACATGGATGTCGACGGCTTTCACGATATAAACATGGGTAAATTGGCTAAGGGTAACCCGGGTGTAAAACCGGCAACCCCTTACGGAATTACTTTGATGTTGAAGCATTACGGTATAGAAACCAGCGGCAAGCATGTGGTGGTTTTGGGTCGAAGCAACATCGTGGGTAGGCCCATGAGTTTGCTTTTGAGTGACAGCTCTGATACAGGCAATGCCACGGTTACCCTATGCCACAGTCGTACAAGAAATCTGGCTGAGTATACCCGCCAGGCCGATATATTGGTCGTAGCCTTGGGTAAGCCCGAATTTGTGGGTGCCGATTTGGTAAAACCTGGAGCGGTTGTGATCGATGTAGGAACCACTCGGGTTGATGATGCGTCCCGCGACCGCGGATGGCGTTTGACCGGTGATGTTAATTATGCCGAGGTGAGTCCTATCGCATCAGCCATTACGCCTGTACCCGGTGGAGTAGGGCCTATGACCATTTCTGGGCTAATGATGAATACCTTACAAGCGTTCGAGCGCAAGGTTCAAAACGCATAATGAACATGGCCCTGGACTTGCCGTTGATGGAGGCCTTTTACACCGTTCAAGGTGAGGGGTTGCATGCGGGAAAAGCGGCGTATTTCATTCGTTTGGCAGGCTGCGATGTGGGTTGCGTATGGTGTGATGTAAAAGATAGCTGGGACGCCAGTGCCTATCCCAGTGTCTCGGTCACCCAAATGGCCGATGATGCCCAAGCATCAGGTGCCCAGTTGGCCGTCATAACAGGAGGGGAGCCTGCGATGTACGATTTGAATGCCTTGTGCCATGCCTTGCGAGATAGAGGGCTAGCGGTTCACATAGAAACTTCAGCGGCTCATGAGATTCGGGGTAACTTCGATTGGGTGACCCTATCGCCTAAAAAATTCAAAGCGCCTTTGCCGACAGAGTTAATAAAAGCAGATGAGTTAAAGATTATCATCTTTAATAAGAGCGATTTTGAATGGGCTGAAACCTATGCCGGTCAGGTGTCGCCCGACTGTGTCTTGTTGCTGCAACCCGAGTGGGATAAAAGAGAGGCCATGGCTCCTTTGTTGGTGGATTACGTAAAGGCCAATCCTCAATGGAGAATCTCTCTTCAGACGCATAAAATTCTTGACATTCCTTAGTCGAAACCCACAGTCTGTGTGTAAGTCTAAAGCAAGCCCCGATTTGGGCTTGTTATTTTTGGAAACATGCGGTTTGTGAAAGGTGTGCTGGTGCTGGCGTTTTGGGCAGTTTTGTTCATTGGAGCCAGTTTGCCTCAGTCTGTCAATCGCGAAGACCTACCCATTAGTTCTGCCGTTTCCGATTACCGGAATTCTCCTCGCCTAGACCAGGCAACCCAGCATGGCATTGACAGTTTTTTCGATGTTGTTTACCGAAGTGGCATTTTTAACGGGACCTATTTATTCTTTCGCAACGATAGCCTTATAACAGGTGCCCGTGGCTATAGCAATTTCGGGGTTCGCCAACTGGCTGAACCTGATGATCTGTTTCAGTTGGCCTCCATCAGCAAGACCTTTACGGGTGTCAGCGTGATGAAGATGCAGCAAGATGGCATGCTGAACATAGACGATTCTGTGCATTGGCATTTGCCAGATTTCAAACGACGCAACCTCACCCTGAGGCATTTGTTGTCTCACAGCAGTGGGCTGCCCGATTACTTCAACTTGGCTCTACCCGCTGGGGTTTCGCCTTCGGGTCATATGAGGAACGAAGACGTGTTGCGCTTGTTGAATGCTCAATCGTATCGAATGTTTGCTCGTCCTGGTTATTACGATTACTGCAACAGCAATTATGCCTTGCTCGCTTTGATCATCGAACGTAAAACGGGAATGGATTTCCGAGAATATGCCCGAGAGGCGATTTTTAAGCCGGCGGGTATGCGTTATACGCACATCTGCAATTTTGATTCTTTTCCATTGGTTCGCTACCCGGTGCAAGGGTACAAAGCGGGGCATGTCTACGGAGACTTGCCTCACAATGGAACTACGGGCGATAAAGGGGTGTACAGCAATGTGTACGAAATGCTCTTGTTTGATCGCGCTCTTCGTACAGATTTGATTCTGCATGCCGATGCCAAAAGGGCCATGTATACCCCTCAAGTTGCCACAAGCAGCGAAGCGCATTATGGTTTGGGCTGGAGAATGCGAGTCATCAATGGTCAGAAGTGGGTCTTTCACAATGGGTGGTGGAAAGGCTTTCGAACCTATTTCTGGCGTTCGTTAGAGGAGAACAAGATGTTTTGTGTGTTGACCAACAATGTCAGGGGGTCTTTTCTACCAACGGTAGAAATGGTGCATCTGTTGGATTGAGATTATCGAACAACAAAGCGAATGCTTTTGCCGTTTTCGCTGCAATACACATAAACACCTGCGGGTAGCAGAGGCAAATTCCAGTAATCAGATCGACCTATTTTCTCGGCTATTTTTTGGCCGCTCATACTCCACACTATGCCACCTTCAGCTGGGCAATTTTGTAATGAGCCAGAAGCTTCATCATAAAAGCAATGGTTGCCAATAGCGGCCTGCTTTGTTGACAGTGTATTGTGTATCACGCCGACAGCATCCAAGTCGAATCCTGAACTTGCGAAGGGAGAAGGCCATGGGTCGTTGATGATCCGGCCCTTTGAATCTCGGCTGCCCCAGGCAGAATCTAGGCTTCCAATGACATCGATGATACGAACAAAGGGAATCCAATCCAGGTCTAAGCTTTGGCTGTCTTTGAGTTCTTCTAAGTCGAACGGAGTACCAAATGGACTGCGGTATTTACCGGCCAAATTGTGAATGAGTTCGGGATGAGTAAAGCCAAAGGCTCCAGTTTGTCTGGCATTTGAGGTCAATGATTCACTGGGGAAACGAACCCAATCAACGCCATTGCTGCTGACCTCAACGTGAGCCAATTCCAAAAAGCTATCGTTGAAAGCGTTTTCAAAAACGGCAAAATCAAAACCTGGGCCATTGCTGATGGGCGGGTTGAATGTCAAGGTAGCTGAGCCAGCATCGCCCAAACTGACCAATCCATTACCGAAGGGGCCAAGGGCATTTTCGGGATCTCCTACCGAAGCGTATCCAGAGTCGGGCCAATTGATTTGCTTTAGGCCTCTGACAAGGCTAGCCTCCAAGGCCCAGCTCTTGAAACAGGAGCTGTCTGCTTTAATGGCCGTACTTCCGGGTTGTCCTGCTGCAGGGGCAAATTGACCCTGGGCTTTAGCCAGGACCATACCCAATAGTAACAAGAGCAACCGTTTGAACATACCTATTTGCGCAATT
Source organism: Bacteroidota bacterium (assembly GCA_046047755.1). Lineage (GTDB taxonomy): Bacteria > Bacteroidota > Bacteroidia > NS11-12g > UBA955 > JALRLA01. The sequence goes on along the minus strand of JBJOHK010000095.1, from coordinate 7,351 downwards.
CGGATTCTATGCTCAAGACGATGGCATCGCAGGCCTCGTGGTTTTTCTTCAATAAGGCTTCGGCTTCGTTGACGATACGAGCGGCAAAGGCCTTGTCCTTTAAGCCAGGTGCATTGATCAATACATTCAACCAAGCCCCTCGAACAGCTGTTTTGATGCACAGGGCTCCCACCGCTACGTCACTGGCCGCATTAGGGTTCCCAATTTCTTTCATGGCTGCCAGAATTTCGACACAGGCATAGGCGGCCTTCATGGTTCTGAAAGGGATCTCAGTGGCATACTGATTGGCCGCTTCTATGGCCGCGCTGCGCGCGGCCTTCTGTTCCTCGTTGTCTTTGGGCAAGCCATAAGCATTCATGATTCCGTCAAACGCGCGGGTATCCTCATCTATCAAGAACAAAAGTTCATCCTTGATTTGCTGGCCTTTTTCGGCCCAGGGGCTAAACTCAGCGATACGCTCTTCCCAGCCGCGTTTGTTTGCGCTTCCATTGGCCACCATAGCGCCCAAGGCGGCACCCATAGCACCCACTAAAGCCGAGACGCTGCCTCCGCCAGGAGCGAGGCTTTCGCTGGCTGTTTCATTGGCAAATTCTTTGACACTCAAAGAGGCGAGTTTTTCTTGCTTGGTGTCGCGCAACAAGTATTCAATAATCTTTTTGTTGGGATCAAAGGGGCCGAGTTCGTCTAGTCCCAAGCTGCGAATAGCTGTATGAACCAGTTCGGCCTCGCTCACTCCTGTACTGATGCCTTGCTTGCTTAAGAAATAGCGACCGGCATCGAGCATGGGCTTCAAGGGTATCAAGCCGACCAATTCTGAACCGGTGACTCGCGCTCCGCGCTCTTCGGCGCTTTTGCAAGTTTCATCAAAGGCCACATGCAAGGGAGTTTCCAAGTAGTTGGTCAAGTTCATCGAGATTTGAGCCATGTTGTATTCCTCGATGTACCATCCGACGGCTTTCACGTGTTTCAACTTGCCAGGTATGCGAACGGGTTCGCCTTGTTCGTCTAATACGGGTTTCCCGCTGATGGGGTTTCCATCGCGCAAAATTCGACCAGCTTCGCGGACATCAAAGGCAATGCGGTTGGCTATTCGAGTCGAACGGGTATTCAAATTGACGTTGTAAGCAATCAAAAAGTCTCGAGCACCAATGACAGTAGCACCAGCACCAGCGGGAAACTCATCAGGGCCGAAATCAGGTTTCCACTCGGGCAATTTGATTTTATCGAAAAAGCCTTCGTATTCTCCGCTTCGAATCACAGAGAGATTGCTGCGCTTTTTATTGGGCTGCGCGGCTTCGTATAGGTAGGTCGGGATGTTCAATTCTTCCCCTACGCGTCTGGCCAATTTTTGGGCGTACTCTGCTGTTTCTTCCATGCTAATGCCACTAACGGGGATGAAAGGGCAGACATCGGTGGCCCCCATGCGAGCATGTTCGCCGCTGTGTTGGCGCATGTCGATCAGTTCGGCGGCTTTGGCTATTCCCCTGAAGGCTGCTTCAACGACTGAGTCGGGATCTCCTACAAAGGTTACCACAGTGCGATTGGTCGCCTTTCCTGGATCTACATCCAGAAGTTTCACGCTTTCAACCGTTTCAATAGCTTGGGTGATGGCTTTGATAATCTCGGGCCTGCGGCCTTCTGAGAAATTCGGGACACACTCGATGAGTTTTTGCATAAGGCAAAGGTAACGGGGTGCATTCAACTGTGAAATAATGCGGTATTTTCACTTGAAAACTAAATTGGGTCTGCCCGCCATTGCTTACTTTTGCGACCTTATTTTATGACGTTAATCAAGTCTATTTCAGGCATACGCGGTACAATCGGTGGAAACACCGACGAGAACCTTACTCCCATTGATGTTGTCAAGTTCGCTTCAGCTTTTGGAACTTGGATTTTGCAACGTGGCCATGGTAAGGAGGTTGTATTGGGTCGCGATGCGCGAATAAGCGGTCCTATGGTGTATGAGCTGATAGCGCAAACCTTGGTGGGCTTGGGATTGAATGTGGTAGATTTGGGTTTGGCAACTACACCTACAGTTGAAATGGCTGTAGCCGATGAACAGGCAGCTGGTGGAATCATCGTCACGGCTAGTCACAACCCTAAGCAGTGGAACGCCCTCAAATTGCTCAATGAAAAAGGTGAGTTTATCAGCGGGGAAGACGGGGAAGCCGTTTTGGCCTTGGCTGAATCGTCTGACTTGCAGTTCGCGGTTGTAGATCAGCTGGGTACACGCCGTTGCTTGGATTACCTACCTACACACATTGAAAAAATATTGGCTCTTCCTTTGGTGAACAAGGAGGCCATTGCCGAAAAGAAATTCAAAATTGCGATCGATGCTGTCAACAGTGTGGGGGGGATTGCCGTCCCTGCTCTGCTTAAAGCCTTGGGCGTTGAAGAAATTGTAGAATTGAACTGTGAACCGACGGGTCACTTTGCCCACAATCCCGAGCCGCTGGCCGAGCATTTGGGCGAAATTTCATCGTTGGTGAAATCCCAAAAATGCCATTTGGGTATTGTCGTTGATCCCGATGTAGATCGCCTTGCCTTGATTCAAGACGACGGTGAAATGTTCGGTGAGGAATATACCTTGGTGGCTTGTTCGGACTACGTGCTCAAACATACTCCGGGACCCACCGTTAGCAATTTGTCTAGTACAAAAGCCTTGCGTGAATTGACTGAAAAGGTTGGACAGACGTATACGGCTAGCGCTGTGGGTGAGGTCAATGTGGTGGTCGCCATGAAAGAGACAGGTGCCGTCATTGGAGGTGAGGGCAATGGTGGAATTATTTACCCTGAATTGCACTACGGAAGAGATGCCTTGGTGGGTATTGCCTTGTTCTTGACATACTTGGCTGAGTCAGGTGTGAAATCATCGGTTTTGAGAGCCCAGTATCCGCAGTATGTTATGTCCAAAAACAAAGCAGAATTGCAAGCGGGAACCGATGTCGATTCTTTGTTGCAGAAATTGCAAGAGAAATACAAAAAGCATCCCATCAATACCGTTGATGGAGTAAAAATTGATTTTGATGGCGATTGGGTCCACTTGCGCAAGAGCAATACGGAGCCCATTATTCGCATTTATGCGGAAAGTGGAAGCCAGACCTTGGCCGATAATTTAACCCGCAAAATTCTCCAGGATATTGGGGATTTATTAAACCTTTAAGTTAGAAATACATGTCAATGCAGTGCGGTATTGTGGGCTTGCCCAATGTGGGGAAATCAACCCTTTTCAACGCAGTTTCTTCGGCCAAAGCTCAAAGTGCCAACTTCCCTTTTTGCACCATTGAACCTAATGTCGGAACCATCACAGTTCCTGATGTGCGCATGAACAAATTGGCCGATTTGGTTAATCCCCAAAATTTGGTACCTACCACCATTGAAATCGTCGATATCGCCGGTTTGGTGAAGGGGGCTAGCAAGGGAGATGGTTTGGGTAATCAGTTTTTGGGTAACATTCGCTCGACCCATGCCATTTTGCATGTGTTGCGCTGCTTTGATGACGATAATATCATTCACGTTGATGGTTCTGTGGATCCAGTTCGCGACAAGGAAATTATCGATACTGAATTGCAGTTGAAGGATTTGGAGACGCTGGAGAACAAAATTTCACGCATTTCCAAAGTAGCACGTACGGGTGGAGATAAAGATGCCGCTCGTATGTTGGAAGTCTGCGAGGCCTTTCGCGCTCACCTCATGCAAGGCAAAAATGCCCGTTCGCTGGAGATGGACAAAGAAAAGCGGCGGTTGATCCACGATCTTCAATTGTTAACGGATAAGCCGGTATTATACGTTTGCAACGTCGATCCTGAGAGCGTCAACAGCGGAAATGCTTACGTCGAAAGAGTGCGTGAACTTATCAAAGATGAGCAGGCCGGTTTGTTGATGATTTCGGCTGCTATCGAAGCCGAGATTGCCGAATTGGAATCGTTTGAAGATCGTCAAATGTTCTTGAGTGAGATGGGTTTGGAGCAAAGCGGAGTAGAGAAGCTGATTCACGGGGCCTATGACCTGCTGAATTACATTACCTATTTTACTGTGGGAGTTAAAGAAGTTCGAGCTTGGACCATTACTAAAGGTACCAAAGCCCCTCAGGCCGCTGGTGTCATTCATACGGATTTTGAAAAAGGCTTCATTCGTGCAGAAGTGATTGCTTACAAGGATTTCATTGAATTGGGCAGCGAAGCGGCTTGCCGTGATACGGGCAAATTGCGCGTCGAAGGAAAAGAGTACACGGTCGCTGATGGCGATTGCATGCATTTTCGTTTCAACGTTTAATAGTTCAATAATTCCTTGAGCTTGGATTCCAAACGGGACCAAGGTAAAAAGGCATCTTCTAAGTTTTTGGCTAGAGGGACGGGTGTGTCAAGGCTGCCCAATCGCATGATGGGGGCATCCAAATGTTCAAAGCCGTATTCTCCTATCCAGGCTGCTATGTCGCTCATAAGGGAGCCGGTTTCGGTCGCCTCACCTAACAACAATACTTTTCCGCATTCTCGTACGGCTTTCATTACGCTTTCTTGGTCCCAGGGTTGCAAGGTTCGCAAATCTAAAATCCGTACAGCCCACTTATTTTTTTGAACGGTTTCGATGGCTTGATGTACGCCCCATCCATAGGTGATAATGCAAGCATCTGAACCAAAATCGTGCACGGCCGCCTGTCCTTCTTCCAGACTGTAATACCCAACAGGAACTTTTCCGCTCAGGCTTCTGTACAAATACTTATGCTCAAAAAACAAAACGGGGTTCGGGTCTTCAAAGGCTCTTGTCAATAGACCCTTGGCATCAGCAGGATTAGAAGGGTAGTAAATCTTCAAGCCTGGTATGTGGTAAAACCAAGATTCTGTGCTCTGGGAGTGGAAAGGGCCTGCTTGCACGCCGGCTCCTGTTGGCATGCGAACGACCACATCTGCGGGTTGGCCCCAGCGATAATGGCTTTTGGCCAGGTTATTGGCAATTTGGTTAAAAGCGCAGCTGACAAAATCAGAGAACTGCATTTCGACCATGGCTTTGTATCCGGAAATAGCCAAACCATAGCCTGCTCCAACAATGGAGCTTTCGGTAATGGGCGTGTTGCGCACACGCTCGGGGCCGAATTCGGTTAAGAACCCTTCTGTGATTTTGAATACCCCGCCGTATTCCGCTATGTCTTGGCCCATAAGGACAAGATTGTCATGCCGCCGCATAGATTCTCGCAGTCCGTCTTGTACGGCGTCAACAAGCCGCAATTCTCGAGTTTCATTTGAGGCAGGAGTAGGGGGTGTGAGTACTGGGGCGTATATATCGGCTAGCTCTCGCTCTACTTGGGCTATGGGTTCGGGTTCGAGGAAAACAGTTTCAATGGCTTGGTTAAGCTCTTTTAATATTTCCGACTCCCATTCTTGAAGTTCTTCTTCACTGGTCACCTGCTGTTCGATCAGATATTGTCGGTAACAGAGCAGGGGGTCTTTCTTGGACCATTCTTCAAATAGCTGAGGGGGGACATATTTGGTTCCCGAAGCTTCTTCGTGACCGCGCATGCGAAAAGTGAGGCACTCCAATAAAATGGGGCGCGGTCTGCTGCGCATGGATTCCGTTAGCTCGCAAGCCTTGTGATATACCTCTAAAATGTTGTTGCCATCGACTTGATGGGCTTCCATTCCATAGCCAATTCCTTTGTCGATGAACTGGGCGCACCTGAATTGTTCCTGGCTGGGGGTGCTCAATCCATAGCCGTTGTTTTCGACTACAAATAGAACGGGCAAATCCCATACAGCAGCCGTATTTAGGGCTTCGTGAAAGTCTCCTTCTGATGCGCCACCATCGCCTGAAAAGGCTACCGATATTTCGGCCTTTTTGCTCAGTTTGGCCGCAAGAGCCGTGCCATTGGCGACACCAAGCATGGCCCCCAAATGGCTGATCATGCCCACGATGTTGTAGTCCTGCGTGCCAAAGTGAAAACTTCGGTCTCGTCCTTTAGTGAAGCCAGAGGGTTTCCCTTGCCACTGGGCAAAGAGCTTTTGATAGGGTATGCCCCTGGCTGTGAAGACCCCAAGATTGCGGTGCAGGGGCATGATGTATTCTTGAGGTTTTAGGGCACAAGTGATACCCACAGAGATGGCTTCTTGGCCAATGCCAGAGAACCATTTCCCAATTTTACCCTGGCGCAGCAAAACGAGCATACGCTCTTCTATGACCCTGGGTTTGGCCAGTGCTCGGAACAGTTGCAACAACTCTTCATCAGCCAAATCTCTTCGGTTAAACAACATGAGTCAAGCCAAAAATAATACCCTAAAAATGGGCTTTGTGCATGTTTTCTTCGAGAACGGCATTTTTTTTTGTAACCTTTACCACTTTCTGCGTCATTAATCCGAAACCCCTTGATCAGCAACGATGTTCTTATAGCTGGGTGTGTCAAAGGCGATCGACAATTCCAAAAAGCTTTGTACGATCGTTTTGCCCCGAAGATGTTTGGACATTGCCTGCGTTATTCCGGGAATAAGGATGATGCGCAAGATTTGCTACAAGACGGTTTCATCAAGGTCTTTGACAGCATTTCTGCCCTGAAAAATCCTCAACAGTTGGAGGGTTGGATGACTCGGGTTTTCATTAACCTGGCGTTGAGCCGATTCCGACAAGCCAAACGTGGGCCCCAATTTCAAGAGCTTCCAGAATCCGATCATTTGCCGGAGGAAATGGAAGCCGATGATTTTCCACCATTGGCTCTGTCTGAAGTTCTCGCTTGCTTGCATGCGCTTCCACCTACCTATGCCACGGTTCTGAACTTGTATGCCATTGATCAGCTGCCCCACCGGGAAATCGCTGAGTTGATGGGAACCAGTGAGGGAAACGCCAAAACCTTGTTGAGTCGGGCCAGAAGAATGCTGAAAGAAGAGCTTAAGAAACGAAAGAAATGAACCGCGAACAATCGCATATCGATGAATGGTTGAAGCAGCAGCTTGAAGGTGCTGAGTTTCAGCCTGCGCCCGAATTGTGGGATGCCATTGAAGCGAAAATGGATCGCTCGACTCGCCGTAAGCCACTAATTTGGTGGGCGGCAGCCGCTGCTGTTTTGGTTTCAGGTTTGGGTGTTTGGGCATGGAACAAACAGTTGCATTCAAGCGAGAATGTGACTAGCTCAAATTCTCCTGTCATCGAAAAGCCAACTCAAGACCCCACAGAGTCTACTTCTGTTCAAGAAGAAGAGGTGCTATCTGGAGTTGAAGCTAAAGTCAAAAGCGCTGCTATCGCAATGGTTCGTTCTCAGCCTTCCCTTCTTCATTACGATCAGGAAGAGTTGAGCATCGTTGAACCTTTACATGTGCCACAGTTTGTGCCATATTCTAGAGGTCTTTCTTCTCGAGTGTTTCTCTGG
>JBJOHK010000094.1:0-7639 GCA_046047755.1 Bacteroidota bacterium | reverse complement strand
TGACTTATTGGTTGGATAACGACAGCTCACAGGTGCTCTTTCACTTCATCAAATTCGAGGGTGAAACCTCAGGCAAGATCGTCTTTGAGTATTGGCCAATGGCCCAAACGGTGAACCTTTTAGAACCCCAAAAAAGGGAAATAGCCAAGGCCTTCCCTAACCCTGTTTTGGATCAATTGTTTATACCCCTTTCTTCTTTGGAAGCAGCCGAATTGACCCTTTACAACAGCCAAGGCCAGTGCGTGGCTCGTTCAGGACAAATTTCACTTAAGAACGGCTCAGCACCCGTTATTTCAATGCCTTTCGAACACCTACCGAGTGGTAGGTATGTGCTTAAAACGGCCCAAAACGGTCAAATTCACAGCCAAATCATCATCAAGCTTTGAGAATCTTGCGATGGGTCATACTTCTGATGACCTTAGGCTCACCTTTGTCTGTTTTTGGTCAACCGAAAATGGCAGAGAAGCGCATTTTGATGGATAGCAGTTTACAGCTGCGCATTGTCAATTCCCTAGGCCAAGGGGTTGGTATTTGTCAGGTAACCGTTCACGCATTGGGAAATCCCCAGAGTTTTTGGTTCCAAACCGACAGCATGAGTCAGATAGACATTCCGCACATGCTTCCTAGCGAAATTGAAGTCGTTCCTCAGAATTTATCGTACCTGAATCAACTTTTCACCATAGATGAGGTCCCCTCAGAACGTTCCATCGCCCTCACATTGACCAATCGAGATGAACGCATTGACCCCATTTCCATTACAGGTTCTGTAAACCCTCAAGCCATTAGCAAAACCCTTTATTCCGTGGAGGTCATCTCCTCCAAGAAAATAGCTGCCATGGGAGCTCAAAGCGTTGATGCGGTGCTTCAAAACCAATCCAACATCAACATCAGCCAAGATGCCGTTCTCGGCAGTGGGGTTCAGTTGCAAGGAATGAGTGGCTCGGATGTGAAAATTCTCATTGACGGCGTTCCGATGATCGGTCGCTTAAATGGGAACATCGATTTGTCTCAAATCCCCACCCATCAAATCGAGCGCATTGAAATTGTCGAAGGCCCCATGAGCGTCATTTACGGCTCGGATGCCATCGGAGGCTTGATCAACATCATTTCCAAACGACCCGATCAACCCGGATTGCGTTTAGATGCCCACGCATATGCGAACACCGTTGGATGGAGAAACTTCGATGCCAACGGGCAATGGAAATACAAGAATTGGGGTATTTCAGGATTTGCCGGGCGTCAGTTTTCATACGGCTACGACTTGGACCCCAGTACCCGAATGATGGATTGGAGGCCCAAAATTAAAATTTTCAGCGGGGCCCAACTCCAACACCGCACTGACAAAGCTGATCACCAACTAAAAGCTCAACACTTCTATGAAAAATTGACCGACCGAAGCAATGCAGAATCCAATTTGACCTCTGTCGGAGGATACACCAACTACTATTACACGGAACGTCTAGACTTTAGCCATAATAGCTTGATTCACTTAGGATCTAATTGCGATGTAAATTGGCAAAACAGCGCCAATGTTTACAACCGAGACAAGGTTTCATATTGGAAAAATTTGGTAACGGGAAACCAAACGCTGACCGGTCCAGAAGACCAAGACACTACAATCAATCGACAATTAAACAGTCGAGCCATTGTAGGATCGCGAGGCAGTCATCGATTGAATTGGCTCACCGGGTACGAAGCCAATGCCGAGACCTTGAGCAGTCACCGCATTAAGGGTCTATCACCGTTGTACTCAGTAGCTATTTTCGCCAGTGCTGAATGGCACATTCGCTCTTGGTGGCAGATTCGACCTTCAGCCAGATGGTCGTTAAACAATCAATTCGGCCGTTCGCTATCTACCCAATCTCAATGGAATATTGCCCCCTTTATTCCCTCCATTCAAAGCAAATGGCAGATTAGCCCACATTTGACTTTAAGAGGCTCAGCGGCCAAAGCCTTTCGAGCCCCCAGCCTAAAAGAGCTTTACTTTTTGTTTGTAGACATCAACCACAACATTCACGGCAACACCCAACTCCAACCCGAATTGAGCGACAACTATACTGCGACCATCGAGTACCGCCATTCTTTTCCCAATGGCCTTGGTGCAGTATTCAAAACCAACGGGTTCTACAACAAGGTAGACAACCGCATTGAATTGGCCCTCTTAGACCAACGATACAACTATTACCAGTATATCAACATAGGCAAACTCCAAACCCAAGGCTTAACTCCCCAATTTGAATATTACGGGTCAAATTGGAGTACCAAATTGTCGGGCACCTGGGTGCGATCAGCGATTCAAATGGATTCAAGCAGCCAGCAACAAGGTTGGAATTCGTTACAAGCGGTATGGAACTTTGAATACAAATGGCCCACTCAAGATCTCAGTGCCAACCTGTATACCAAATTCAATGGTCATCAAAGAGGTTTTTACGCCAATGGAAGTACCTACTCCATCGAGCAATTTTCCCTGGTCGATATAGTCTTGAATAAGACACTGCACTGGCAAGCGGGCCAACAGCTTATACCCGTTTCTGTTCAACTCGGCTGCAACAATGCTCTTGGAGTGCGTCGCATTGCTGCGGTAGGCCTGATGAGCAGCCCCCACAACACTGCGTCACAAAATCTCAATATTTCACCCGGCCGCTCAGTCTTCTTGGCCCTTAAGGTAACTTTGTAAGCCCATCGTGAAGCGCAGCACCTCATTCCTCTTCTGGAGCTTTTTAAGCCTACTTACATGGTCCTTGACCGCCTGTGAAAAGGAGGAGCCTTTGTATCCTCAACCACAGGTACCCGCTGGTTTGCAAACACGCGAATTTGCGATGGGTGAAAATTATGAAAACCAAATTTGGTTTCATTTTGGCTCACAAACGGGCAGCAGCAATGCATTTGGATTGTGGGACATCGCATTTGCCTGCGACTCCAAACCTCACCTCATCATCAACGGTGGCAAAAATCAAGCCTTTAGCTTAGCCTCTTTCCCAAATTTGGATTACAGCCAAGTAGGAACCAACGAATTATCATCGGCTGAATGGGCCATAGATGTTCTCAATGGCAATCAGGACTCTTTGGCCTTTGGAGATCCATTTGTATACGAATCACCCGGTCATTATTCGGCCGAATCAACTGTCTATGTGCTCGATCGAGGGGATGACAGTCTTGGCTCACAGCGATATATCAAAATTCAACTTACCGGATATAGAGCCGGTGTCTACAGCTTTCGCTGGGGATTCCTTCAAGAAACCACTCCGCGGTTTACTACCTACATGAAGGTGAATGAAGAGAAGAACTACGTCTATTATTCTTTCGCCAAAAAAAATGATGTACAGAACGAGCCCCTTCATAAATCAGCTTGGGACATCGTGTTCACCACCTATAAAGAACCTGTACCAGAACCCGGCACGGGTATTTTATACCCCTATGTTTTGCGTGGGGTTCTCATCAATCCTACCCATTTGCAGGTTTGCGAAGTAGGACCCGAAACGGCGTTTGAAGCGATGAATTTAGAAAAAGCCAAATCCTTGAACTTCAGCCGCAAATTGAATGAGATTGGTTACGATTGGAAAGCATACGACCAGAGTAGCAACCAATACACCATTGTACCCAATAAGTACTTTGTCATTCGAGATGTCTCAGGGAACTACTTTAAAATTAAATTTGTAAGCTTTTACAACGACCTGGGCATCAAGGGTTTCCCCAAGATGGCTTGGGAATATTTACAATGAAACATTCCATACTTTTTTTCCTCAGCCTAATGGGTCTGAGCACCCTTACGGCACAAACGAGCAGTATAAATGAAGGCAAGCATTTGAAAAACTTGCGCCAACTTACCTTAGGTGGTGACAATGCAGAGGCCTACTTCAGTTTCGACAGTCGTAAACTTGTTTTTCAAAGCAATTACAAGGAATGGGGTTTGGAATGCGACCAGATTTTTTACAGCCCCATAGAGTCTCTAGGATTGCATACCGACGAAAGTACAGGTCAATCATTCGGCCCTGAGAAGCCTGCGATGGTATCGACCGGTATGGGGCGTACAACCTGCTCTTATTTCATGCCTGGAGATGAATTGATGCTCTATGCCTCCACCCATGAAGGAGGTAGAGATTGCCCCCCAGTTCCTGAATCGAATGGTCGCTATGTTTGGCCGATTTATGAAACCTTTGACATTTATGTAAGTGATCTTCAAGGAAACATAGTGAAGAAGCTGACCGACAGTCCTGGGTATGACGCTGAAGCTACCGTTTCACCTGATGGACAATCGATCGTTTTCACCTCCACCCGCAGTGGCGATTTGGAACTCTGGATCATGGACATCGACGGCTCCAATCCCCGCCAAATCACCTCAGGTTTGGGCTACGACGGGGGTGCCTTCTTCTCTCCTGATTCCAAGCAGCTAGTGTTCCGCGCTTCACGCCCCAACACGCCCGAAGACAGTGCCCATTATGTTGACCTTCTGAAGCAAGGTCTGGTGGAGCCCACCAACATGGAAATTTACACAGTGAACGTTGACGGTTCTGATTTGAAGCAAATCACCCACTTGGGTAAAGCCAACTGGGCACCTTTCTTTCATCCCTCGCAAGAGAAAATCATCTTTTCTTCGAATCACCACAGTGCCCGCGGGTACGACTTTCAATTGTACATGATTGGCACCGATGGCAGCGGTCTGGAACAAATTACGGGCGAAAGCATTTTCAATGCATTCCCAATGTTCTCCCCCGACGGATCAAAATTGGTATTTTCGAGCAACCGCAACAACGGAGGAACGCGCGACACCAATTTGTTCATTGCCGATTGGGTTGACTAATTCCTTGCTTGGGCGGGGCCCTCAGCCATGCTCATTAAAACCGAAGCCCTCGTCTTACACAAAGTGCCGCACAGCGACCACTCTGCGGTCGTCAAGCTGTTCACCAGGGAATGCGGCTTACTCTCTTTTTTGGTACAAGGTTTACATGGCAAACAAAACAAAAATGCCTATTACCAGCCGGGCCAATTTTTAGAAATCATTTTTCACCGAAAAATCGGCCAAGGGTTGAACCGAATCCGCGAAGTACAAGCCCTGCATACGGAGCACTCAGCCCATAGCCCTGCCGATCAATTTTGGAGGCAACAACTGCTTTCTTTTGCCATTGAACTGACCAACTTCTGCCTAAGCGAAGAACATTCCGAACCCGAACTGTTCGATACCCTTTCCTCCAACATTCGATCATTGCTACTTGGAGAGGTCAACATGAGTTGGTTCCCCTTGCAGCTGTGTCTCGATGTGGCTGAATGCCTAGGCCAAGGACTTCCCCTTCGCGAAGCTCAACGAAAAGGTGGATTAGATGTGGCTAATGGGCATTTTGGCCAGGCCAACAGCCTTCCCCATCAGTGCCTTAGCGAACGGGACTGTACCATGCTGTGGGATGCCCGACGCAGCGGCATTTGGGAGGCTCCACGAGCGGAACGACTGGGCGTTCTCGACAAACTAGTCATGCATCTGACTGTTGCTTTTTTCCCGGGAAAATCCTTGAAATCCATTTCCATCATTCGGGAAATGGCTTCGATACATTAAGCGTTTTGCAAGCTGGTTTCGGCAATAAACTCCAGCACCTTGTCTACCATATTCTTGGAACCCATTATCACCGGAACACGTTGATGCAGTTCAGTGGGGGCTACCTGAAGAATACGCTCTGAACCTGAATGAGCGGAACCTCCGGCTTGCTCTACCAAAAATGACATAGGGTTGCATTCATACATCAAGCGCAATTTACCATTAGGGGCCGATTGAGTGGGGGGATACAAAAAGACCCCTCCTTTCAAAAGATTGCGGTGAAAATCAGCAATTAGACTTCCTATATACCGAGCCGAATACGGGCGGTTGCTGGCTTTGTCCTTTTCCTTGCAATAAGCCAAATACCGCTGATAGGCCTCAGGGAAAGAATCGGTATTACCCTCGTTCACGCTGTAAATCTTACCATCTTCGGGTATCTCAATATTGGGGTGAGATAAACAAAATTCCTGGATATTGTCATCGAGCGTAAATCCGTTCACCCCTACACCCGTGGTGTACACCAACATGGTAGAAGAACCGTAGATGAAATACCCAGCGGCTACTTGGTGCTTGCCTTTTTGGAGACAGTCTTCGACAGTAGGGTCTTTTTGAGCATTGGGTCTACGGTAAATACTAAAAATAGTTCCGATACTGGCGTTAACATCAATATTACTGCTGCCATCTAAGGGGTCAATCGCCACCACGTATTTTTCGTTCTCACAACCGGGAACAAAGTAGGCCTCATCATTTTCTTCCGAAATGATGATGCTCACTTCCCCTGATCGAGACAAGGTCTGAAGGAAAATATCATTGGCAATGACATCGAGCTTTTTCTGTTCCTCGCCTTGAACATTGGTAGAACCTTGGTTGCCCAAAATATCGACCAATCCCGCCTTACGAACATCGCGATTTACCATTTTGGCGGCCAGCTCCAAAGAGCGAAAAATTTTGGAGAGTGATCCACCGGCGTCCTTATACAAGGATTGCTGATCTACGATAAATTGTTCAAGGGTGATGAGACCGGAATAGGACATAGTTAAAGAACCAAAATCGGTTTTACCTTTGCAAATCAACGAAAAAGAGGTCAGACCATCTGCCTCTCTCGTAGAACATTTGACAAAGATGCAGATATTTAAGTTTGGTGGGGCATCGGTAAAGGATGCTGAAGGAGTTCGCAACGTTGCACGTATCATAGAGAACTATGGCCAATCGAATGTATTGGTAGTGATTTCTGCTATGGGGAAAAGCACCAATGCCCTTGAAAAGATCATTCATGCCTCTTTCTATAATGATGGGTCCTTGGCCGAGCACATCGCTGAATTCAAACAGTACCACGACTCCATATTAAGCGACTTATTCCCCTCCGAACACTTGTTTGGCCGTATAGATGTTCAAAACCTGTATTTGGAGCTGGAATGCGCCATTGACAATGCCAATTTGAAGCATGATTATGATTTCTATTACGATCAAATCATTGGTTTTGGTGAGCTGATATCTACCCGCATTGTAAGCGCCTATTTGCTATTCAGCGGATTGAGAAATCAGTGGGTTGATTCACGAAATTTCATTTTAACCGATGATCGTTACCGCGATGCAAAAGTCATGTGGGAACAGACCTCAACGGTAATAAGCAATCGATTAAAACCGCTATCTGAAAAGAACTTGGTCATTGCACAAGGTTTCATCGGCAAAGGCCCAAATGGAGAAAACACTACCCTTGGAAGAGAGGGTTCTGATTACAGTGCCGCCATCTTTGCTCGGTTACTCGGTGCACAGTCGGTCACCATCTGGAAGGATGTACCAGGGGTAATGAATGCGGACCCCAAGAAATTTGCCCACCCTGTCTTGCTCAAAGAGCTTTCCTATGAGGACGCCATTGAACTAGCCTATTACGGAGCCTCGGTGATTCACCCTAAAACCATTCAGCCCCTTCAAGCCGCCGGCATACCCTTGTACGTCAGGAGCTTTTCCCACCCCGAAATGGAAGGGACGCGAGTGACCAAAGAATCAACTGGGCTTGCCCAACCCTGTTTGATTCACAAATCGAACCAAACCCTGTTGCAGTTTTCTACCCGCAACCTAACCTTCATAGCTGAAACCCAGTTGATGCAA
>JBJOHK010000093.1:0-14755 GCA_046047755.1 Bacteroidota bacterium | reverse complement strand
CGTACTCTCGGCTGTTCTTGATGTTGTTCAGCTGCTCGTCGTACTTTTCGATTAAGGCTTGGAAATCCTTAATGGAGTTTTTCTTATTGGAAATTTCGCTCTTCAACTCAGCTACTTCGCCCTGAATGTGCTCAACACGCGTTTCAAGACCTGCAATTTCGTCTTCAAGGTCGGCGACTTCCATTGGAAGCTCACCCATGACGGCGCGAATCGCATCAATGCGAGAGTCGATTTGTTGAACCTTCCACAGGTCCTGGAGTTTTTTCTCGATGGTTACGTCCATGATTTATAAATAATATCGAACCGGATTGGTATTCGTTTGGGTAAAAAGGGTTGCAAAGTTAGGAAATTTATGCGACAAAATCTCGGCTAAGCGCTCCTGCGTAAAGCGTTCGCTTTCAAAGTGCCCAATGTCGCAGAGCAATAGTTCTTTTTCGCTGTCAAAAAACTCGTGATACTTGATATCAGCCGTTATGTAGGCATCGGCACAGGCGCGGGCTTTTTTGATTAAAAAGCTGCCGGCACCTCCGCACAATGCGACGGTTTTTATGGGTCGGTTGTGCTTGCGGGGCGTATACCGAAAGTTGTGCAAATCCATGCTAGACTTGAGATGAGATAGAAAATCTGCTTCACTCATGGCCTCTGGCAACTCCCCAATCAAACCCGCACCGAAATCTGGATGCGCATTATCCAAAGCCCAGAGGTGGTGAGCCACTTCTTCGTAGGGATGGTGTTTGTACATGGCAGACAGTACCGCCGAGCGAAGCGAGGCGGGCAAAACCACTGAAATTTGGCACTCAGGCACCGTTTCACGGATGCCTTGGCTGCCTATATACGGGTCTGATCCTGGCCCTGGAGTAAAAGTTCCAGAACCGTCTATGGCAAAACGGCACTCTGAATAGGCTCCCACTTGCCCTGCTCCGGCTTCGAACAAGGCATTCTCCAATTCATGGGCATTCTCATGTGGCACATAGACATCTAAGCGCAACATCTGCCCCGGCATGGGCTGCAAAATGCGCTCCTTCGCCAGTCCTAAACGCTCGGCAATTTTTCCATTTACCCCTCCTTTGAGCACGTTGTCCAAGTTGGTATGAATGGCATAAATGGCCACTCCTTTTCGAATGGCTAACTCCACACAGCGCTCTACGTAGTTCGAAGAATTGAAGCGCTTCAAACCTGAAAACACAATCGGGTGATGGGCAATGACCAATTGGCAATGTTTGTCGACGGCTTCTTGCACCACTTCTTCGGTGCAATCCAAGCAAAGCAAGGCCTGTTGAACCTCCTGGTCCATTTGACCCACCAATAAGCCACTGTTATCATAGGCCTCCTGCAGAGAAGGGGGAGCTACCGCCTCTAAAGCCTTGACGATGTCTCGTATTTTGAGTGCCATGATTCCAAAGTTCTGTCAATTGGCTGAACTTTGCACACCTAAGCATGACAAATCCCCGCATAGTTCTCAAACCCGGTAAAGAAAATTCTCTGCAGCGCCAACACCCTTGGGTATTTTCAGGAGCCATCGCCCAGGCCGTTTTATTCGATGACCAAGATCTTCAAATTGGCGACTGGGTAGACGTGGTTGATCACAAAGAGCGTTTTCTTGCCAAAGGCCATTACAGCGATGGAAGCATTGCCGTGCGCATTTTATCATGGGCCAACGAAAGCCCAGAAGCCACATACACCCAAAAAATTCAAGCAGCCTTGTCATGGCGCCATCGACTTGGATTGCCCAACCCCACTACCAATGCTTTTCGCTTGATTCATGGCGAAGGGGACCTATTGCCTGGCCTAATCATTGATATGTACGCCCAACATGCGGTAGTCCAAGCCCACAGTTGGGGCATACACCGAGATTTGCCTCTGATCAGCCAGGCCCTTCAAACGGCGCTGCCCAAGTTGGAATCTATCTATAGCAAAAGCAAAGCCGCCCTGCACAGCAGTGAAACACAAGACCATTTTTTACTGGGCAGTTCAGAGTCATGTCAAGCTCAAGAAAACGGCTGGTTGTTCGGTGTCAATTGGGTAGAAGGCCAAAAAACAGGCTTTTTCCTCGACCAACGAGTCAATAGAGCCTTGCTCGCCCAGTACGCTCAGGGCAAACAAATACTAAACACATTCTGCTATACGGGTGGCTTCAGCATTGCCGCCTTGAAAGGGGGGGCCGACTTTGTCAAAAGCGTTGACGTCTCTAGCCGAGCCATGGCCCAAACCGATGCCAATATAGCGTTGAACGGTTTTAAAAATCGACACGAATCGATCACGGCCGATGCTCTCAAATACCTGAGCGAAGATTCAGACTTTTACGACATCGTTGTGCTTGACCCTCCTGCCTTTGCCAAGAATCTGCGCAAAAAACACGCGGCCGTTATGGGATACAAACGCCTGAACGCCCTGGGCATGAAGCGCGTAAAACCCGGAGGCCTCTTGTTCACCTTTAGTTGTTCCCAGGTTGTCGATGATGAATTGTTCCGCAACACCGTTACGGCGGCAGGCTTAGAAGCCGGAAGAACGGCCCGAGTCATTCATCGCCTTAACCAAGGCCCCGACCACCCTGAAGGGCTTTACCATCCTGAAGGCCACTACTTAAAGGGCTTAGTCTTAGCCATTGATTGATGGCCGATTGAATGATTAGCGTCTAGCGCCGACTGCCCGGGCCTCATCAGCGATAGCAGCACCCAGGGCCCAAGCCCATAGCTTCGTGGCCGTGGGCATAGGTTTTTCTCTTCAACAACTTGTTAGCGCTGAAAACGAAGGTAATTGCCCGTTGGCAACTGTCTCCCAGCGCGATCGGTCAGAAGCAATTCTCCCGAGCTTGAGGCTGCATGCGCCTCAGCCCCAAAATGCTCGCGAATCAAGTTTTCGGTAATCACTGGAGACAGGCCCATGCTGTAGGTATTCAAAATCAAAAAGGAATCGCGAGGAGCTAGCAATTGGGCACAGAGCGCCAACAGCTCATTGATTTGCCTTTCTAAAACCCACTTTTCACCATTGGGCCCTCGACCGTAAGCCGGAGGATCCAGAATAATTCCTTGGTATTGTTTGCCTCTACGCACTTCGCGTTGCACAAACTTGAAGGCATCTTCTACCACCCATCGTATGTCGTCCAAGCGCGTATGTTCCATGTTTTCACGGCTCCAAGAAACCACGGCCTTGATGCTGTCTACATGAACCACATCAGCACCGTGCTGGCGGGCCGCCAGCGAGGCGCCTCCCGTATAGGCAAAGAGGTTCAATACCGACATATTCGACTTACCGGCCAATGCTTGGGCGATATATTCCCAGTTCGCCGCCTGTTCGGGGAATACTCCTACGTGCTTAAAGGAGGTCAAGGCCAGGCGAAATTGAAGGGACAATGCATCGCTGCGGTAAGGCAACAACCATCGATCGGGCATTCCCTTGGCCATTGACCAATTCCCATTTTCCGGGTCTTTCTCACTCTTGCGCGAAAAACTGGCATGAGCCATTTTCTCCCATTCAGCCTCTGGCATTGATTTGGACCACAAGGCTTGGGGTTCAGGCCGTCGCAGCACATAGGCGCCAAAACGCTCCAATTTTTCAAAATCGCCGCTGTCAATGAGTTCGTATTCTGGCCATTGAGGGATATGCAGTCGTTCGACCTTCATACGGCAAAGGTAGGGTGCTATTTCTGCGCCTTGTGATAAAAGGCCCAAGCCACAGGCACAAATACCAAATTAGGCAGCCAAACAGCCAAAAGAGGGGGCAATATCCCTGTCTGACCGTAACTGATGAAGAATTTACTAAAGAATAGAAAGAACAAGATGACAAAAATGCCAACGCCCATTGAGAAGCCTAGCCCATTTCGAGATTTTCGGCCGGCCACACATACAGCGATAAAAATCAATATAAACGTACTGAATGGTGCCGCGTAGCGCCTCATCAGTTCGGTTTTCAAATGCAGTACATTCGGGCCTCCTCGCTGCATTTCGTTTTGCAGGTAACGCCTCAGCTCATTGTTATTCAAACTCTGTGCATCTTCAATGTAGAAAAAGAAGTGATTCGGATTGAAACCAATCAAGGTATCCAAGCGCTGTTTGTATTGAACTTTTTGGCTACCTCCTGGCAAAAACTCTCTCTGTGTCACCATTTCCAATCGCCACTTTTGAACGTCTTTGTCCCAGCGAATGAAACGCCCAAACAAAGAACTCTGCAGTTCCTTCCCCTTGTATTTTTCGAGCGTCACCCCCACCCCTGACGAATCATTGTTATTGAAGTACTCCATGTACAAAATGGTTTCGGGGGCAATTTGCCTAAATATGGTACCCCGAGCTTGAGCCCAATAGTCTCGCAGGTACATATTTTCAAATCGCACCCGCTTTTTATCGGTAATGGGAATAACCCAAGAATTCAGCCAGTAAGAACCCAGCGCCAGAATGGCTCCTACTGCCATGAATGGAAGAAGAATGCGACGCAAAGAAAGGCCACCGGCCAACATACTAATGATCTCCGTGCGCGAGGCCAAACGAGAGGTCAAATACAAGCTGGATATGAATATGAAAATGGGGCTGAACGTATTCAGCAAGGCAGGTATAAAATTCACGTAATACACCCCAATGATGTCTTTAATCGGGGCCTGGCGCCCCAAGAAATCATCGAGTTTTTCCGCGATATCAAATACAATAATGATGACGACAAAAAGCGCAATGGTCACCGCAAAAGTCTTGAGAAACTTAGAGGCAATGTACCGATCGAGCAGCTTGATTTTCATCGCTTAGAGGCGTCTGTTCAGGGACGGAAGCACACTGGCTTTCCACAGATGGAATTGACCTTCCAAAATCTGCTTACGTGCCTGCTTAACCAACCACAAATAAAAACGCAAATTCTGCAAGGAGGCCAACATGGGGCCCAACATCTCACCTGATGCAAACAGATGGCGCATGTAGGCTTTGCTATAATTGGGACTCAATTCAGAGTCCAAAGGGCTAAAGTCGCGCTCCCATTTCTTGTTTCGCAAATTGATAGTCCCTTCGCGGGTAAACACCATTCCGTTGCGACCGTTTCGTGTAGGCATGACGCAATCAAACATATCAATTCCGCGTTCGATTGACTCCAAAATATTCTCTGGAGTTCCCACGCCCATGAGGTATCGCGCTTTTTCGATAGGTAAAATCGAACAGACCTCCTCTGTCATGGCATACATGTCAGCGTGAGGCTCTCCTACGCTAAGTCCACCGATGGCGTATCCGCAGGCGTCGTATTGGCATACCTCTTCGGCACTCATGCGCCGCAAATCGGGATAAACAGAACCCTGCACAATAGGGAATAAGGCCTGGCTATGCCCGTACTTGGGCTCGGTACTGTGAAAATGTTCCCAGCTGCGCTTCAACCAACGATGGGTCAAATGCATGCTCTTTTGGGCGTAATCGTAATCACAGGGATAAGGCGTGCACTCATCGAAGGCCATGACGATATCGGCCCCGATGCTGCGCTGAATGTCCATCACCCGCTCGGGCGAAAACAAATGCTTGGAGCCGTCGATATGCGAGCGAAACATGGCCCCTTCTTCGGTCATTTTGCGCTGATCGGCCAAACTGTACACTTGGTAGCCCCCACTATCAGTTAAAATGGGGCGATTCCATCCTGAAAATCCGTGCAGACCACCGGCGGCCTCAATGGTTTCCATTCCAGGACGCAAATACAGGTGATAGGTATTGCCCAAAATAATTTGGGCCTGAATATCTTGTTCGAGTTGCTCTCGGTGAATGCCCTTGACCGTTCCTACTGTGCCTACTGGCATGAAAATCGGGGTTTCAATATCCCCGTGATCGGTCTGCAGCACCCCGGCACGCGCTTGGGTAAAAGGGTCTTTATGCTGAAGTACGAATTTCGGCATGATCAATTTTGGGCCATTAGGGACAGCGAAATCAACCGCGGATAAATGGCGCTCAAGGACCCAGAATAATAACTCTCGGGCACACGAACCAAGGCATTGTTCAAACCGGAAGAGGCCTTTAACTCAATGCTCAGGTCGACATAATCCAAACGAAATTCCAACCCCGCTCCCACTTCGTAATAAAAGGTATTGGCTTTTAACGCTATCAGAGGCTTGGAGGCCCCAATCACCACGGTTTCATTGCTTTGAAAGTCGTGTGACCAACGAGCCCCACCCAATACATACATACGGGTGTTGCCGGGCATATCGCTTCGGTACTTTAGCGTAAGCGGAATATCGAAAGATATGGTCTCAATTTTCACACGAGGTCCAGGCAAATGTTGCCAAGTGTACTGAATGTCACGCTGATGCAGCTGCAACATAGTCATCATCTTCACCTCCCAAAACTTGCCGATGCGGTAGGCCACAGAGCCGCCAAAGCCACCTCCAGCCTGCGCCAAGGGCACTATGCTTTGAATCGAATCGGTTCGCTGCCAGTACTCGGGAGCCAGCTCCATTTTCATTCGTGCCGAAGTACCCGAGAAAGCAATGCCCCAAAAAAAGTGCTTTTGAAATTCACGATTGGGGTTTCTAGGAGTGCGCAAGTACGAAGAATAGGGCGCATACAAATGAGCATACGAAGCCATAAGGCTGCTGTCTTGACTCGCTTCTGCGCTAGTCAGGCAACCCAAGAGGGCTATCAATACTATGCTGATTCGTTTGTTCAAGCCTTTTGACAGTCGTATAAAGTGCAAATCCCCATGGTAAGAGGTGTATATGTAACGCTAGAATAGCCCACTTCTTTGGCTATGGCCGAAAATTCTTCGCCTTCTGGAAAAGCTTTGACACTGGCAGGCAAATAGGTATAAGCATTGACACTGCGCGATAACAAGCGACCCAAGAGAGGCAAAATGTAGGTGAAATAGAACCAGTACAAAGCACTGAACCAGCGGGACTTGGGCTGAGAAAATTCCAGTACGAACAAGCGACCCCCGGGTTTCAACACCCGGAACATATCGCCCAAACCCTTAGGCAAATCGCCAAAATTCCTCACTCCAAATGACACCGTTATGGCATCAAAACTAGCCGCTTCAAAAGGCAAGTTCTCCGCATCGGCTTGCTGCATACGTATGCGCTCGGCAAATCCTCGCTGGCTGACTTTTTGGCGACCCACTTCCAACATTCCAGCCGAAATATCAACTCCGGTCACATGAACCCCGGGAATCTTCATCAATTCCAAAGCCAAATCACCCGTACCTGTTGCTACGTCCATCACCCGCTGGGCGCCCAATGCAGCCACTCGCTTGCGCACCTTGGTTCTCCAGGAATAGTCAATTCCGAAAGACAAGGCGTGGTTCAAAAAGTCATATCGTGGGGAAATGGCGTCAAACATTTCCTCAACTTGTTGTTTTTTTGAAGAATCGGAACGAGGATCGGGTTTTACGGTCGCAGTCAAAGTGCGGCAAATATACAACAGAAGGAACGCCCGAGCCGAGCCATAAGCCAGCCATGAAAATAGACAAAGCAGAATTTTTAGGAAGTTGGGAACGCTGTGTGGACATGCCTCACCAAACCCAACCTGAATTTGCCTTTATAGGGCGAAGCAATGTGGGAAAAAGCTCGCTTATCAATATGCTTTGTGAGCGAAAAGGACTAGCCAAGACATCATCTACTCCAGGCAAAACCCAAACGCTAAACTTGTTTCGCATCAATGAAACCTTGCAGATTTGTGACCTTCCTGGCTACGGGTACGCTAAAGTTTCCAAGAAAACCCGTGAAAAATTCGGAAAGATGATTGGGTTCTACCTAAAGGAACGACCCAACTTGTACTGCTTGTTTGTGTTGCTAGATTTGCGCTTACCTCCTCAAAAAATCGACCTAGACTTCATCGCCGATTGTGGCGAAAACCAAATCCCCATGGTCTTAGTGGGCACCAAGGCTGACAAACTCAAAACCGCTGAATTGGAGCAAAACATCGAGGGCCTAAAAAAGGCTTTGCTGGAAATGTGGGAAGAAATCCCTCCATTGATCATCAGCTCATCTGAAGACAAACGGGGCCGTGAAGAGGTTTGGAAAACGGTTAAAGAAGCCATGAATTCATAAAAACATCAAGGCCACGATTAAACGTATGACGCTTACCTTGCGTCATAAAATTATGAGATTGGCTTTGACGACCCTTCTGGGAATGGCTCTTTTTTTGGGAGCTTGTAAACGAAAAGAGGACCCTAGTGGGTTTTCACACGCCGCAATAGACAAAACCTTTCAAGGTAAGATTGACATCAACAACCCCGAGAATTACGCCATGCAGGTGGTCCCCACCTATATCACCAAAGACAATGGCATGGCTAACCCCATTAGCGACCGTAAGGCCACCATTGGCCGAGTACTTTTCTACGATAAACTTCTTTCCGTAGATGGCAAAACGGCTTGTGGCTCCTGCCATTTGCAAGCTTACGCCTTTGGCGACACTGCCACCCAAAGCCGAGGCTCGAATGGACTTACAGGCCGTCACAGCATGCGTTTGGTAAACGCTCGCTTCGCTCGCGAAAACAAATTCTTTTGGAACGAACGGGCCGCTAGTTTGGAACAGCAAACCTCAATGCCCATTCAAGATCATACCGAAATGGGCTATAGCGGAGAGAACGGAGATCCTGGCATAGGCGTACTCATCGATAAAATCAAAGGCACTGACTACTACCAAGAATTATTCACTTGGGCATACGGCAGCGACGATCTCAGTTTTGTTGGAGAAGCGACCTTGCAAGAATGTTTGGCCCAATTCGTGCGCAGCATTCAATCGTTCGACAGCAAATACGACAAAGGCCGCGCCATGGCCCCAAATGACGGAGCTCCCTTTCAGAATTTTACGGCCTCAGAAAATGCGGGCAAACAGTTATTCCTATCTCCACCCACTTTTGACGCAAGCGGGAACCGTATTTCCGGTGGTCTAGGCTGCGGCGGATGCCACCAAGCCCCCGAATTTGACATAGACCCCAACAGCCGCAATAACGGCATAGTAGGAAATTTAAGCAACCCAGCTGTATTGGATCTGGGCAATACCCGCTCCCCCTCTTTGCGCGAGTTGATGAATCCCGATGGCGAGTTGAACGGACCCTTTATGCACTCGGCAAATTTTGGCACTATGGCGAGTGTCATAGGGCATTACAACAACATACTGATTCGCCCAGGCAACACGAACATTGACCCCCGATTGACGCCCAACGGCAATCCCCAACGATTGAACATCAGCACCAGCGAACGCAGCGAATTGATTGCTTTTTTGAGCACCTTAAATGGCACGGCCTTGTACTCGGCCGCCAAGTGGAGCAATCCGTTTCCATAGAGCTGTCGCCTAGGTCATTTGGGCTTATCCGAACAAATAAGAGCGAGAGAGCTCTATCAAAGTTTCCATGGGAATGCTTTGATGCGTACCCGGCATGAGGGCTTCGAATTCCGCCCATCTGGCCTCCAATTCTGGATGGGTCTGATCGGTCAAGCCCTGTGATTGGTTATAGGCCTTTCGTTGACCCATGGCTTTGCAAGCAGTCAACCATTCAATGGCCAATACGCGCTCGAGGTTGTCTACTACTCGCAACAATTTTGTAGCGGCGTTCGCTCCCATGCTCACGTGGTCTTCTTGCCCGTTTGAACTGACAATCGAATCAACGGAAGCAGGTGTGCAGAGCTGCTTGTTTTGGCTCACCAAAGCGGCCGCACTATACTGAGCAATCATATAACCCGAATCCAATCCCGGATCGTCGGCCAAATAGGGTTTCAAACCGCGTTGACCACCAATGAGCAAATAGGTTCTGCGCTCAGAAATATTCGCCCATTCGGCCAAAGCCATGGCGGCGTAATCCAAAGTCAAAGCCAAGGGCTGACCGTGAAAATTACCACCGCTCAAAACGCAGTTCTCTTCTTCGAACACATTGGGATTATCGGTCACAGCATTCAATTCTGTCTCCCATACAGCAAAGCAATGGTTTAAGGCATCCCAAGAAGCACCGTGCACCTGGGGTATGCAGCGAAAACTATAGGGGTCTTGCACCTGTTTTTTAGGCAGTGCCGCCATGGGTGACTGAGCCAACAATTCTCGCATTTGCTTGGCCACTTCGACCTGTCCCTGGTGTGGACGAATGCGGTGCAAGGGCACTTCAAATGGCTCAGGGCGACAATCAAAAGCATCGGCACTCAAAGCTGCAATGAAAGGCAACTGGGCCCCCAATCGCTCAATGCGCTGGTGAGTCAAAACCGCATGGCTGAGCATAAACTGGGTTCCATTGATCAGGGCCAAGGCCTCTTTGGGCATCAATACCAAAGGCTCCCAGCCATTTGACTGTAGCCATTCAGCTCCCGAAAACCACTTTCCTTCAGCCGTTTGAAGTTGACCTTCTCCAATCAAGGGCAATACCATTTGAGCCAGAGGCGCCAAATCGCCCGAAGCCCCTAATGATCCTTGCTGAGTCACTCGAGGCAAACAATCTTGGTTCAACATGGCCGCCAATCGTTCGAATACGATGGGACGCAAGGCCGAATAGCCTTGAGACATGTTTTGCAGCTTGAGGTAAATCATGAGGCGACGCAAATCGCGGCTCAACACTTCTCCGGTACCGGCTGCATGGGTGATGAGCAAATTGCGCTGCAATTCCGATAATTGACCATCGGGGACCCTCACATTTTGCAGAGAACCAAATCCGGTATTCACGCCGTACACAGGAGCTTCAGCCGCTTCTAGGTAGCGCTTTAGGAAATCCACACTGGCTTGCATGCGATTTCTCACTTCAGGGCTCAATTCGACGGGCTCCCGGCTCTCAGTCCAAGCCTGATTCAAATTCAATGGCTTAAACACCCAATACTCCTTTCACCTTTTCGGTCAATTGTTCCATTCCTATTTTCTCTTGTTCGCCAGTTTGCAAATTTTTCAGCATGACCGATTGTTCAGCTCGCTCTTGATCACCGATGATACCCACTAAGGCATAGCCACGGTTATTGGCATAATCCAACTGCTTTTTCAATTTGGCCGCCGATGGGTAGACTTCAGAAGGAATGCCTGAAGAGCGCAATGTTCGCGAGGCCTGTGTGGCTACAGCAAACGATTCGGCATCCATCGGGCACAACAATACACCTGAAATCGACTGATTATCTTCGGCGAAAAGGCCGGCGGCCTCCATCGTATCATAAATTCGATCCAAGCCAAAACTAACCCCGACTCCGGGCACATCAGCCAAGCCAAAAGCTCCCGTCAGGTTGTCGTAACGACCGCCACCACCAATGCTACCCAAACGAAAATCAGATGGCAATCGCGCATCATCAGCACTCACTTCAAATACGGCACCCGTATAATAACTCAAGCCTCGAGCCAAAGTCAAATCCAAAACCACCGCCGCATTAGCAGGCAACAATGACTTGAGTAACTTCAAATCGTGAATGGCTTTTTCACATGCCATTTTCCCTTGTTCAACCGACTGAGCATTGGCGTCTTCTACCCGGTAAATCTCGCGTTTTTCGAAAGCCTCTAATTTGGCTTCAAAGCTGCTTAAATCTTGAGCTTCGCACAACCATTCCCATACCGAAACAGCATGCCCCATTTCCCGGTTCACCAAGTCTTGGCTCACACCTTCGCGACCAATTTTGTCGGCTTTATCAATGGAAATCATGAATTCATTCCAAGCCGACTTGGAGCCTAAAGCGGGCAATAGGGCATCCAGCAATCCGCGGTGATTGATGCGCACTTGAACGCCCAGCCCCAACTTGGCAAAACTCTCCAAATACATTTCAACCAGTTCGGCTTCACAAAGCACAGAATCGGCCCCTACGATGTCTATGTCGCATTGCCAAAATTCACGGTAGCGCCCTTTTTGAGGTCGATCGGCTCGCCAAACAGGCTGCATCTGGTAACGCTTGAATGGGAAGGTCAATTGACCCCGGTTCATGACTACAAAACGAGCCAAAGGCACCGTCAGGTCGTAGCGAAGACCGCGATCGGAAATATGAGAAGCCAAAGCCTTTGAATCACTGTGAAGTGACTCCGGAACCTTGCCCATAAAATCGCCCGAATTCAAAATGCGAAACAACAATTGATCGCCTTCATCACCGTATTTCCCCTGAAGGGTTTTGAGGTTTTCTAGGGCCGGAGTTTCGATGGGATCAAATCCGTGCGATAGAAAAACCTGCTCCAACACGCGCATGATGGCCTGACGGCGCTTGAGCACCTGAGGCGCAAAATCACGGGTACCTGAGGGCAGTGAGGGCTTTTGCATCTGACAAAAATAACCCCAAACCCGTTTGGGAGAGAGGCAATTTGGCACGACCTTTGACAAATCGAGTGCAAAATCGACTCACGCACATGAAAAAACTCATACTCAGCCTTCTTGTTTTCATCTTCAGCTTGGGCATAGCTCAAGCCCAAAATGCTCCATCCATCAAGGTTTTAGACCTCAATCGCAACAGCGTTGCTTTTGATTCTTTGGTAAAAAAAGGACAGATTACCGTTGTTTCTTTTTGGGCCACTTGGTGCGGCCCCTGCATCAAGGAATTGCAGGCCATTGATGACAATAAATACGAAGATTGGCAAACCCGTTTTGGAGTAGAATTGATCGCCGTGAGCATTGACGACGCCCGCAACTCCGTAAAAGTTAAGCCCTTTGTCACCAGCCGTGGCTGGGAATACACCGTTGTTTTGGACCAAAACAGCGAGTTGTTCCGTGAACTGGGTGGAGTAAACCCCCCAACCTTGTTCATCTACGACAGCAACGGCAACCTGGCATACAGCCATCAAGGATACGTTCCCGGCTCTGAGGAAGACATCGAGGAAGAATTGATTCGCATATCGGGTGCCGCCACTGAACCCGCGCAAGGGGCTGGCCATTAATTCCGATTCCCACCTTCATGATTCAAAACATTTCCCAATCCAGTCCCGGTCGCATTACCGGCATTGGAGGCATATTCTTGCGCAGCAATCAAGTTGAGGCCATGAATAATTGGTACAGCCAAAAGCTGGGCCTGGAAATAGGCCCCTATGGCGTTGTATTCCCTTGGAAGAACCATGAAAACCCAGAGCTTCCAGGCTCTACCTGTTGGAATGTAATGGAAAAAGCCAACGACTATTTTTTGGTTGAAGGCCAAATGTATATGGTCAATTACCGAGTGGACAATTTGGATCTATTACTCGAGAAATTGAAGGCCCATGGAATTGAATCTTTGAAACCGGTCGAGCATCACGAATTCGGTTCATTTGCTTGGATTTTGGATCCTGATGGCCACCAAATCGAGCTTTGGGAACCCAAAGACAGCGGCTTGGGCTTGTAGTCTCTACCCATTGAAAAGGCACAGAGTTAACCATCGCTTCTTGTTTAAAATAAGCTTGGTAAAACCCGCCCTAGAAGCCTAAATCTGCCGGACTGAGTGGCCCTTTATTGACAGGAATCAACAATCCTCTAACCCCTGCTTTTTCAGCCGCTTCAACATCGCGGGGCTTATCGCCCATCATCAAACTCGAAGAGGCATCTAACCCATAGCGGTGCAAAGCCTTTTCAATGAGCAAGGAACCTGGTTTTCGGCACAAACAACGCCCCGTAGTTCCCTCATGATGGGGGCAGTACAAACACTCTTCAATTCGAAAGCCCATGGCTACGCATCTACCCATCAGAAATTGGTGAATTCGGTCGACGTCATGGGGCTCATACAATCCTTTTGCCAATCCTGCTTGGTTGGTAATCACCACCAGTTTATAGCCCAAATCAAACCACTCTTTCATGGTCTCCAAAGCCCCGTCAAGAATGTGAAATTCATCGAGGTTTTTCGTGTAATCACCGGGATCATGGTTGATTACCCCATCGCGATCGAGGAAGAGGGCCTTCTGGGACATAGATTTGCTGCAAAATAACGTAATTTCGCTCTTCGTCCATGAGCCCCTATTTGGTCATCATACCCACCTACAACGAAATCGAGAACATCGAGGCGATGGTGCATCGTGTGATGGGCCTAGAAAAAAACATCGACTTATTAGTAGTAGACGACGGATCACCCGACCATACTGGACAAAAAGTCAAAGATCTACAGGCTACCTATACCGATCGATTGCACCTGTTGGAACGAAGCGAAAAAAATGGATTGGGCACGGCC
Source organism: Bacteroidota bacterium (assembly GCA_046047755.1). Classification (GTDB taxonomy): domain Bacteria; phylum Bacteroidota; class Bacteroidia; order NS11-12g; family UBA955; genus JALRLA01. The sequence goes on along the minus strand of JBJOHK010000093.1, from coordinate 741 downwards.
TACATCGCGGGTTTTCATTGGGCTTTGGAACGCTCATATACCCACATTTGCGAGATGGATTGCGATTTTTCGCACCCCGTTGATCAATTACCCAAACTCATTGAGCATTGTGAGGGGCCAGACGCGGCCGACCTTTGCGTCGGCTCACGCTACGTAGGCGGAGTAGTTAACGTGGTCAATTGGCCCATGGGCCGTGTTTTGATGAGCTACTACGCTTCCAAATACGTGCAGTTCATCACCGGCTTAGATGTGGCCGACACCACCGCTGGATTCGTTTGTTACCAGCGCCAAGTATTGGAAACCATTGGTATTGACGGCATCAAGTTTCGCGGTTACGCCTTCCAAATTGAAATGAAATTTCGCTCAGCTAAAAAGGGTTACCGCATTGCTGAGCACCCGATCATTTTCACAGACCGCACCGCCGGCACCTCTAAAATGAGTACGAAAATTTTTCGCGAAGCGTTGTTCGGTGTCATTGAGCTCAAGCTAAAAAGCATATTTGGCCGCTTATAAGGCAGCCAAAACTTGGCTCGGCCGTTTTTCACCCCTAATTTTGCGCCCGTTCACACTCCCATGGATAGCGAACCTCGAAGTCGAAATACCCTATGCTGCGCGTCTACTACCAGCGAAACAATGCTGTACAAAAAGTACAGACACTGTCTCAACTCGAGACCTTAGAGGGATTGATTTGGATTGACCTTCAGAATCCCACTTCAGACGAAATCAAGGATGTAGAATCCC
>JBJOHK010000092.1:0-8338 GCA_046047755.1 Bacteroidota bacterium | reverse complement strand
TAATCCTTGCCGTGCTTGACAATCTCATTCGATTCCTTGAAGGAGTGGAACAAGAACGTACCCTTGCCTTTTTTAAAGGTCTCGTCGTGCAAAATTTTGGTATCACTACCATCAGGTTTCACAGGCCACTGCAATCCATTGATGCCCAAATTCTCCCAGGTAACGCCGGCGAAGAAGGGCACGATTTGAGAAATCTCTTTAAGCATTCCCTCAGGCGTATAGTCCGGCTGAGCATATCCCATACGGTTCATGATATCGATGACAATCTGGCCATCGGGTTTTGAATTGGCATTGGGTTTCACCACCTGATTCACCTTTTGAATGCGTCGTTCTCCATTGGTGAAGGTTCCGCTCTTTTCAAGGAAGGAAGCTCCAGGCAGGATAACATCAGCGAGCTTGGCTGTTTCAGTCATGAACAGTTCCTGCACCACAAACAAATCCAAGTTATTCAAGGCCTGTTTCACCTTATTGGTATTAGGGTCTGTTTGCACCACATCTTCACCCATGATCCACATGGCCTTCAACTTGCCTTCGATGGCCGCATCAAACATCTCTGGGATTTTGAACCCAATGTGTTTGGGAACTTCCACCCCATAGAATTCATTGTAGGTGCGGTTGACCTCGTCGTTGGTCACATCCAAATAACCCGCTCCTTGGTGGGGCTGTACACCCATATCGGCCAAACCTTGAACGTTGTTCTGACCGCGCAGCGGGTTTACTCCAACGCCTTTGCGGCCAATATTGCCGGTGAGCATCGCCAAATCAGCGATTTGCACCACAGTAAAGGTTCCTTGCGAGTGTTCGGTCACTCCCAACCCATGGAAACTCATGGCATTGGGAGCCTTGGCATAGGCCATGGCAGCGCGGCGAACCAATTCCCGGTCTACGCCACACACCGCTTCCATCTCATCGATATTGACAGCCAGAACCTGTTCTTTGAACTCCTCATAGCCCTCCGCGCGGGTTTCGATGAATTGTTTATCCACCAAACCTTCTGAAATGATGTAGTGCATCATCATGTTCAAAACCGCTACGTTGGTACCGGGTCGAACCGGCAGATGATAGGTAGCATATTCAGCGAGTTCGGTTCTGCGGGGGTCAATGACAATGGAAACATTGTCTGACTTCATGGCGAATTGCTTCAATTTGGCCCCAGTGACAGGGTGACCAGCCGTTGGGTTGGCACCAATGACCAAAATAGCGTTGGTGTGTTTCAGATCCTCAATGCTATTGGTGGCCGCCCCTGTCCCAAAGGTGCGCTGCATTCCCAAAGCGGTTGGCGAGTGGCATACGCGCGCGCATCCGTCGATGTTATTCGTCCCCACAACCGCTCGGAAGAACTTCTGCATCAAGTAGTTCTCTTCATTCGTGCAGCGAGCCGATGAAATACCCGCCAAGCTATCGGGACCAAATTCGGAGATATAATAGCTGAATCGAGAGCTAATAAAATCGTAGGCCTCATCCCAGGTCGCTTTTTCAAACACCCCGTTTCGCTTGATCAAAGGATCGGTGATGCGATCAGGGTGGTTGTAAAACTTGAAGGCAAAACGGCCCTTCAAACAAGTATGCCCCTGGTTGACCTCGGCATCATAGGGGGCCTGAATGCTCAGTATTTCACCGCCCGTAGTGGAAACCTCCAAATTGCACCCTACGCCGCAATAGTTGCATATGGTGCGCGTCTTTTCAGTTGCCTCGATGGCTTTGCTCTGGAATATATCGGATATCGCAGCGGTAGGACAAGCTTGGGCACAAGCACCACAGCTCACACAATCCGACTCTTTGAAACTGACATCCTGACCCTTGACAATGTGGTTATCAAAGCCACGCCCGGCCATGCTCAACACAAATTGGCCCTGCACTTCGTCACAAGCCCGAACACAGCGGTAGCAATTGATGCATTTCGAGAAATCGGAGCGCATGTAGGAATGGCTCTCGTCTTTTTCGCGGTCCAAATGGTTTTCTCCTTCTGGATACCGCACTTTTCGAATGCCCACTTCAGCCGCGACTGTCTGCAATTCGCAGTTGCCGTTTACCTCGCAGGTCAAACAATCAAGAGGGTGATCGGTCAAGACCAACTCGATGATGTTTTTGCGCAGTTTTTGAATCTCTGCCGTTGAGGTATGAATGTGGTAACCTGCCGTAACCGGGGTATGGCAAGAGGCCATGGTGCGTCGAGGACCCTCAGCAATCAATCCTACTTCTACGCTGCAAACCCGACAGGAACCGAAGGGATCCAAATTGGGCGCGTCACACAAGGTAGGTATGAGTTTTTCGCCTTCTATTCGGCGAACAAAATTCAAAATGGTTTCCCCAGCGCGGAATTCGTGCTCCGCTCCATTGACAAAGGCTGTTTGCTTAGTTTCCATCAGTTGAAATAAGGGGTTAATTCAGACTCGAAATATTGAAGGGAATTGCGAACGGGCAAGGGTATACCACCGCCGTGTGCGCAAAGAGAACCCTTTTGAAGGGTATCCAACAAATCATTAAAAAGCGTACGGTCAATCACCAACTGCCCATTCTTGGCTTTAGACAGCATTTCATGGCCGCGTTTGGTACCCAATCGACAGGGGAAACACTTGCCGCAGCTTTCGTAACTGGCAAAATCCATCAAGTGTTCCAAGAAATCAATCATGGGGAATGACTCCGGAATGCAAACCACCGAGGCATGACCCAGCAAAAACCCTTGGCTAGAGAAGGATTCATAATCCAAATTCAAGTCATCGATTTTGGAAACGGGCACCACTCCGCCCAAAGGCCCACCGATTTGCATGGCTTTGATGGGCGCCTTGAAACCGCCTCCCAGTTCTTCAAAAACCGTCTTCATGGGAGTACCCATTTCGACCTCGTAAATGCCAGGGCGTTTGAAAAAGCTGTCCAAACTGACCAACTTCGTACCCTTTGACTTCTCGGTTCCAAGCGAAGCATAGTAAGCACCACCCTTTTGCAAAATCGCATAAACAGCTGCCAAGGTCTCCACATTGTTCACCACTGTGGGCTTATTGAACAATCCTTTCTGGGTGGGAAAGGGCGGGCGCGTGCGCACCTCAGGGCGCTGCCCCTCAATGCTATTGATCAGGGCCGTTTCCTCCCCACATATGTAAGCCCCTTGGGCCTGAATGACTTTGAAATCGTAGGAAAATCCAGACCCTAAAATATTGTCTCCCAACAAGCCCGCCTCTCGAAGGGCTTCGATGGCCAATTGTGACTCTTTCACCGCCTGCGGATACTCGGCTCGGATATACAAAACGCCCCATTGGGCACCTGTTATGAAACCGGAGGTCATCATGCCAAACAACACAGAATAGGGTTGCTTTTCGAGCAAATAGCGATCGGAATAGGCACCGGGATCTCCCTCGTCAGCGTTGCATACAATGAACTTCACATCGCTTTCTACCTGCGCACAAGATTCAAGTTTGAAGCCCATGGGGAAACCCGCTCCTCCTCTACCTCTAATTTGCGAGGCTTTGATCTCGTTCAAGGCCCAATTTGATCCTTGATTCAAGGCCGATTGAAACAAGGCTTTAAACTCTTGCAACCCACCAAAAGGCTGGGTAAGCAGCTGCGGCCCGTGATGGCCAACATGGTATTCATCGGGCTTTAAAGACTCTCCTTTCACCAATTCGTCCAAGCGATTGATGTCTGCACCCGAATAGTTCTCACCGGCTATGTGAAAGGCCGCATTCTCGTGGCAACGGCCCAAACAAGTCATATGGCCGATTTGATCGGCAGAGAAATGTTGTTCCAATTTTTGATGCACCTGGGCCTGCTTGCCCGCGCATACGCAAGCTGTTCCATTGCAGACATAAGCTTTCTTGCCCTTGTTATCTTCTTTCAGGAAATCATAAAAACTCGCCGTTCCGTATACCGATGATTTGCCGATCAAAAAGTCTTTTGCCAATCGATCCAAATCAGATGCGCTAGGGGTTCCACTCTCTCGAGCCGCTGTTCCCAATGACTCAAACAAGTTGTCTTGGAGGCCTTTGCGAAACGAGAGTTCACTTAAATTCTTAGACATAGCTAGGTATAACAAAGTAAGGCAAAATCGAAGATACAGCGAGGGCAAATTCTACCCTCTGCCGCTTTGCTCGTTATTGTGGACGCTCAGAGGCTTGAAGTCGGCGAAATTCGACTAGACCCTGAAGCCAAGTTCGTCGAAACAGCGTGCGATACCCACGCCCGTCTAAATAGGCGAACCATTCACTCAAACGATTGGCCGATTGGCCGCTGGCCCAAGCATAAAACCCCAATAGTACCGGGATATACATGCGCTGCCATATTCGGAGCTCTGGCGGAGCCACAAAATCGAGTACATAGAATTCAGGGCTTTTGGACAGTTTCAAGGCAGCTAGTTTGGCCTCAAAATTTTGCCAGTCGGCAAACTCAACCATTTGCAAGAAATAAGGGAACAGAATGGCGTCGGGCTTGGGAAGATTCATCAAATCCAATTCTTGAAACAAGTCCTGAACAAACAACACTTGATGATGGGCAAAGGCCTTTCTGGCCTTAACCTCCATATGAGCCGATGCATCGACACTGACTATTTGCAAGGACTTGGGTATACCCTTCAATGCCGTTCCCGTCCCCGATCCAAAAACCCACAGCACCCCAGTTTGGGGCAGCTGTTTGATGAGCTGCGAATGCGATCTCTTCCAGACATTCAAAGGCACGCCCAATCGAGCGAGCCCGTCGTATACCTTTGAAAACCGCTTGTAATCCCCAGAATTGATAGCAGCAAAATACAAAAAGCGCATTGGCTTACCTTTGAACCATGGCAGTAAAAATCGATTCGGTTCAAACTTATTTTGAAAAAGGCTGTGGCCGTTGCAAAAAATTTGACACACCTGAATGCCGGGTTCATCGCTGGGATGACGCCCTTGCTGCCATGCGAGCCATCTGCCTCGAATCGGGCTTGCAAGAAGAATTAAAATGGGCCCACCCCTGTTATTTGCACGAAGGCCGTAATATCGTCATCCTGGGTGCCTTCAATGAATATTGTGCCATCAATTTCATGAAGGGAGGCTTGCTCAAAGACCCAAAGAAACTACTGGAAAACAATGGTGAAAACTCACAAAGCAGCATGATGTTTCGGGCGCAAAACACAGACCGCATCAGCGAGTATGCCCAAGACCTTAAAGCGCTGATCAAAGAAGCCATAGAAGTAGAAAAAGCCGGATTAAAAATGGCGCCAAAATCAGTGAGCGAATACGAGGTACCGGCTGAATTGACGCAAAAGTTTGGGGAAGATTCCAGTTTGGAAATCGCCTTCAATGCTTTGACACCTGGCCGCCAAAAAGCGTATTTGTTGCTGTTTGGCCAAGCCAAACAATCGGCCACCCGCCTATCGCGCATTGAAAAATACGAAGGGGCCATTCGCGCAGGAAAAGGCCCTCACGACGATTACAAATGCTAAGCAGACGCATGTATTGAAAGCCTAACTGTGGCACTTTGTGTGGCCAATCGCCTCATTCCTCGCGATGAAGCGCTTACATACAACGACTGAATTCCAAGTCTAATCTTCAGCAATACCCTAAATTGCGTTCATGAATTGGAACCGCATCGTCCGAATTTTGCTCATCGCTGCCGCTTTGTATGTGGGTGGAGCTGTCAACATGGGCATCATCACCCTCAGCCCGGAACTCATTCCGCCTCCTGAAGGGGCCGATTTAACAACCGAAGAAGGTTTGCTGAAAGCTGCCCCCCTCATGCAGCCCAAGCATTTCTTGCTTCCTTGGCTAGCCCATGCGCTCGGCACTTTCGTGGCCGCTTTTTTGGCGGCCATATTGGCGCCAAGCATTCGGCATTATTCCTTTTGGATACCCGGAGGTCTGTTTTTCATTGGCGGCTTGATGATGGTATTCATGATTCCTGCACCTTTTTGGTTCATCGTCGCCGATTTGGGCCTAGCCTATTTCCCGATGGCTTTCCTAGGCCATAAGTTGAGTTTTTGGATCAAACCGGCATGATCAAAAGTGATCTTCAAATTGAACCCGGCCACTACGCCGTAATATTCGCCTCTGAGCGCCCTTTAAACCCAGCGGGTTACGCTGAAATGGACGAAGCCACCATGGAAGCGGCTTCCCAAATTGACGGCTATTTGGGTTATGAGGTAGTTCGTCAAGGCGAGGCCGCCATCTTCATATCGTATTGGCGAGATCAAACGGCAGTTGCCGAATGGGCCCGTCATCCCTTGCATAAAAAAGCCAAAGAAATGGGCAATACACTATGGTACGATGCGTACCGAAGCCTGGTTTGCCAAGTTCAACAAAGCCATTTATTCTTCAAATCACAAGCATGAAATTAACGAACGCCATTGCAGAGGTCTTCCAGACCGCGGGAAAAGCCATTGTTCGCTTTCCCTATGTGTTCATGAGCTCTGCTACGGCATCAGCTTTGGGGATTTTCCTGGTTCATTACAACGACAGCGTTGACCCCTTGTTGCGCGACCAAATTGGCCATTACGCCATGATAGCAGGCTTGGGAATTTCGCTGTTCATTAGCTCTCATTTATACGCCGAACGCGAGGGCACTTTTTTCCAGCGCTTCTGGCCCATGTTTGCTTCTGTAGCCATTCTAGCCCTTTGCTATGTTGATTTTCGACACTTTTACGAATTGCGAAATGATGAAGGAGCGGCTCTGCGCTTTTTTGGATACCTGCTCGGTGTGCACTTGATCGCGGCCTTTTTTCCTGTTCGGAACAAACACAACAGCAACGCCGTTTGGCAATACAATCGAGTATTGTTCTTGAGAACCTTTACCACCGCCTTGTACACGGGTGTTTTGTATGCCGGATTGGCCGGTGCCATTCTAGCGGTAGACACCTTGTTTAGCATGAAGTTTGATGAGCGCATTTATGCTGACCTGTGGATGTGCATGGCGGGATTTGGCAGCTCACTCATCTTCACAGCTGGGTTGCCCAAAGACATTTGCCAATTAGATAACAACCACGATCTCCCCAAAGGCTTATCGGTGTTTGCCGCTTATATTTTATTGCCTTTGGTGGTCATCTACGGTGTCATTTTGTATGCCTACGAAGGAAAAATCATTTTCAATTGGTCTTTGCCTGAAGGTTGGGTTTCCTACTTAATTATGGCCTTTTCAGTTGTTGGTATATTGGCCTTGCTTCTGCTTCACCCCTATGGCCAAAATGAGGAGAAGCCATGGATCAACCGCTATACCCGATTTTACTATTTCGCCTTATATCCACTTTTGATTTTGCTATTTGTTGCCGCTTTGGTTCGCATCAACGAATACGGATTTACGGTGCTCAGATATTCCTTGCTAGCCCTGGCCCTTTGGCTGGCTTTCATCGCGACTTACATGCCTTTGACCCGCAATCGACACATTGTCATGATTCCCATGTCTTTGCTGGCTTTGTTGGTTTTCACCTGGTTTCTGCCTGGAACAAACGCTTGGTCGGTTTCGGCCAGTAGTCAACAATCTAGATTGAAAAAAGAATTGACCCAACTGGGTTTATGGGATGCGGAGAAAAAGCAACTGATCAATGCCCAAGAGGCCCTGAATGACTCAACTTCTACCGCATTATTTGAACAGTTTGATTATTTGTTGGATAAACACGGGCCCAATGCTTTGAAACCTTTTATTGCCATTCCCGATAGCGCTATGACCAACGGCGAATATGTAGAGGAAAAGCGCAGGCGATACAGTCGATACATGGCAGAAACATACATGGAAAATGAGTTGCAAAAAATTGGTCTCAGTCGATATTCCAGCTATGATATGGCCGAGGCCGTTCCAGTTGAAACCTTTGAACTGAGCGCCTCGACCCAACACCAATCTTTGACCGCCGTGCCAAAAGGCAATTGGGCCTGGACAACCGACATTTCTGTTGATCATCTATTGTACTTGAATACCGTTCACTTGGAAATTGACTCCACGCAATCTGTACTTTTTGTATACCAAGGGTCCAAAACATGGAAATTCCCAGTTTTAGAAACGGCGAAAAACCGAATCGGCGCCTTAAAGTACCGCCCCTACCACAACGACCGCTATAAGTTGGGCAACAAAGGGCTGACATTTTCTCTTGATGGTTGTTACCTAGACATCAAGGACATTGATTTCCAATGGACAGAGCAGCGTCAATGCTGGGGCATTAAGCACCTGAATGGCACTTTGTGGTTAGCCGACCAATGAGCTCATCAAATCGTTCAGTTCGCCTCTCGCTTGGCCTTGATTTCCTGAAGAAGTTCTCGCGTTTCTTTCCCATCATCACCTTCTACTTCGGCTTTTCCCAAGGCACGCTTTGCCTGTGATTCAGCTTGATCCCAGCGCTGCAATTTGGCCAACAAATGCGCTAAGGTATCTTCGATGGCATAGCCCG
>JBJOHK010000091.1:0-13660 GCA_046047755.1 Bacteroidota bacterium | reverse complement strand
TCTGCCCAGTGCACTGATGCCAGAGTGAATCAAATCACTCCTCTACTTTTTGAACGAGCCAACAACCCCAAAGACATGGTGCTGTTGAGCGTGGAAGAGATTCGGGAAATCATCAAGCCTTGCGGGCTATCTCCGGCTAAAAGCAAGGCCATTTGGGGCTTGAGCGAAATCATCAACACCCAACACCAGGGCAGGGTTCCCTCCACTTTCGAAGAGTTGGAAGCCCTTCCGGGTGTGGGTCACAAAACGGCTTCTGTAGTCATGAGCCAAGCCTTTGGCCATGCAGCATTTCCCGTTGATACCCATATTCACCGACTGGCATGGCGTTGGAACCTTAGTCCCTCTAAAACGGTAGAACAAGTCGAAAAAGACCTGAAGCGATTGATCCCGCAAGACCGTTGGAACAAGGCCCATTTGCAGATCATATTCTTTGGGCGAGAATACTGCTCTGCCCGCACACACAAGGCTGAGGAATGCCCCATTTGCTCAGTGGTCGGATGCCGGCCAGGAAATCGGCCTTCTTAGATTTAGTAAAGGGAACGGACCAGTTCCACCATGGAAACCGATTCAGCCTCGGCTCGGAAGTTGGGCACCAATCGGTGAGCCAAAACCCAGGGAGCCACGCGTTGAACATCTTCTCTATCAACCGTCAACTTTCCGTTCATCAGGGCATGGCATTTGGCCCCCAAAATTAAATTCTGACCCGCGCGAGGACCGGCTCCAAAGCGCAGATAGTCGCGCACATTAGCCGGAGCTCTATCGCCATCTGGACGGGTTTTGTGCACCAAACTGACAGCGTATTCAAAGACCTGGTCCACAACAGGAACAGAGCGAACCGCTTGCTGGAAGGCTGTGATTTTCTCTGCATCCAGAATGGGCTGGGTTTGGGGTTGTTGAGACGAAGTCGTTTGTTTGAGAATGGCTTGCTCTTGTTCAAAGCTGGGGTATCCCAAGACTACTTGGTACATAAAACGGTCCAACTGGGCTTCGGGCAAGGGATAGGTTCCCTCTTGCTCTATTGGATTTTGAGTAGCTAGTACAAAGAAGGGCTCAGGCAAGGGGTACAATTGACCCGCGGCAGTTACCTGCTTTTCCTGCATAGCCTCCAATAGCGCAGCCTGAGTTTTGGGTGGGGTTCGGTTGATCTCGTCAGCTAACAATACTTGGGTAAAAATCGGACCCTTGACAAAACTGAATTTGCGTTCGGCATCCAAGATTTCCGCACCCAAAATATCGCTGGGCATCAAGTCTGGAGTAAACTGAACCCTCTTAAAGTCCAACCCCAAAGCGGTAGAAATGGTCTTAACCAACAGCGTCTTGGCCAATCCCGGTACCCCTACCATAAGTACGTGCCCGTTGCAAAAGACGGCATTCAACAAGGCCTCAACCGCCTCTTCTTGCCCTATCACCACACGACCAATCTCTTCCTTTACCCGCTGAATTTCAGGGGCAAAAACCAAGGCTTTCTGCAAGGATTCTGATGAACTCATGGGCGATTCCAGCTATCTACTGATGGACAATCAAAACCCGGATCGTTGACCCGAATGTAGGTACGCGATTTGTATTTCTGCACCCAAGAATCTAAGGCTTCTTGTTTCTTTTGCTCTTCCGCTTCCATTTGAATGCGGCTGTAATCCTGAATCAAATTGGCTTCATGAGGAGCAATGAAACTCTTGACATAGATAATGCGGTAAACCGAACGGCCATCAGGAGTAACTGTCAACTTAGGGGCTGAGAAGGTACCCGCTTCCATTTTCTCAACCTGTTGTTTGATATCAGAAGGAAGCTGATCAAAAGCTGTTTTTTGCAAGCCCGTAACCTCATCACTTAAAAACCCGCAGTAGGCCTTGTCGCCATATGTTTCACTGGTATAGGCCTTAACAGCCGTGCACCACTCCAAACGGCCCTCACTCAATTCTGTGTAAATGGAATCGGCTGAGGCCGAGGCTGCTATAAAATCACCGCTGGTGTATTCTGGGCGTATCAAGATATGGGCCGCCAGCACTCGATCGCCCTTGCGCTTGATCAATTTCATGATGTGAAAGCCATAGTCACTTTCAAACACTGGGCTCAAACTATCGTCTTTCAGTTTGAAAGCCATGCGCTCAAAAGCTCCCACCATCTCTCCGCGTCCAAACTCAGGAAGCAAGCCACCGTTGTTCTTGGAACCCGGATCCATGGAATAGGCTTTGGCCAGGCGTTCAAAACTCTCTCCGCGCAATATTCGTGCCCTCAAATCTTCGAGTTGCTCCTTTGCATACGCTCTGGCTACTTCCGAGACGGGAGGCTCGATGATCAGTTGAGCCACCTCAACCTCCGTATTGATGATCGGCAACGAATCCTCAGGAATGGCTTCGTAAAACTGCTTCACTTCTTGGGGTGAAATGCGAATGGGATCGGTGATGGTACTGCGCATCTCTTGAGCCAACAAGCTATTGCGCATCTTAGGTCGTATCTCATCCTTGAATTCCGTAATGGTTTTTCCCAAATAGCGCTCCAATTCAGCCAAACTACCGGCCATTCGCTGGTATTCACGAATGCGGTTGTCAATCTCTGATTCAATGCGATCATCTCCCAAGGGTATAGAATCAATTTCTGCTTGGTTGAGCAACAAACGATCAATGATCAATTGGTCCAAAATGGCGCAATAAGCGGCCAATGAATCTGGCAATTCACGACCCCTTGCCAACTGCATTTTCTCAGTTTCAAACTCCGAGCGCATGATGATTTTATCACCTACCACGGCCAAAATGCCATCTACGCGCTGCGGCGGCAATGTCGGGCCTTGCAAGACAGGTTGGGCCTGGGCTAGGGAACAGGTGGCAAAGGCCATCCATACCAGGAGTTGGAACAATCTCATCGGGTGGCCTTCAATTCTTGTTTCAAAGCCTCAACAATTTCGTAGTTGATGCTGACTTCATATCTCGATTCCAAATCGTCCATCCAGCGCTGTTCCAATTCCTCTTGGTAACGCGAAGTAACTGGGCCTCGGCACTCGCTCAATTCTTTAGGACCTGCGGGCAAGAATCCGTGCAGGTTCACCACTACCCAATCTTCGCCAATTTGGTTCATCTTGATGATTCCGGTTTGGCTGCGGTAAGAAGATTGGCTGAACAAGGTATTCAAAACAGCAGGGTTGGGAACCAATCCCGTGTCTGACCATTGGTAGTAACCCATTCGGTAATTGAATCCCAGCGGATTGTTTTTGGTGTGCATGCGCAACAAGCTGTCGGCTTGAATACCCTTCTTTACTTGCTTAGCCACGGTTTTCATCATTTTCGCATCACTGCAGTAGTAGATGTCGACATGGTAGCGATCGTTCCAGCGGTAATCATTGCGGTTTTCGTTGAAGAATTTAGCCAAGCCCATGGAGTCATTGTTGGCCTTATCCCAAACCAACTCCTGCATGCGGTTGAACATCAAAATACCCTCGCGGTACTCTTGGTAGATATCGCGGAATTCGGCCGAACGCTCATCCAAATGATTGTTTTGGTTCTCCACACAAGCCTGGCTTACCCAAGCTTGATATTCGGTTTCATAAGCAGCGCTCAAGTCCATGTTCATAGCATGGCGATTGGTCTGCAAATACAAGGCGAAATCTTCAACCGTGTAATCGTCGTTGCCCAAACGGAACAATTCCATATCCAACAAATTGAAGCGCTTGCCGTCTTTGTTGTAAGACTTGGGCAGGGCATCTACCTGGAAAGCACCTTGCAAGAAACTAGAATCCAAAACAGACAAGAAGGCCAGATAGGCCGCTTTATTTTCCGTGAAATTGTTCTCTTTCTTGACTTTGTTCACCAGTGCATCAATGCTGACTTTCGAACGCGCGTTTTGTTGTACCTGCTGCTTTAAATAGCTACGCATTTGGTCAAAACTAGCCATGGGCTTGATGTCCATCAACTGCACCAAATGGTACCCATAATTGGTGCGAAACACTGGGCTGATTTGGCCGGGCTCGGTCAACAGGAAAGCTTGATCTACCCATTTTTGACGATCGGGATCACCAATGTACTGAGGGGTATTGACATAATCCATTACACCGCCATTGTAGCGGGAATTGTAATCTTCGCTGTAATTGCGGGCCATCTCCTCGAAGGAAGCCTGGCCACTGCTGATTTGAGCTCTGATCTCTTCAATTTTCTTCAAAGCCGCATCATCGTACTCCTCACCAGGGGCAGTAACTCGAATCAAAATGTGGCGTACTTTGATGTCACCGCGGTTCGGGCGCTTGGCCGTCACACGCAAAATATGGTAGCCAAAATCGGTTCGGAAGACTGGAGAGATGTCGCCCTCGGGAGTATTGTAAGCAAAGTTTTCGAATTCGTATACCACCTGCATGGCCGTCATCCAACCCAAATCACCACCGGCACTTTTGGTACCCGGGTCATCGCTATTGGTCTCGGCTAGAGAGGCGAAGTTCTCTGCGCTGTTGTTGCGCTTGAGTTGCTGGTAAATTTCTTCAATACGGCCCTTGGCTTGAGCCTCTGTCTGGGCATTGGCACCACGGGGACAGGCGATCAGAATGTGCGATACACGAACTTCGCTGCGCATGCGATCGTAAGCCTCTTCAATCAGATCAGCGGTTACCTCACGGTCATATAAGTAGTTACGGGCCAATTGCTCTCGGTACATGGCCAACTCTTGCAGGTAGGCAGAATTCTCATTTTGACCGGCTTCTACTGCATCCTGAATTTTCATCTTGAAGCGAATGTAGAGCTGCAGATATTCGTCTATTTCTGCCGCCGTTACTTGGTGTTCTTCCAAGTTGATATTCTTTAAAAACTGACGCTTGAATTCTTCGTAGGTCACCTCTTGACCCATCTGATTAGAGACAGCGGGATTTACGACAAATACTACCGATTCATTCTGAGCCGACAAGGCACTTGATAAGCCCATGAAAAGGGCCAATGCTATGAGTTGTATATGCTTCATTTTCGTTTCAATTCGGGCGCTAGGCCCATTCTCCAAATTTAATCATTGTCAATGAACTGACGACCCTCGTGCTCGACGATTGACCACAATTTGTCTTTCAATTCTTGCAGGCCTTTTTCGGCTACCGCCGAGAAGAACATGACCTCGACACCTGTCATTTCTTCTGCAATCTCGGCTTTGAGTTCTTCGTCTAACATATCAGCCTTACTGATAGCTACCAAGCGTTTTTTATACAGAAGTTCTTTGTTGAATTCCTTTAGTTCATTGAGCAAAGTTTCGTACTCAGCACGGTGATCGGGGCTGTCAGCTGGAATCAAAAACAACAAGACGGCATTTCGTTCAATGTGTTTCAAAAAACGATGACCCAAACCCTTTCCAGCATGAGCTCCTTCGATAATACCCGGAATATCAGCCACCACGAAACTCTTGTAATCACGGTAAGGCACAACTCCTAAGTTGGGCACCAAGGTGGTAAAGGGGTAATTGGCTATCTCCGGTTTAGCGGCAGAGATGACACTTAACAAGGTACTTTTTCCCGCATTCGGGAAACCGACCAAACCTACATCAGCCAAAACCTTCAATTCCAAGACCATCCAGCGCTCTTGACCGGGCTCTCCAGGTTGGGCATATTGAGGGGCTTGGTTCGTGGAAGTAGCGAAATGCCAATTCCCCAAACCGCCTCGACCACCAGGAACCAACACTTTTTTCTGACCGTCTTCGGTGATTTCGAACAAATATTCTCCTGTTTCGGCGTCGCGGGCTACTGTTCCCAATGGAACCTCCAGCACTTCATCAGCGCCTTGTTTTCCTGTTGAAGTGTTCTCTGACCCTGGATTTCCATGGCCAGCCATGACGTGCTTTCTGTACTTGAGGTGAATCAAGGTCCAGAGTTGGGCATTGCCCACCAACTGAACATGGCCTCCGCGCCCGCCGTCACCCCCATCGGGTCCTCCTTTTGGGTTTTTCTTAGACCGCGCATAGTGACGACTGCCCGCGCCTCCGTTGCCGCTGCGGCAGCAAATTTTCACATAATCAATAAAATTGCTATCGGCCATGGGGGGCAAAGGTCGGCAAAAAGGGCCACGCTTTGTATTTTCGCGGCTTCATGTCTGACGCAAAAACCTACACTTTTTCGAATATTGAGGCCAAATGGCAACAAAAATGGCGCGAAGACGGCCTATACAAGGTCGAGATTGACCCTTCTCGCCCCAAATTTTATGTGTTGGACATGTTCCCATATCCATCGGGATCGGGCTTACACGTGGGGCATCCCTTGGGATACATTGCCTCTGACATTGTCGCCCGTTACAAAAGATTGAAAGGCCATAACGTATTGCACCCTATGGGCTACGATGCTTTCGGATTGCCCGCCGAACAATACGCCATACAAACGGGCCAACACCCTGCCGTTACCACTGAAAATAACATCAAGCGCTTTCGCGAGCAGCTCGATATCATGGGATTCAGCTTTGACTGGTCTCGAGAGGTGCGCACCTGCGAACCGAATTATTACAAATTCACCCAGTTCATTTTCTCCCTTTTCTTCGAACATTGGTACGATAAAGAGGCTCAAAAGGCCCGTCCTATCAGTGAGTTGAAGGCTCATTTTGCCCAAAACGGGAGCCAGGGTGTTCACGCTCATGGCAGCGCCGGCCCTGCTTTCAGCGCTGAAGAGTGGAAGGCCATGAACGCGGCAGACCAGGCGTCTACATTGAACCGATATCGACTGGCTTTTCAGGACGAAACCACCGTCAACTGGTGTGAAGAGTTGGGCACTGTTTTGGCCAATGAAGAGGTAATCAATGGCCTGAGCGAACGCGGTTCCTACCCGGTCATTCGCAAGAAAATGACCCAATGGGCTTTGCGCATCACGGCCTATGCCGATCGATTGTTGGAAGGTTTGGATACCCTTGATTGGAGCGATGCAGTCAAAGAAATACAGCGCAATTGGATTGGCAAGAGCAGCGGGGCAGAAATAGACTTCTCTCTACAGGGTCATGAGCGTGCGCTTCGCGTTTTTACTACCCGTCCTGACACGATTTTTGGGGCTACTTTTTTGGTGGTGGCACCCGAGATCGTGGGATTATTGGATTGGTGTTCGGCCGAGCAACGCGAGGCCGTAGAGACTTACAAAAAACAGGCAGCCGGCCGTTCGGAGATCGAGCGTATGGCTGATACCCGCAAAACGGGTGTTTTCACCGGGGCCTATGCCCAACATCCCTTCAGTGGGGAACCCGTTCCCGTCTGGACCAGCGATTACGTTTTGGCCGGATATGGTACTGGGGCTATCATGGCTGTTCCTGCCCACGATGAGCGAGACTTTGAATTTGCTCAGGCCTTTGGTTTGCCGATTCCCTTGGTAATTCAGCCCTTGAATGAAGAAGTGGCTGAACCCTTGACCGAAGCTATTTCTTCCAAAGAAGGTCGCTGTGTCAACTCTGATTTCTTGAACGGCTTGATGGTCAAAGAGGCTATTGAAAAAGCCATCCAAGAGTTAGAAGCACGTGGATTGGGCCAAAGAAAAATCAATTACAAGCTGCGCGAAGCCGGCTTTGGCCGTCAGCGTTATTGGGGTGAACCTTTCCCTGTCATACACAACAACGGAATTCCCCAATTGGTCCAAGAACTCCCAGTAGAATTGCCCAAAGTAGAAAGTTACAAGCCCAGCGGCAGTGGCGAGAGCCCCTTGGCTGGAGTTAACGATTGGGTCAATACTCCCGAAGGCCGAAGAGAAACCGACACCATGCCCGGATGGGCTGGAAGCAGTTGGTATTTCTTGCGTTATTTAGACCCCCAGAATACCGAAGCCATCGCCTCTGCAGAAGCCTTGAACTATTGGAAACAGGTAGACTTGTATGTGGGCGGAAGCGAACACGCTACGGGCCACTTGTTGTATTCCCGTTTCTGGACCCAGTTTCTCTATGACTTGGGCTATTTGAGTTGGAAAGAACCCTTCCAACGATTGGTCAATCAAGGAATGATACAAGGAGAAAACGGGGAAAAAATGAGCAAGAGCCGTGGCAATGTCGTCAACCCAGATGATGTGATTGCCGAGCACGGTGCGGATACCCTTCGCCTGTACGAAATGTTCTTGGGTCCCTTGACCGATTCCAAGCCTTGGAACACCAATGGCATTGAAGGTGTATCCCGATTCTTAGGCAAATTCTGGCGCTTGTTTCACGGCCCAGACGGATTCAAGGTAATCGACGAACCTTTGACTCCTGAAGAGTTAAAAGTTCTGCATAAAACCATAAAAAAGGTCAGTCACGACATTGAAGCCATGAGCTTCAATACTTCTGTTTCGGCCTTTATGGTGTGCACCAATGAGCTTACAGCCTTGAAGTGCCACAAGCGGGCCGCATTGGAACCTCTGTTGATCTTGTTGGCACCTTTTGCTCCTCACATGAGCGAGGAATTGTGGGCCGATTTGGGTCACGCTGAAAGTGTGCATCTGGCCAGTTGGCCGAGTTGGAATGAGGAATTCTTGAAAGAGAACAGCATTGCCTATCCCATCAGCATCAATGGAAAAACCCGAACCACGCTTGAATTACCAGCCGACATGGAAGCCGATGAAATCGAGAAAATTGTCTTGGCCGACGAGCTGGTTCAAAAATGGATGGATGGTAAACCCTTGCGCAAAATCATTGTGGTCAAGGGCCGCATCGTCAATGTAGTGGTATAAAAAAGGCCGGTAAAACCGGCCCTTCGTTTAGATCGAGAAACTTTCCCCGCATCCGCAGGTTCGCGAGGCATTGGGGTTGTTGAAATGAAATCCTTTTCCGTTCAATCCGTCTGTGAAATCCAGTTCTGTACCACACAGGTATAAGAAACTCTTCATGTCGCAGACAATCTTAAGTTGGTCATCACCAAATTCCATGTCACCCGCTTTGGGCTCATTGTCAAAGTCGAGTTCGTAGGTAAGGCCGCTGCATCCGCCGCCTTTTACTCCTACACGCAGAAAATATTCGGGATGAGAAATGCCCGCTTCGGCCATCAATGAGTAGGCCTTAGCCCGCGCCTTATCGGTGCAGGTGATGGCATCGGTATCGGTGGCGAGCGCAGTCATATTAGTGGTGAGATTCCAATTCCATGGGTTCCATGCCATTTTTGACGCGGTAGTCATTGATGGCTTGGCGAATAGCGTCTTCGGCCAACACAGAACAGTGAATTTTTACAGGAGGCAAAGCCAACTCTTCCACGATTTCCATATTGTCAATTTCCAAAGCTTGGTCGACCGTCTTTCCCTTCAACCACTCTGTGGCCAAAGAGGAGGAGGCAATGGCAGAACCACAGCCAAAGGTCTTGAATTTGGCATCTTCGATGACGCCAGTTTCGGGGTTCACCTCAATCTGAAGACGCATCACGTCTCCGCACTCAGGTGCTCCAACCAAACCCGTACCTACTGTATTCTTGGATTTATCCAAGGTACCGATGTTGCGGGGATTGGTGTAATGGTCGATGACTTTATCTGAATAGGCCATAATCTTCGTTCAAATTTACAATTTAGATTCTTTCTAAAAAACTCAATGCTCAGTCCACTGAATGCTCTTCAAATCAATGCCTTCTTTGAACATTTCCCACAATGGGCTCATGTCGCGAAGACGCTGAACGGCGTTGGTTACACAATCAATGGTAAAATCAATTTCTTCTTCGGTAGTAAAACGACCTAGACCAAAACGCAAACTGCTATGGGCCAATTCGTCGTCCAAACCCAAGCTTTTCAATACATAACTGGGTTCCAAGGAGGCAGAAGTACAGGCCGAACCTGAAGACACCGCGATGTCCTTGATGCCCATCATCAAGCCCTCTCCTTCCACATACTTGAAGCTGATGTTTGTGGTATGAGGCAAGCGATTGGCCTTGTTTCCGTTCAAATAACTCTCTTCAACGGTCAACAAAGCATTTTCCAATTTGTCGCGCAGAGCGCTCAGACGCTTAGCCTCATCGACCATCTCCAAACGGCATAGCTCACAGGCTTTGCCGAATCCTACAATACCGGTGACGTTCAAGGTACCGCTGCGCATTCCGCGCTCGTGCCCACCACCGTCAATCTGAGCCGTGACCTTAACCCGTGGGTTTTTGCGGCGCACATACAAGGCACCAATACCTTTGGGGCCGTACATTTTGTGAGCCGTGAAACTCATCAAATCAATGTGATCAGCCATCACGTCAACGGGGATCTTTCCAACTGCCTGGGTGGCATCGGTATGAAACAGCACTCCGCGCTCTTTGCATAAAGCACCAATTTCGCGAATGGGCTGAATCACGCCCAATTCATTGTTGCCATACATGACCGAAACCAAAACCGTATTGGGCTTCATGGCTTCAGCGATTTGCTCTACGCTCAACAAACCATCTTCACCTACTGATAGATAGGTTACCTCTGCGCCTTGCTTTTCCAAATGCTTGCAAGCATCCAAAATGGCTTTGTGCTCGGTACTAACAGTGATGAAGTGATTGCCCTTGGCGGCGTACATCTCAAACACTCCCTTCAACGCTAAGTTGTTGCTCTCTGTGGCTCCACTAGTGAAAATAATTTCCTTCTCATTGGCACCAATCAAGGCAGCTATTTGTTCACGGGCATAGCTCACGGCCTCTTCCGCTTTCCATCCGAATGGATGATTACGGCTAGCGGCGTTTCCAAAGAACTCGGTGAAATAAGGAAGCATGGCTTCCACCACCCGCGGATCAGTAGGGGTGGTTGCGTTGTTATCGAGGTATATGGGCAGATTCATGGGTGTTTAGCGTTTTTATTTAGACCAAATCTAAAGTGCAAAAATAACGCTTGAGCGGCTAAAAGGTTGTTAATTCGACGATAAGATCTTACACATCTATGAAAAAGTTGGAACACATTGGAATAGCCGTTCGCGACCTGGAGGAATCAGAAGCCTTATTTACACGCTTATTAGGCATAGCCCCTTATAAGCGAGAAGCCGTTGAAAGCGAAGGGGTTATCACCAGTTTTTTTGAATTAAATGGTGTCAAGTTTGAACTGTTGGCTGCCACCCATCAGGAAAGCCCCATTGCGAAGTTCTTGGACAAAAAAGGCGAAGGATTGCACCACTTGGCCTTTGAAGTAGATGGCATACAACAACGATTGGATGCCCTCAAAGATGAGGGGTTCGATTTGATTCATTCCCAGCCCAAAGACGGAGCCGACAACAAGCGCATTGCCTTTCTACACCCAAAAAGTTCAGGTGGAGTGCTGACCGAATTGTGCGAAGACAAGGGCTTATCTCGTGAACAATAACCAATACACTCCGACTGCGAGCAAGCCTAAAGAAACAACCTGATTGATGCGCAAAACGCTTTTATCGGGTAAATACTTCCCCGTTTTCGATGCGAGCATGGAAACCACGACAGAACAAGCCACTATACTCGCTAAAGCCGAAGCACCAAAAACCCATTGACCCATAGCATTGGCCCTAGAAACAGGAGGTGCACTGTAAAGAACCAACCAAAAAGTCCAATTGGAGGGATTGCCTAGATTGATCAATAGTGCCCGAAGAAAAAGGGCCGATTCTCCGCGATTGGAAGATCCCGGTGCTGTTCTAGGATGAGTGAATTGATACAAACCCATGCCTATGAACATAAGCCCTGCTATGAGGTGAAGGACTGTCCCAAATTCATGCAGTGTTTGAGACAAAGATTGGCTGAATAAAAGGGCCAATCCCAGCAGAATAGAATCGCCCATAAGCACAGCCAAAATGATCTGAAAGGACGCTTTCCATCCTCTGGAAATAGCCGTCTCTATCAACATAAAAAAGATGAAACCTAGGGAGATGCTCACTAGGCATCCGCTGATGAACCCCAATCCCATCAACTCGAGCATGCAGCGAAGGTAGGCAGAACAAGGCTTTGAGCGAGATACCAATTGGTTTGTGTGAAAGTTGTGGAAGACCGCTTGGCCAAAGCCGCCTCAAGGGAGGCTATCGAACCTAACTTTGGGTATGCCCTTTTTCTCCTCAGACTGGGACGACGAAGAAGAAGACGATGCCTTCGAAGGTGATTTGAATGCATTGGCGAGAGATTTTGAACGCAAATCCCGCGAATCTTTTTCGGCCCGAGAACTCATCGAACTTTTCAAGTACTACTCGAATCAATTTCCGAGTGCCAAGGGCGAATTCAAGGCCGATACTTACATGAGATTGATTCTCGAACAGGGCCTTCAACGCTTCCCCTACATACCGGTCTTCGCCATACACATGGCCGAATGGCTGATTCGGGAGAAAAAGTACAAGAAAGCCCGCAAATACATCGAGCAGTCTTTGGCCTACACGCCCTTTGAGCCCACCCTGATATTCATGGATTCTATGATTTGGGGTTTGCAGAATGAACCCGAAAAGGCTATTGATGCCCTGTTGAATGCCCTAAATACCTGCGGGGATGACGAAGGTCTATTGGAAGAAGTATTGGACATGCTGCTCCATCACAAGCAGTACAACTTGGCCATGCCTGTTTTGGAGCGAGCCCTAGAATTGGGTGCCGAAGTGAACGGCATTTTGGAAAAATACCTAGAGAACACCGACGAAACTGGGCTAATGGGGGCTTTACTGCCCATGATTGAAAAGATCGTTGACCAAGACCCCTACAGCCATGAAGCTTGGTATGTATTGGGTTCTGCTCATATGGCGCTGCGCGAGTTTGAAAAGGCCCTTACGGCGTTGGATTACGCCGTTACCATTCACGAGAATTTCGCCGATGCATGGCTGGCTTACTTCGAATGCCTGTACGAATCAGAGAAATACAGCCAATTGATTGCCCAGTACAACGAACAGGTGAAGCGTTTCCCAAAGAAGACCTTTCAAGAAATCGAAGGCTTGCTGGCTTGGAGCTACTACGAAACCGGAGACATAAAAGGCAGTCGCACATTGTACAACGAGGTACTCAAACGAGAGCCTCATGACGCCGAATGCTGGTATTCGATGGGTTTGACTTACCATTACGAAGGCAACTATGCCGCCGCGATTCCTTACCTAGAAAAGGCCTACGATTTGGACAAATTCGAAAGCGATTATGGCCTTGTTTTAGCCTCTGCCTACTTAGGAATAGAGTCCAAAGAACAGTGGGAACCCCTTTACGAAACCCTGAGCATCGAATACCCCAATACTCCAGAATTGTGGTTGGATTACAGTTTGGCCGTTTCAGAATCGGGAGACCGAGAAAGAGCTTTGGAAATTGTTGAACAAGGTCTGCAAAACAACCCCAGCAACCCCCAATTGCTTTATCGAATGGGAGCCTTGTGTTACCTGTGCGGGCACCAACCGGCCGCCATCTTTGTATTGGAAAAAGCCTTGGAGATTGCTCCCGAAGAGCATTTCCTTTTGTTTACTTTTGCACCAGAATTGAAAAAGGCCACCAGCATACTGGAATGCATTCTTCGATTCACTACCATTCGATATGAATAGCGATCTTTTTAATTTGAGCCAATTGCCCGAGCGCACCCAAAAACCGCGCAGTGGCGGCTTGACGATGGTCATGGACAAAGGCCTCAGCTTGAGAGAAGTAGAAGACTTCTTGAGCATGAGCAGCGAAATCACTGACATTGTAAAGCTGGGCTTCGGCACCAGTTTTGTGACTCCCAACTTGCAGGACAAAATCAAATTGTACCAGTCAGCCGGTATCCCTGTGTATTTCGGCGGTACTTTGTTTGAAGCCTTCATTGCCCGCCATCAGTTCGACGATTACTGCAAGCTGCTAGACAAATGTGGACTTACGCACGCCG
>JBJOHK010000090.1:0-2767 GCA_046047755.1 Bacteroidota bacterium | reverse complement strand
CAGAGGCAAAAAGACCACTCTCGGCTTTGGCATCAATGTATATACCGATATCGTCTTTGGGGGTATTGAGACCTCGGCCTAAGTTTTGGGGCTCAGACCAAGAAAGATCAGCGGTTCTGCGACTGACAAACAAATCTTTTTGACCATAACCAGGATGACCATCAGATGAAAAATACAGGGTCATTCCGTCGTAGTGCAGGAATGGTGCTTCTTCGTCTCCCGCCGTATTGATCGGGGCCCCCAAATTTTTGGGTTCGCTCCAACGACCGTTTTGCAAAATTGAAACCCAAAGGTCTTTGCCTCCTAGGCCTCCAGGTCGAGCACTGGCAAACACCAAGGTATGGCCATCACCCGACAATGAGGGTTGCGCATCCCAAGAACGGGAGTTGATTATGGGACCCAAATTCTCCCGAGCGCTCCATCGATCGGCCCCATTGGAATTGGGAACTAAGCGGCTCACGAACAAATCGCAAGAACCATAACCACCCTGATTGCAAACAGTGTAAATCAAGGTACGACCGTCGCTACTCATGGCGGTGGTACCTTCATTTTCATTGGTATTCATGTCACCCGGTGCTGGGCGGGCCATGGTCCAGTCTCCTTGTTGCCAGTAACTGACATAAAAATCTTCTTGCATGTCAACCAATCGGGTAAATACCAAGGTTCGACTGTCAATAGAGAGGCCTGGCCAGTACTCATGGCCTTTGGAATTGACTTTGTTCCCCAAGTTCTCAATGGCCAATTCTTTGACCTCCATGAAATCGGTCATGGCCATATCCAATCCTTCTTGGAGCCTTAGCATTCGGGCTTGCATGCCGCGCGAACCGGCATGAACACTGGGATTGTACCCCTCTTTTTTGGCCGCTTCTCTCATGGCGACCATGTAGGATTGAGATTCGTCAAGTCGACCCAATTGGAACAGATACGAGGCGGCAAAATAATAGGCGGGTTGGTACAGCGAATCAGCGGCGATGCAGCTTCGGTGAGCCTGCATAGCTTGTGCGCTATCCTTTAAATACTCGTAAATAGCCGCCTGCAAGGCATAGGGATCTGAGTATGATTTGTCGGTAGAAGATGCCTTCTCAGCCAAACTTAAGGCCTTTTTGAAATCACCTAAGTCATAGGCTCCGTTCGCTTGAGCCATCAATTTTTCAGCCTTTTTTCGACTACCACTGCTCTGGGCATTTACGGGCAGGCAAAGGCCCATAAGAGCCGCTGTCAACAGGCCAATTTTCGCGATGCGTGCAACTAATTTCTTCATGCAGTTTTGCAATAAACACAATACTCCTGGCTTTCAGGCAAGCGCCGTGCCAAAAGCGTCAATTCTTAAACCGAAAACTCTTCAAGAGAGTATCGATATCCTGTCTGATGAATCGATACGCGGGGGCAATGGAGTCCATGTTGGTGTGCTGATTAAAATACAGGGCTCCCCTAACAAAATTCCTCGAGCTATCGGTTACAAAGAAGTTGAGGTTAGTAGCTGTGTTTCCAACAATATCGAACACCAAGCCTCGAAGGTTGGGATTGATTTGGCTTACAGGCAATTCGCTGATGTCATCGGCCCTTTGCAGGTGTTTGTAGACCAAACGTCGGCTGTCATACATCAAAGAATCAAACAACTGCCAGTCTGTGACACGGTAATAGGTCAAATGCAAAGTGGCATTGAAGCCCGAAAATTGCAAGTTGTACCAGGGATCACGAGAAGCGTGAACCGTATCAAAATCCATATGGGCATAAGTCGGAATACGGCACTCAAAAGGACTACCCGACTCTTGATAATTCACAAATGATTTTTCCGGCAATACCATGCGCGGATATCCTTTCGGTTTGGGAACATACGACTCTTCGCCTGAACAAGAAGACAGTCCTATGGCCAACATAAGGGCTAGCAAAACAGAGACCATAGAAGAAGTAGAGGGTGTGTCGTGAGGCAAGGTCACTTTCACTTTTTTCACACGACGGGGATCAGCCGCTGTGACCAAAAATACCAAACCTGCAATGGTCAAAGTATCTCCTCTTCGAGGAATGCGGCCCAACTGTTCGGTCAGCAAACCCGCCACTGAATCACTCTCCAATTCCAATTCGTCAAATATGCCCAAGGGCAAATCGCATTCTCTAATGAAATCAACCAAGAGTACTTTACCCTCCAACCAATAGGTATAAGCATTCAAGCGCTGCATATCCTGAGCTTCTTCCCGATCGAATTCGTCATCCATCTCTCCTAGAACCTCTTCCAAAATATCTTCGAGGGTGATCAATCCGCTGGTGCCTCCAAACTCATCGACAACGATGGCCATATGAGTTCGTTTTTGCCTCAATTCGGCCAATAAATCATCAATGGGCTTGTTTTCAGGGATAAAAAAGGCATCCAAACAGAGAAATTGCCATTCAAACGTCTCGGGTTTGTCCAAATGTGGCAATAAGTGCTTGGCGTTTAAGGTACCAATGATTTGATCTGCGCTGCCCCGAAAAACAGGCATGCGGGAGTAACCGTGTTCCCGAAAGGTCTCAAGTACCTTTTCAAAGGTCCAGGATTCATCTAGCGCAACCATGTCGATTCGAGACACCATGATTTGCTTGGCCTGAATATTGCCCATGTTCACTATGCCTTTCAAGATTTCTTTTTCTTGCTCAGCATCAGCTTCAGTACTGGTCATATCAATGGCCTCAGAAAGTTCTTCGGGAGTCAATTCTGAAGATTGGGGCTTGGATCGTTTTTCCAAAAGGCTTCCCATTTTGACCAATCCAGAGGTTAGAGGCCATACCA
>JBJOHK010000089.1:0-9197 GCA_046047755.1 Bacteroidota bacterium | reverse complement strand
AAGAGAGCAATAATTTCTTAAGTTGAGGATACGGGTCATGGCGCAAATGATCCTCCAAATCGTCTCGGTACCACTCGCTTCTAACACCCGAAGTGTGATGGCCCAACAAAGGCACTTTGGCATGAACCAAAATAGGCGCGCGTTTTTCACGGGCGTATTCGATGGCCTTTTCCATCTCCGTGTAGCAGGCAACAAAGTCGCTTCCGTTTACACGAACGCGCTTGATTCCCTTGAAACCAGCAATGTAATCATAGGCATCCTGAGCCCTCATTTCATCGCCCGAAGCCGAAATGCCCCAATCGTTGTCCTGTATGAGGTAAACAATAGGCAACTGATGAAGAGCGGCCATTTGAAAGGCCTCAGCCACTTCGCCTTCGGTTACGGAACCGTCGCCCAAAGAACACAGCACTATGGGCTTTTCTGCCCCATGCAGCAAGCCCTGTTGTTCCAAGTATTGCAAACCCTGTGCCGCGCCGGTAGCCGGAACCGTTTGCATGCCCGTCGCACTGCTTTGATGCGGCATTTTGGGCATATTCGGTCTCTTTAAGGAGGGGTGAGAATAATAGCTTCGCCCGCCACTGAAAGGATCGTCAGCTTTGGCCAGCAATTGCAGCATCAACTCATAAGGCTCCATTCCCATTCCCAACAAGATGCTCTCATCTCGGTAATAAGGGAAGGCATAATCAACCGCCTTCAAATGGAAGGCTGTGGCCAATTGAATGGCTTCATGGCCTTTCGAAGTACTGTGAACATATTTGGTAATGGGTCTGTTCTCATCGTAAATCCGAGCCATAGCCCGGGCCGAAGCCATTAAGTCGAAAGCCTTGAGTAGAATATCCTTGTCGATCATGCCGAATTGGGACTGCAAGTTTAGGTATTTTAAAGCGGCCAAGCCTTATAACACCGAGCAAGGCTGACAACAATTCGCCCGAAGCGCAGAGCGAAATCTGCCGCCATCACACAATCTTTGCTATATTGCTTAGAATTTGCCAATAGACCCTAGGCCTATGCGATTGAAACCTACCTTTTTGCTGCTTGCAGCCTGTCTCTTTTCCAACTTCCTCACGGCCCAAACTGATCCTGGTCCCGGCGACAGTGTGGAAAGCGTAGGCGTTGTTGAAATTCGCCAAAACCGCCTGAAAGAAAAGCTCAAAGAATCACCGTTGACGGTGGAGAGCATGAGCGCGCAGAGCATCAAGGAAACCCCCGCTTCTGATTTCTATGAAGCCCTTGGCCACCTGAAAGGGGTCGACATTACAGCCGCCTCCTTGGGTTTTCGCATCGTCAATACCCGAGGCTTTAACTCCACCTCCCCTGTGCGCACCTTGCAAGTCATTGATGGAGTAGACAACCAGAGTCCGGGTTTGAATTTTTCGCTGGGCAACTTCCTGGGCGCCTCTGAATTGGATGTGGCCAACCAAGAAATCGTCGTGGGTGCTAGCTCTGCCTTTTACGGCCCTGGAGCCTTCAACGGGGTTATTTCCTTCACTACGAAAGACCCTTGGAAACATACCGGCTTGCAAGTCAAGCAGAAGTTTGGAGAACGCAGCCTAACCGAAACTTCCTTGCGCTACGCCAAAGTCTTAAGCAATGACCAAGGTCGCGATGTGTTTGCCTTCAAATTCAACCTATCCTACATGCAGGCCTATGATTGGGAGGCTACCAACGCCGACCCGACGCCTGATTCCAAGGTGGGCATGGATAACCCCGGAGGTTATGACGCTGTCAACCGTTACGGAGACGAAATCTTACGACCAGGTGAGAACGATGCAACGTCTCGAGACGGTATGTACAACGTTCCGGGTTTGGGCATTTACCACCGCGATGGCTATTGGGAAAAAGACCTGGTCGATTACAACACCAACAACCTCAAATCTTCATTCATGGCCGCCCTTAGGCCCTGGAAAAACAGTTCTGCCGAATTCCAATACCAAGTCAACTTCGGCAATGGAACTACGGTCTACCAAGGTGACAACCGCTATAGCTTGAAAGACATTAAGTTTTTGCAAAATCGCTTGGAATACAAAGACAAAAATGGCTTCATTCGGGTCTATGCCACCCACGAAGATGCAGGCAATACCTACGATGCGGTTTTCACGGCTTTGCTCATGCAGAATTATGCCAAGCGAGACGATCTATGGGGGGGCGACTATTACCGCATTTGGCAGTCCCAATACCGCAACAAGGTCAAAGCCTTAGCGGGTTATCCCAAAACCAGCCCCTTCTCAGACCCCGAATACTACGACAAGATTCAAGCGGTATTGGATGCCAATCGCGAGCAAATTGCGACTTGGCACAACGAGTGTCGCCAGCAGGCCAACTATTGGCACGACTTTCAGGGAAGGCCCTTCCCGCAGCAACCCAATACCTTTGATCGCTACTACCCCGGTACTGAGCGGTTTGATTCATTGAAAACGGCCATCACATCGCTCAAAAGTTTTGGCGAAGGGGGAAGCGGTTTCTACGACCGTTCGGCCCTGTACCACACTCAAGGCGAACACAGCTGGCGAGTGGGCGATTTCTGGAAAGTCACTTCCGGCTTTTCAGCCCGTTTGTACACCCCCAATACCCAAGGAACCATTTTTGCCGACACCAATGGCGTGGTCATTCGCAACCAAGAAGCGGGCTTGTACACCGGTACCGAATACCGCGATCGCCGGCAACACTGGAAAATCAATTTGACGGCTAGGGTCGATAAAAACATCAACTTCCCGGTCATTTTTAGCCCCGCCGCTTCGGTGGTGTATACCCCCGACAAGGTTACCTATTGGCGCCTTTCGCTTACCAGCGGCGTGCGCAACCCCACTCTGGCCGATCAATACCTGTATTACAATGTAGGTCGTGCCATATTGCTAGGCAATATCAACGGCTATGACAGTTTGGTGACCCTGCCTTCTTTGTTCGATGTTTACGACGGCTTGATTCCTGATTTGAACAAACTCAATTGGTTTAACGTGAATCCGGTTCGCCCAGAGCGGGTGAGAAGCGTCGAATTGGGATACAAATCGTTGCTGGCCGATCGCCGCTTGAGCATGGATGCTTCGGCCTATTTCAATGTATACCGCGACTTCATTGGTTACCAGTTGGGTTTTGACCCCATCATTGATTATACCCTACAATTCATCACCGGTGGCCAGGTCTACCGCATTGCCACCAATGCCCAATCAATCGTGACTACCATGGGTTTTGCCGGGGGGTGGAACTACTTCATTGGCGAGAATTATACAGCCGGGTTCAATTACAGCTGGAACAAACTGAACAAATTGGAAAAAGAAGACCCCATCATTCCCGCTTTCAATACTCCCGAACACAAATTCAACCTCTCCTTCATGGGCAGCGGCATTGATTTGACCCCAGTCATGCCCGATGGTTTGAAAGACTGGAACTGGGAAAATTGCGCCTTCAATGTCAACTTCAAGTGGGTGCAAGGCTTCACCTTTGAAGGTTCCCCTCAATTCACCGGCTTTGTTCCTACTTATTGGTTGGTGGATGCCATGCTCAGCAAGGAAATTCCCAAGTGGGACGCCAGCTTGAAAATTGGAGCCTCCAACTTGACCAACAACATGGTCATGCAGGTCTACGGTGGCCCCAGAATTGGACGCATGGCCTACGCCTCGTTGCTCTTTGAACTCTAAGAATTAAATTCGTTAAAATTTAAACCGACAATACCATGAAAAAACTATTGATTCTCAGCTTGGTAGCCTTGTGTGCCAACCTGAGCTTCGCCCAGACCAAATACGTCGATCGCGTGTTGGCCGAAAACGAAGTAACCGTAACCAAAAACGTGCTGTACGCCAGCAATTACACCGTTCTATTGGGTGGCCCTCCTTTCACCTTGGAGCCCTTGTACATGGACGTTTACGCCCCCAACGATGGCGTAACTAGCCGTCCTTTGGTCATCTACACCCACACCGGTAGCTTCCTTCCTCGCTACATCAACCAGACTCCCACTGGAGCCCGCGATGACAGCGCAACGGTAGCCATTTGCACAGACTTGGCCCGTCGCGGTTATGTGGTGGCCTCTATCAGCTACCGCTTGGGTTGGAACCCTCAAGGTGCTACCGAGAGCATTCGCAAAAACACCATCATCAACGCCGCTTATAAAGGTGTTCAGGATATCTCTGCTGCTATTCGCTTCTTCAAGCAGTCAGCTGACAAGAATGGAAACCCCTACGGCATCGACCCCAGCAAAATTGTCTTGGGTGGCCAAGGAACCGGTGGATACATTGTTTCGGCTTTCGCCAGCTTGGATCGCCAGAGCGAGATCAAAATTGACAAGTTCCGCGACCCCAATACAGGCGTTGCTTATGTAAACGACACCATGTGGGGTGATCGCCACGGTTTTGGTGGATACCCTGGCTTCGGCAACGAAAGCAACACCGGCTATACCACTGATGCGCAGATTGGATTCTGCATCGGCGGTGCATTGGGTGACAGCGGCTGGTTGGAAAAAGGCGAAATGCCTTTGATCTGGGTTCACAGCATGATGGATCCGTTTGCTCCCTACACTACCGGTATGGTTAACGTACCTGGCACCACTTTGCAAGTAGTGGAAGTCTCCGGCGGATACGATGTCATGAAGCGCGTAAACGATTTCGGAAACAACGCCGCTTACAAAGGCAAGGTTATGGACGACTACACCCGTCAGGCCAACTTGTTGAACGACGGCTTGGACGGTTTGTACCCCATTGCCGGTTTGGTGAACGCTTCTGGCCCTTACGAATGGTGGGATACCAACGCCATTAAGATGTTGCCCAGCCCTCCTTATAACCCCACCGTTATTTTGGCTAGCGGTAAAGCTACCAACCCCTTCATGAGCAAGGCTCGCGCCATGACCTTCATCGACAGCATTTGCGGTTACATTGCCCCTCGTTTGGCTGTGACTTTGGGTTACGTAAACTCTGTAGGCATCAATCCTGCTGAGTTGTCTAGCAACGTAACTTTGTCTCCCAACCCCGCACAAGACCGCGTGGTGATTCAGAGCAACTGGACCAACAACAACTTGAACGGTGCTGTGGTACGCGACTTGAACGGCCGCACTTTGGCTCGTTTGACCGCTGAGAACAACCGCATCGACCAGTCCATCGACCTGCCTACCGGTATCTACTTGGTAGAATTGCAGTTCGATTTCGGAACTGGAACCAAGAAACTCATCATCGAATAAGCCGAGTAGCGATTCGATTTTGTAAAAGGGGCGGCCGAATGGCCGCCCCTTTTTCGTGTGTCTGGGCCCAAAAAGCCCTATTTTTGCCCCTTTCCAAAGAATCTGGCATGTACCCCACCCTCAAGCAACTGAATTGGCCCCAAATCGAGGAAGAAATTCTGGCCTTCTGGAAGGAGAACGGAATTTTCGCCCAAAGCGTGGAACAGCGAGACCCCTCGCAGTCCTTTACTTTTTTTGAAGGCCCTCCCAGTGCCAATGGCATGCCCGGCATTCACCACGTCATGGCCCGAGCCATGAAGGACATGTTCTGCCGCTACAAAACCTTGCAGGGGTATCGCGTAGAGCGCAAAGCCGGATGGGATACCCACGGGTTGCCTATCGAATTGCAGGTTGAAAAACGCCTTGGCATTCGCAAAGATGACATCGGGGTCAAAATCTCTATGGAAGATTACAACAAGGCTTGCCGCGAAGACGTCTTCATGTTCAAAGATCGCTGGGACGCCTTGACCGAACGCATTGGTTTTTGGGTCGATTTGGAAAACCCCTACATCACCTGCGATACGGAGTACGTAGAGACCTTGTGGCAGTTGCTCAAACGCCTTTACGACAAAGGATACCTGTACAAAGGCTATACCATTCAACCCTATTCTCCTGCCGCGGGAACCGGTTTGTCCAGCCACGAGCTGAATCAACCTGGAACCTACCAAAACGTCAAAGACACCACCGTTGTGGCTCAGTTTGCCAAGGCGGGCAGGCCTGGAGAATACTTTTTGGCTTGGACCACTACTCCTTGGACCTTACCCTCCAACACGGCCTTAGCGGTAGGAGCCAAAATTGACTACATCGAAGTCGATACCTACAATGCCTACACGGGCCAAGCCATTCGGGTGACCTTGGCTGAAGCCTTGTTGGGAAAGCATTTTCAAGCCGATTCAGAATGTGAGGGGGAATTGCCTGCCTATGACTCTGCCGCCAAAGTACAACCCTGGAAACGCGGAGCTGCGGTAAAAGGGGCTGATTTGGCTGGTCAATCGTATGAGCAATTGCTACCATACGCTCAGCCCTCTGATGGCGATGCCTTCAAAGTGGTCTGCGCTGACTTTGTAAGCACCGAAGACGGTACGGGTATTGTTCACATTGCTCCTTCTTTCGGTGGCGATGACTTCAAAACGGCCAAAGACAATGGCATTGGGTCCTTGACCTTGGTAGACAAGACCGGTCGTTTCGTGGCTGAGGTGACTGATTTTGCGGGAGAGTTTGTCAAAGAGGCTTACCTGACTGAAGAGGAGAAAGCCGAAGCGGCCCAAAAACAGGGCCGCGATAAATACTTGAGTGTGGACGAGCGATTGGCCATCAAACTCAAACAAGAAAACAAGGCCTTTAAGGTCGAAAAATACGAGCACAGCTACCCCCATTGCTGGCGCACCGATAAGCCAATCTTGTACTATCCGCTGGAGAGCTGGTTCATCAAAACCACCGCAGCTAAAGACCGCTTGGTGGAGTTGAACAAAACCATCAACTGGAAACCCAAAAGCACCGGTGAAGGCCGTTTCGGCCATTGGTTGGAAAACCTGGTTGACTGGAACTTATCCCGTTCCCGTTTTTGGGGCACACCCTTGCCCATTTGGAGAACCGAAGACGGCAGCGAAGAGATCTGCATGGGCAGTTTGGACGAATTGGTGGCTGAAATCGAAAAGGCCAATGCCCAGTTGGGCCTCAGCCAATCGATTGTGCGCAGCGAATTTGATCTGCACCGTCCCTATGTAGACCGCATCACCCTGGTGAGCCCTAGCGGAAAGCCCATGCAGCGCGAGGCCGATTTGATCGATGTTTGGTTTGACTCTGGAGCCATGCCCTATGCTCAGTGGCATTATCCCTTCGAAAACCTTGAGCAATTCGAAAAAAATTACCCCGCCGATTTCATTGCCGAGGGTGTAGACCAAACCCGTGGATGGTTCTTTACCCTCCACACCCTGGCTACCCTCTTGTTTGACCAAGTGGCCTTCAAAAACGTCATCGCCAATGGCCTGGTATTGGACAAGCACGGAAATAAAATGTCCAAGCGCTTGGGAAATGCCATCGATCCCTTTGAGACGGTTGACCAATACGGGGCCGATGCCGTGCGCTGGTATATGACCAGCAATTCCCAACCCTGGGACAACCTCAAATTTGACCTTTCGGGCGTTCAAGAGACCCAACGAAAGTTCTTGGGAACCTTGTACAACACCTATGGTTTCTTTGCCCTTTACGCCAATGTAGACGGGTTCAAGTTCCAGGCAGACCAACAGATTCCCTTGTCCGAGCGTCCAGAATTGGACCGCTGGATTTTGTCGCGATTGAACTCCCTGATTGCCGAAGCAGAGGCGGCCTTTGACGACTACGACCCCACACGCGCCGCTCGAGCCATCGAGGATTTTGTGACCGAACACCTTTCCAATTGGTACGTGCGTTTGTCGCGCCGCCGTTTCTGGAAAGGCGAAATGAACCGAGACAAACAAGCCGCTTACGAAACCTTGTACTCCTGCTTGGATGCCATTTCTCGCATCATGAGCCCAGTGGCTCCCTTCTTCAGTGATTGGCTGTTCCGAAGCTTGAACTCCGATAACAGTGTTTCTGTGCATTTGGGAGATTGGCCTACCTGCGACCACTCGGCTCGCAATGCCGATTTGGAGGCCCAAATGGATGCCGCGCAAAACCTTTGCTCATTGGTCTTGTCTTTGCGCAAGAAAGAAAAAATCAAAGTGCGCCAACCGCTTCAGAAGTTATTGGTGCCTGTGAGCAGCCAAAAACAACAGGCTGAGATTGAGCGTGTACGCGATTTAATTTTATCAGAAACCAACGTCAAGGAATTGGAATTCGTAGGTGCTGATAGCGAAATGCTGGTTAAGCGCATCAAACCCAATTTCAAAACCCTGGGCAAGCAATTGGGTCCCGATATGAAGGCCATGAGCAATGCCGTTCAAGCCTTTGACCAAGATCAAATTCGCCAGTTGGAACAAGAAGGCAGCATCAGCGTCGACTTGGGATCTCGACTATTTGATCTGAACATCGCCGACGTGGAAATCAGCACCCAAGACATGCCGGGTTGGTTGGTGGCTACCGATGGAGCCCATACCGTGGCTCTTGACATCAGCCTAAGCCATGAACTGCGACTTGAAGGCATGGCCCGCGAGCTCATTAACCGCATCCAAAATTTGAGAAAAGACTCCGGATTGGAACTAACTGACCGCATTGCGGTAGAATTTTCTGGTTCTGAGGAACTTCGTGAAAGCGCCATTGCTTTCAACGATTATATTTGTGGCGAAGTGTTGGCCAACTCACTGCAATACAGTGAAAAAGACCATACTTCTACCGACGAAATCGATGGGGCATCCATCGGCTTAACATTGAGAAAGGCATAAACAATGGAAAAGACTCGCTACTCCGAAGAAGAACTGCAAGAGTTCAAAGAAATCATCCTCAAGAAATTGGAAAACGCCAAAGGCGAATTCAAAACCTTGTCTTCCCAAATCCGCGACGAAGACGAGACTGGCGATAGCTCAAACAACAACTATTTGACCTTGGATGACGGTGCTGACACCTTCGAAAAGGAAAATTTGAACCAGTTGGCTGGGCACCAATTGAAATTCATCAAGAATTTGGAAGCCGCCTTGGTACGCATTGAAAATGGAACCTACGGGGTTTGTAAAACTTCAGGCAAATTGATCCCAAAAGAGCGTCTGCGCATTGTGCCCCACGCTACTCAAACGGTAGAAGCCAAGCTCAAGCGTTAATTCTTGGAAACTCCAGAAATCAACAAGCGCAACCCGCTATTTTGGATGCCCATAGCCATTTTGGCCTTGGGCATAATCATTGACCAAGTCATCAAGATTTGGGTCAAAACCCATTTTCTGTATGGCGAAAGCCTGCCCGTTTTTGGCGATTGGTTCAAGCTCTATTTCATCGAAAACAACGGCATGGCCTTCGGCAAAGAACTCTTTGGTGGTTCTCGTATGGGCAAATACATTTTGACCTTTTTCCGAATCGGTGTGTC
>JBJOHK010000088.1:0-12464 GCA_046047755.1 Bacteroidota bacterium | reverse complement strand
ACTCCCGAGGCTATTTTCCCCCCGTTGGCTTCGATGATTTCTTTGATTTCATCTCTACTGTGCTTGGCGAATACCCCGGAAATAACAAAAGTTTTTCCGGCCAATGCGTCTGACTGTTTCTCTTTTTTTAGGGTATGGGTTTGCAGTCCCAATTCTTCGAATCGCTGCGCAATGTCGCGATTTCTTTCTTGCGCAAAATGGGCAATAACCGCTTCGGCAATGCGTTCGCCGATTTCGTCGACCTCGATCAATTGGTCAAAATCAGCCTTCATAAGGGTTTGCAAACTGCCGAAATGAGCCGCCAATTTTTTCGCAACCGTTTCCCCTACATAGCGAATTCCCCAGCCAAACAAAAGCCGCTCAAAGGGCTGTGATTTAGAAGAGGCTATTCCATCCAAGATGTTTTGGGCACTCTTTTCTCCCATTCGCTCCATGCTCATGAGTTGTTCAAAAGTTAGGGTATACAAATCGGCCGGATTTTTCACCCAGCCCGTTTGCACCAAGTCTTCGGCCATTTCAGCGCCGATGCTCTGAATGTCCATGGCTTTGCGGCTTACAAAGTGTTCGATACGCCCGGCCATTTGGGGAGGGCAAGCCAGAGCATTGGGGCAATAATGTTGGGCTTCGCCTTCGTTTCGAATCAAGCTAGTGCCGCATTCGGGGCATTCACTAATGTAGCGGTTGGGTTGGCTGTCTAGGCTTCGTTTGCTAAGGTCTACGCCAACGATTTTGGGAATGATTTCTCCTCCTTTTTCGACAAATACCCAATCGCCGATTCGAACATCCAGTCGTTCAATTTCATTGGCATTGTGCAAGCTGGCTCGTTTCACTGTTGTGCCCAAAAGAGAGACGGGGTCCAACTCGGCAACCGGGGTAATGGCCCCCGTTCGGCCCACTTGGTAGCTGATGCCCAACAGTTGAGTATGGGCGGCTTCGGTTTCGAATTTATAGGCTATGGCCCAACGGGGAACCTTGGCGGTAAATCCCAGTTCAGCTTGCAGGGTCTTGTCGTTTACTTTGATGACTACGCCATCGGTATCGTAACCCAAATTTTTTCGGGCTTGATTCCAATGGTCTAGGTAGGCTTTGACTTCGGCGATCCCATGGCAAATGCGACTTTCCTTGGCGGTTTTTAGGCCCCAAGAAGCGGCGGCTTCCAGGCTTTCCGAATGCTTTTTGAATCGATTCTGGTCTTCTAAGACTTGATATAAGACTATGTCTAAGGGTCGTTTGGCTACCTCTTTGGGATCTTTCAATTTGAGCGAACCTGAGGCCACATTTCGAGGGTTGGCATAGAGGTTTTCGCCCGATTCTGCTCGTTGCACATTGAGTTTCTCAAAGCCTTTTCGGTGCATGAAGATTTCGCCGCGTATTTCAAATTCAGTAGGGTAGTTGCCTTGGAGTTGGGTTTGAAGGCTACGCAATGTTTTGACATTTTCGGTGACATCGTCTCCTTGGCTGCCGTCGCCCCGAGTGAGGGCTTGGATCAGTCGGCCATTGTTGTAATGCAGGGCGATGGCCAATCCGTCGATTTTAAGTTCGCAGTTGTACTCAATGTTCTCGATGCCGGTTGCCTTTCGAATGCGTTGGTCAAATTCCTCCAAGTCTTCATAGGAATAGGTATTCCCTAGCGACATCATGGGCCTTTTGTGCATGACCGTTTGGAATCCTTCTAGGGCTTGGCCGCCTACCTTTTGGGTAGGGCTGTTGGGGCTTACCCACTGCGGATATTCGCTTTCCATTTCGGCGAGTTCGGCCAATAAGGCATCAAATTCTCGGTCTGAAATGCTGGGCTCGTCCAATACATAATAGCGGTAATTGTGCTCGTTGAGTTCTTGGCTCAAAGCCTGCATGCGCTGTTGGGCATCGAAGAGATTCATGGGTGTAGCGAATCTACAATTACAGGGCGGGGGTCTCTGCCCATTTTATGCACAAAACGATTGATTTAAGCACAGGAAGCAGGGGCTTTGGAAACTTTGTAAGTTCTTTGAATCATGAGCAATCAATTGTCTGTGGCCGCCAATCGAGTGGTGAGCCTTTCTTATACGCTGTTGTTGAGCAATGGCGAGTTGGCTGATGAAGCTGACGCCAATGACCCACTTTTGTTCATTCACGGCATTGGTCAAACCCTTGAAGCTTTTGATGCTCAGTTGGAGGGCATGAATGTGGGTGACAAATTCGCCTTTTCTCTATCGGCTGAAAATGCCTACGGGGAAAGCAATCCTAATTTCATCGTCGACCTGCCTTTGAATATTTTTGAAGGGCCTGATGTGCCTGCTGATATTCTTTCTGTGGGAGCGAGCTTGCCTATGCAGGATCAGGATGGCAACCCCATGGATGGCCGCGTACTAGAAATAGGCAGCGAAACCGTGAAGATGGATTTCAATCACCCCTTGGCTGGGGAAGAACTGCACTTCAAAGGCGAAATTTTGAAAGTGCGCGAAGCCACCGCTGAAGAGTTGGACCACGGTCACGTGCACGGTCCTGGCGGTCATCACCACTAATCGCCGTAGCGCGGATCGGGAAGCGGCTCTGCTTTTTGCATGCGCTCGACTTCCAAGCTGAATACGCCAAAATCTTCGCTTACCCGGCCTTCTAGGCGGTACACGCTTCGGCCCTTGAAGGGGTATGCCCGAAGTGATGGGGGGAAGTGTACGCTGTCGAAAAACTGCCCTTCAGCATCGATCCAGGTGCCGAAGTTCATCTCTTGCCCATTTTGGGTTCGGGTGGGCTTTACGGTAACTAGGTAGCCGTCTATGGCCACGCGTTTGCCGTGCAGCTGTGCGAAGTGCCTGGCCCGAATGTGGCTGCGAGGTCCATCTTCTTTGATCCACAAGAAGGGAGAGCTCAGGGAAAACCCTAGTAGCTCTTTTTCGTCGTAGGCCCGTTCAAGAGGGCTGTCTTCTAGGCTGGGTAAGGCATAGTTTTTTTCTTCCCGTTGAAACAGGGGCTGTATGCCGATGGTGGTTTTAAGTTCTTGGCCCATTAAACTGTGTGCTTCCCAAAGCAAGTCTTTGCGTGATTTCTGGGTGAAGCGCAAGGCTCCCAATCGTATGAGGATTTTGCTTTGCTCCAGCCCCGGGTTGCAGCGCTCTTTGAAGTCGAGTAGGCCGCAATAAGGGCCGCGCTCGCTTCGCTCGCGCAACAGCCGTTCTGCCAACTTTTGCTCCAAGCCCTGAACCAGCCCCAAACCCAACCATAGGGTTTGTCCTTCCAGGTGAGTCAGCCAGCGGCTGTTGTTTAGGCAGGGGGATTCGACTTGGGCTCCACACATGCGGGCGGCATGCACATAGAACTCTGTGCGGTAGAAGCCGCCAAAGTTGTTGATGACCGCCGTGTAGAATTCCAGAGGGTAGTAGGCTTTGAGATACAGGCTTTGGTAGCTCTCAACTGCATAGCTCGCGCTGTGCCCCTTGGCAAAGCTGTAGCCCGCAAAGCTTTCAATTTGCTGCCATACCGATTGAATCAGTCCCGCTGGCTGCCCTTTGGCCTGGGCCAGTTCGAAAAAGCGGTCTTTTACTTGCTGAAGTTCGCCCTTGCTTCTGAACTTGCCGCTCATGCCCCGGCGCAGTACATCGCTTTCGGCTAGGCCTAAGCCCGCAAATTCGTGGGCCACTCGTATTACATCTTCTTGGTAGACCATGATTCCATAGGTTTCGGGCATGATGGCGTGCAAAACGGGGTGGGCTTCCTTTCTTTTCTCGGGTTGCACGTGCCGCTCAATGAAGCTGCGCATCATGCCGCTTTGGGCCACTCCCGGTCTAATGACGCTGCTAGCGGCCACTAAGGTGGGGTAGTCGTCGCAGGCTAGCTTGCGCAGCAGTTGGCGCATGGCGGGGCTCTCCACGTAAAAGCAGCCCATCGTGTGTCCGCCTTTGAGCATGCGGGCTATGCGGGGATCGAGTTTGAACTCTCGAGTGCGGTGAGGGTCAACCGTTTCGCCTCGGTTTTCGGCAATGATTTTGACTGTGTCTTTGATGTGGCCTAATCCGCGTTGGGAGAGAATGTCAAACTTGGCCAGACCCAAATCTTCGGCTTCCAGCATGCTGAACTGCACCGAAGGGAAGCCCTTGGGTGGCATTTCCATAGGGGAAAAGTGGTAGAGAGTTTTTTGGCTAATTAAGATGCCGCCCACGTGCAAGCTGCGGTAGTTGGGTAGGTTGTGAATGCGCTGGGCCTGGCGCATGAGCTGGCTGTAAAGGTGTTTTTTATTCTGCTGATTGGGCGTTTCGCTGCCACGGCCCAGCTTGCGGCTGCGTACTCGTTTGCCCACTCCTGGCTGGCTGTAAATGTCACTGGGGCTGGGAACGCTGTATTCTTCAAAGGTGGAAGGGCTGTAGTAGCTGGGTTTGTTTAGTAAATGGTCAATTTCGTGTTTGGGAAGGCCGTAGACTTTGCCCAGTTCGCGTATGACGGCATTGGTTTGGAAGGTGTTGTAAGTGCCCAGTAGGGAGGCGTGTTCGTGTCCGTACTTTTGCAATATGTAAGAGGTTACCTGGTCTCGATCTTGCCAAGAGAAGTCCAGGTCAAAGTCAGGAGGGCTGCTACGAAAGGGGTTGATGAACCGCTCGAAGTACAGATCGAGTTCGATGGGGTCTACGTCGGTAATGCGCAGGCAATACGCCACCATGGAATTGGCGCCAGATCCTCGACCCACATAAAAGAAGCCTTCCTGTCTGGCATAGCGGCAAATATCCCAATTGATCAAGAAATAGGCGGTGAAGCCCAGCTCGTAAATGGCCTTCATTTCTTTCTCTAAGCGCTGGGTGGTGGCGTAGGTGAAACGTGGGTAGCGGTACTTTAAGCCCTCGTGTGCCAGTTCGCTCATCATGCGGTAATCTTCATCGGCATCTCCGCTATACGTTCTCCTGTTTTGGGCTTCTTTCCAATCGAATTGCCAGTCGCCTCCATCTAACAGACGCTGGGCGTTTGTAACCAGTTCAGGGGCTTCTTCAAAAGGTTTCAGGGCCTCGGCCTGTCGTTGAAAGAAATCCTGCAGTCCAGCCTTGTGGGTTTCGGGTAGGGTAGAGTGTAGGCAGTTGGCGTCGATGCAACGAAGGGCATAGTGGGTTTCGGCGTCTTCTGGGGCCCACAAGGTCATGCGTTTGTAGGCTAGGAGTCTTTCTGTTTCTCGTTTCCAAGGCGATAAGCGCAATCGGGGCAAGTCTTCGGCCCTAACGGCGACCCAAGCGTGCATGGGCAAGGAGTTGGGGTCTTGTCTGTGCCAATCTTTGAAAAAGACCAAAGCGTCGCAGTCTTTCAACCTCGGTGGATGAGTAGGGAAAGGCTTCTCCTGCAAGAGGTAGCCGCTGATGAATCGGTTGATGGCGGCAAATCCTTCTTGGCTTCGGCTGATAAGTAGGTACAGGTCTTGCGCCTCGTTCTTGATGTGAACGCCCACATGGGCGCGCGCTTCGCTTTGCTCGCGCGCCGCTTTCAGCCAGTTGCAGGCGGCGCTCGCATTGTTGATATCTCCCAGTATCAAGCTCATTCGCTCGCGCCCTGCCCAAGCTATAATGTCTTCGGGCGCCAAGAGTCCGTACCGCAAACTGAAGTAAGAATGAACGTGGAATATCATTGATTAAAATATTGACAAATGATTGTCAATAAATATATCAAAAGTTTTCTAATGGGTGCAAATTCTTCCGATTCATGAATGCGTATTCATACGTAGTAGTCGAGCTCCGTTCGCACACCGATGCGCGCGCAAGTGATGCCTACAACCAGAATTTGTCCATGAGACGTACGCGTTCAGCTTTGAATTACATGATGAGCCAACACAACATTTCCCCCAGTCGTTTTCGATCCACCTGGGTGGGAGAGACACAGTTGGCTGTTCCATGTCCCGACGGTGTTCCGTGTTTAGAATCGCAACACGCGTTGAACCGAAGAACCACCTTCCATATCGATCGATTCTAATAAAAAAAGGCCCTGCAAAGGGCCTTTTTTTATTCTTTGGTTTTGACTTTGTCTCCGGGTTGTAGGGTTTTGGCTACGACCATGGTTGGCCCTGAGATGATGATATCCCCTTCTTTTAATCCGCTGAGAACTTCATAGTAATCCAGGTCCTGAATGCCTACTTCGATTGATTTAATTGTAGCTTTTCCGTTGTTGAGAACGAAGACCGATTGGCCCGATGAAATAGTGTCGCCAAAAGAGCGGGTACACAAAGCAGAAATCGGTATGCTCAAAGCCTGAGGGGCCGTTCGGGTATGAATGTCAACAGTCGCCGTCATTCCGGGAAATACAACCAATTGGCCTTGGGTTTGAAGATCTTGGTAAGAAGTCGGGTCTAATTGAACCTTGACAATAAAGTTGCTGCTTTGGTCATTGATGGGCGTCGCAGCATTGAATCGAGCTGAATTGGCGACTTCGACAACCTTTCCTTTGAAAGTCTTCCCTGGATAGGCATCAACGCGAACGTCGGCTTCATTGCCAACGCGTAGGCGAACGATATCGTTTTCATTGATATTTACTTGCACTTCCATGCGG
Source organism: Bacteroidota bacterium (assembly GCA_046047755.1). Classification (GTDB taxonomy): domain Bacteria; phylum Bacteroidota; class Bacteroidia; order NS11-12g; family UBA955; genus JALRLA01. The sequence goes on along the minus strand of JBJOHK010000088.1, from coordinate 5,972 downwards.
TCCAGATTGCTTATTCGCATGATTTCCGTGCCAGTCATCTGTTGCGTACCCACAACACGCTCGCCTTTTTCAGCGCTCAATTGAGTCACGACACCAGCGGTGGGAGCGTAAATGGATGTTCTCCCTAAGTTTCTACGGCCTTCCTCGAGTCTGGCTTGGAGACTTTTTACATTGTATTGGGCTCCCAAGGCATTTTTTTCGGCAGCCAAGGCGTCGCTCTTGGCTAAGGTTTGCTGCAAAAGGGCATTTTCCCATTCTTGGAGAGAAATAGCACCGGCTTCAAATAAGGGAGTCAACCGCTTTACCGATGCATTTTGCTGCAATACATTGGCCTTGGCTTTTTCCAGCTGTGCCTGAGCCGCCGCCATTCCTGCCATCGCGTTGTCTAGGTTAGCCCTGAGCTGGTTCAAGGTTGTTTCGTACAACTCAGGGTTGATTCGCAACAACAATTGTCCCTGTCTCACGGTGTCGCCTTCTGCGACGGCCAATTCTATGATTTCGCCACTGACATCAGCCGAAATTTTCACTTCGAACTCGGGTTGAATCTTGCCGGAAACACTAACCAATTCGGTGATGTCTCGGAGAGATACCTCGGTGGTTTCCACTTCTGATGTTTTGGTGCCGCCTTTTGTAATGCTGGCGACAATGACGATGCCAACCAATGAAAGTCCGGAAATCCAGATCCACTTTTTATTCATAATATACTGTCTTTATCAATCCCGACGGATTGGCGTAAAAATCCAAAATCAATCGACGAAACTGGTATTCGAATTCGGCTTCGATTCTTGTTTGTACAGAGTTGAAATAGTTGAATTCACTTACCCAAAAATCAACCTGTGAAGTCAAGCCTTCCTCAAATCGCATTCTTTGCAGTTTGATGCTCTTTTCTTGGGCTTTTTCTGCGCTTGAAGTAGCAAAATATTGGGCTTTGGCATTTTCGTGTTGGAGCCAAGCCGTATGAATTTCATTTTGAGCCGACAGGCGAATTTTTTCAAGGTTCAGTTGTGCACGGGTCAGGTCAAGTTCGGCTTGTTGAATGCGTATATAAGCTTGACGATTGTTGTACAAGGGTATGTAAAGGTTGATTCCAACTGAATTGCCTAAGTTATTGCTTAGCTGGTCAGAAAAGGCTGAGGTTTGGGTTTGATATAATACTTCAGGGGCTTCCACAATTTCACCCGATCCTTGCACCCGTCCAATGGGTTGGAAGTCGCCAAAACTAACGCCAGTAATTTCCTTGGCGTTGTCGGAGTATACCGTTCCCGTGCTGGCGCCCATGCTCAAGGTGGGTAGCAAGGCCCCTTTGGCTGCTTTGAGGTTGTGTTCGGCCGATAGAACGGAATACAAAGACGATTGAACATCGGGTCTTTGATCAACAAGGGCTAACAAATCTTCTAACTGATAGGGCAAGTTTTGGGTGGAATCCAGTGAGGCTGCGTCCAGCCCTAAGCCTCCCTCATCGATGGAGAATTTCGGGTCATAGGGTTTGCGAATGAGCAATTGCAAAGATTGGAGCGATGAACGATAGGCGTTGTAGGCGTTTCGTTCGCCGGCCTTTTGGCTTTCGAATTGGGCCAACGTGTTGGCTAAGTCTGATTCGTTGATGATTTGAGATTCGAACTGCAACTGGGCCCGCTTGGCCAGCGCTTCGCTATTTTTCATTTGGTTTTCGGAGGCTCTCCATCTGGCTTGGGTTTGCAAACATTGCAAATAGACAGTGGCCAGATTTAAGGCTAAGGCCTGCGCAGAGGCGCGGTGATTTTCTTGGCTGGACAGCCAATTGCTATGGCTTCCTGCCTTTTGCTCCTGCAATTGTCGCCCAGCAAATAGGGTGATGGACCCTTGGGCTTGGAAATTGTTGCTCGAGATGGTACTTTGAACAAACTGGTTGGTAAATCGGTCAATGCTTCTTCCAGATTGATAGAATTGTCCGGCCGATAAAGACGCGCTGGGCAGTTGAGCATGTCGGGCTTGTTGCCACTGCCATTTGGCACTTTCTATGCTCAATTGGTTCAATTGCAAGTCGATATTTTGTGAAAGCGCTTGTTGCAAGCACTGTTCAAAACTCCAGGGTAACTGGGCTTTTACCAACGAGGTTGACAAGAAACTGAGCGACAACAGAAATCCTCTCATATTCACAAAGGTAGTCATGGGAAGGGGCTCCTGTGAAAAGGCTTCGCCAAAGCCCAACTGACAGCCGATAAGAGACTTCTGAACATCTTTCAAACAGTGAACAATCGAAGGCGAAAAGTTCCACATATTTGCAGTGGTTCTATTGGTTTCCAAAGGAGTTGGTCAAACTCTTGAGGAATGAAAAGGGAATGTCGTGCAAATCGACAACTGTACCCGCAGCTGTAACCCCGCGCTTTGCGCAAAGAACCGAAGCCTTTTTGCCACTGCCCATACGGGTGGGAAGGCGCTTCGGTTGGGGAAGTCAGAAGACCTGCCTTTGATCCAAAAATTGCTCGCTTTCGGGAATAAAAGCGCAGTGAGTCAAAGAGGCTGTCCTCTCTCATTCAATGCTCTTAGTCCCCGTTGGCTGCTTTTCGCCTATGTGGTTGGCTTGTTTGCATAGCATTTGTTCCCTCGGAATGCCCATGGATACGGTTCATGTGCTTCCCTCTGTGCCTCCGACTGAGCCATATTCCATAAGCGATACCGTTAGAATCACGGCCTATAGCCGAACCAAATTTTCAGAATTGGGCCGTTCTCGGGTTGGCTTTGAGACTACCGTTGACATAGGGTCTGGGGTTGATTTGCTTGAATCTGAGGGCTTTTTCATGAAGCAATACGGTGTATCGGGCTCAACAACCGTAGGTCGGCGAGGGGCTGATGCCACACAAACTCAGGTAGTTTGGAATGGCCTGCCTGTTAATAATCCCATGCTGGGTATGTCTGATTTTTATAACCAAAACATTTGGTCTATGGACCGTGTGGAGTTGGTTGAAGGTGGGTCCTCAACGCTTGTGGGAAGTGGCAGTGTAGGAGGAACCCTATATCTGAATCAGAATCCGAGGTTCTACAGTGGTTCGAACCTTCAAGCCTTTTCAGAAATGGGCCAGTTTGGCCGAAACAATCAGATGATTCGGTCTCAAATGGGTAGGGCGAGATGGTACAGTTCAACCACTTTGTCACGCCGAGTTAACGCCAACCAATTTGAATTTTTTGATCCGATTTGGATGACAGAACGAGTCATGGACCATGCCAGGAACTCCCAATTCGGATGGAATCAACACTTGGCTTTGCAATCCAAAACCCCGGGACAATGGCAGATGTCTTTAAAGGCGGAGCAATTGCAGAGCAAACGAAATCTGGGTCAACAATGGGGCAGGGAAAGTTCTCTCGGAACTCAACAAGATCAGATATTCAGGTGGTCCTTCGAGACGCAATCAAAAACTCCCTGGGGTCTTTTCTTAATGCGCTTAGGGCAAACAAGCAACGCCATTCAATTTGAAGATGGTTATACCTCGTTGGTTCAGTGGGATAGCAGCCAAAGCCGGGCCGAACATTTGCAATTGGAGTATCACTGGTCTCACGAATCTTGGGAGTTGATGGCAGGTCAAGATGGATTGCGCGTATGGGCTCAAACGCCTTTTTACCATCAAGAAAGGGGCTATTGGGCCAGTTTTATGGCTTTGAATCGTTCCACCAACCAATGGAAAATATCCTTTCAATCACGATTGGAATGGGTGGAACGATTGCCTACTTTCTCCTTCTCGGGGGAAAGGCAAGTTCATTTGACCACTTGGAAATTCAATGTTCACAGCAGCTTTAGGCGTCCAACTTTCAATGATTTGTATTGGAATTCAGGATTGATCCCAGATTTAAGTCCTGAAAAAGGGTATGGTGCTGAGTTCAGCGGAATGAAAAATTGGGAGAAGGCAAAAATTCAACTCGAGGGCACGGTGTATGCCAGGGAGTTGGATAACCCCATAGTTTGGCTGCCCTCGAGTACGGCTTTTTGGCAGGCCCAAAATTTATACCGCAGCCAATTCATAGGATTTCAAATGCACAGTCTTTGGGAGAAAGGGAAGATTAGGTGGACCAATCGTTGGGATGCGGTTCGATCTTGGGTTTGGATGGAAGCCACCCAGAATAGCGCTTTGCAACAGCTGTTCGTTCCGAACTGGAACGGTACCAGTGCTATGGAGTTTAGGCACAAGGATTGGCAAGTATTGCTTAGAGCCAATTATACGGGGGCTCGATACATTCAAACAGACAACCAAGCCTCTTTGCCCTCTTATACCCTTTGGGAATTGAGGGGCAATTACCAGATTCCCCATACGAATTGGTTGCTGGGATTGGGTTCTGAGAACCTCAGCAATGCATCGTATCAAAACATGCCTGGTAGGCCAATGGCTCCTCGTTTGTTTTTCTTTTCCATTCACTACAACAGTCAATTATCACAATGAAAACTATACAAATCTTGACCGCCATAGCCGTCATGACTATCGCCTCTTCAGCCTTTGGCCAAATGGAAGAAGGTTTCGAAACGCTCGGTTTGGATTCGGGCCAAGTTCTCAATGGCTCAGATGGAAATCTGAGTTACAGCAACGGTTCTATCGAGCTTCCATTGGGTTGGGACACCGCATGGGGTGGATACTGGGCCAGCGGATGGGCCTTGTCGGCTAAAATGAATGGCGCAGAGGGAGCCAGTGATTTCAATACGCAACTGTATTGTGCTAAGCCTGGTTGGGGGGCCGAAGGTGCTGGGGTAGGGAAAGTCTATGCCGTTGGCCAAAATGGAGCCTATTTGCTCAACAAAACCGGAGGCGGTCAGCGCTTGTCTAGCTTATATGTGGCCAATACAACGTATGCCTACAATAGCATGAAGAATGGCGACATGTTTGCCAAGAAATTTGGAGGCCAAGACGGTTTGGAATCGGATAGTTTTCTGTTGGAAATCGAAACCTTCTGGCAGGGGGTATCTCAATCCAAACAGAGAGTAGCCTTAGCCGATTTTCGCTCGGCCAATTCTGCTCAAGATTCCATCATGGGTTCATGGAACCAGGTTGCAGTAGAGGGTTTTTTACAGGATTCCATAGTGTTTCGACTCTTTAGCTCTGATAACGGCGATTTTGGCATGAATACTCCTGCTTTTTTTGCTATTGATCGCTTGTACATGGACCGCACGGAGTCGCTTCAAGTTTCGGCTTCGCCTACAGACTTGACGCTATATCCTAACCCCAGTTATGGGCAGTTTTGGATTCAAAGTTCCCAACCTATCACAGGTATTCAAGTGCTGGATATGTCGGGGCGCTTGCTGCGTGAACTAAGGGCTGCTGGGAATCTGGTTTCTTGCGACTTTGACTTACCCAATGGTTTGTATACCATTCGTGTATTGGGGTCAAATGGGGTGCGGTCTCTGCGTTGGATATGCCGATAAATAGGGTTCTCATTTTAACGGCCCTTTCCTTGCTTAGTTCTTGTAATAAGGAGCCGGTTGACCCTATACAGCCAGTATCTGGGTCTTCTGTTATCGTACTCTGTGAAGGCACATTTCAATGGAACAATGCTTCTTTGGATTTGTGGTATCCCGATTCTTCAAAGGTGTTGCAAGGTCAGTTTTCCAAGGCCAATGCTCGCCCACTGGGAGACATCGCCCAATCGGCGATCATTGACGGGAATCAATTGTATGTGGTCGTCAATAATTCAGGTTCGGTGCTCAAATTGAATGCGCAAAACTTGAAATTAAGTCAACAAAACCGCGACTTGAAGAGTCCGAGATATGTTCAATTGTGGCAGGGTCGTTTGTGGGTTAGCGATTTGTATGCGTCGAAATTGACGGTGTTAGATACTCAAACCCTGACGAAGGTCTCTGAGGCTTGGGCCCAAACCTGGTCAGAAGAAATGACCATTTGGAACGGCCAGCTGGCTGTCGCTGAATACCATGGGCAGATTTCACTTTACGATAGCAAGGGTAAACGATCCGATAGTTTGGCTACGGCAAAGGGCTGCCAGGAATTGGAAGT
>JBJOHK010000087.1:0-4360 GCA_046047755.1 Bacteroidota bacterium | reverse complement strand
CCGTGGGTCACATAAATGTTCTCTGCCCCAGTAGCTTCAACCGCCTGGTTCAGTCCTGTCCAATCGGCGTGGTCTGACAACACAAATCCCCGATCCAGGTTGCCCCATCGGCGCTGGCCTCGCATGTTCATCCAACCCGAACAATGGGCGGTTTCATAATCACCCCATTTCTTCAGAGCCGCCGCCCCGCTGGCCGCGGGCGGCGCAATCACCAAGGCGCCTCGCTGCCGCTCGGCGCCCGCCTCTGACAAAGCCTTCCACCCCCCAAAGCTAAATCCTTGCGACTCCAGTGCCCGGTTGGTCTGGGCAATGGCGCTGTGGCAATACACCTCACCAATGCTGCGGTCAAGAAGCTTCAACACCCGCTGGGCTTTGCCCAGCGAATAAGCCGAAATCACCCCGTTTTCACCCCGTTCAGCTAAGCCCTTCCACCAGGCATTGATCTCATCGGCCACTTGTGCCTGCGGCCTCCAACGGTAAACCGGAAGGCCAAAGGTCGATTCGGTGATGAAGTGCTGACAGCGAACCGGTTCAAAGGCCGGGCTTAGCCCGTCGTCTTCTAATTTATAATCCCCACTGATCACCCAGGTTTCTCCCTTGTAGGAGAGCCGAGCCTGGGCTGAGCCCGGCACATGACCGGCCGGAAATAAGGTGATTTCCACCCCATTCATAAAAATGGGCTCGCGGTAATTCAAGGTCTGCAAAGAGATAGAGGCCCCCAAGCGAAGGCGAAGTACATTCTCTGAGTCTTTGTGGGCGAGGTAATGCTGCATGCCCGGTCGGGCATGGTCGGCATGGGCGTGGGTCAGCAAGGCTTTTTCCACCTTGCGCCAAGGGTCGATGTACAAATCAGCTTGAGGGCAGTAATAGCCCTTGTCGGTCAATACCAATAATGCTGATGTACGCCCCATGTCTTGCAATTAACGCAAAACGGCCCCGATGCGGGGCCGTTTTGTTGCAGTTTTTGCGGTTATTTTCTTCATAATGTTTGGCGAAAATCGCAAGCAAGGCACTGCGATTGAGCCAAGCGAATTATTTCGCCACTCCTACGCTGCGCTTCTCTCTGATCACGGTGATTTTCACCTGTCCAGGGTAACGCATTTCGGTCATGATGCGGTTCGACAATTCGAAGGCCAAGGTGTCAGCCTGCTCATCTTGCGTCTTTTCAGCCGCCATGATGATGCGCAGTTCACGACCCGCTTGAATGGCAAAGGCCTTCTCTACTCCGGGGTAACTGAGGGCCATGTTTTCCATTTCACGAATGCGCTCCAAATAGCCTTCGTCGCCTCGGCGAGCGCCTGGGCGCGAGCCGCTGATGGCATCACAGGCTTGTATGATGGGACTCAACAAAGAGGTCATCTCGATTTCGTCGTGGTGAGCACCTACCGCGTTGCACACTTCAGGATGCTCGCCGTACTTTTCGCACAACTTCAGACCCAACAAGGCGTGTGGAGTCTCCTCGTCGTTATCGGGGCATTTTCCAATGTCGTGCAACAATCCCGCGCGCTTGGCTAGCTTCACATTCAAGCCCATTTCAGCGGCCATGGTAGCGCACAAACGAGCCACTTCACGAGAGTGCTTCAACAAGTTTTGACCGTAAGAAGAGCGGAAACGCATGCGGCCTACGTAGCGAATCAGTTCGGGGTGAAGGCCGGTAATACCCAAATCAACCACGGTGCGTTCGCCCCATTCGATGACTTCTTCTTCGATTTGCTTGCGCACTTTCTCCACTACTTCTTCAATGCGAGCAGGGTGAATGCGACCGTCGCGAATCAAACGCTCCAAGGCCACACGGGCAATCTCGCGGCGAATCGGGTCATAGCAAGACAACACGATGGTCTCTGGGGTGTCGTCAATCAAAATCTCTACACCGGTAGCGGCTTCAAAAGCCTTGATGTTGCGACCCTCACGGCCAATGATGCGGCCTTTCTGGTCATCGCTCTCCAAGGGGAAAGAAGTTACGGTGTTGTCAATGGCCAATTCAGCGGCCGTGCGCTGAATGGTTTGCAACACGATGCGCTTGGCCTCACGGCCGGCACCCAACTTGGCTTCTTCTACAATGTTTTTGGCCAAAGACATGCCCTCTGAATGGGCCTTGGCTTTGATGGTCTCCAGCATTTGCTCTTTGGCTTCGGCAGCGGTGAAACCAGCCACTTTTTCCAACTGTTGCAACTGCTGCTCGCGCAAAGCGTTGACCTCGTTTTCCTTTTTCTTGTAAGCCTCAATCTGAGCATCCAATCGCTGACGCTGACGATCGTTCTCGTCTTCTTTGTTTTTCAAGCCCTTGAGCTTGTCGTCTAACGATTGTTCCTTTTGCTTCAGACGGTTCTCGGCATTGTTCATTTCCTGGTTGCGCTTGTTAATCTCGCGATCGTAGTCAGAGCGCAACTGCATGTACTTCTCTTTGGCCTCTAAAACCCGGTCTTTTTTGATGTTTTCGCCTTGCAAACGAGCCTCCTCTAAGACTCTGGCTTGCTCAGCCTCTAGTTGCTTCTTTCGTGCCGCAACAAAAATCACGTATCCTGACCCTAATCCACCGATTAGGCCTGCCAAGACAAATAGTACGATTTCTCCCATATAGGTGTTCCTTTAGGCAGGCAGCAAGAACAAAAATGTACCGAATGAATTCCCTTTAGACTCCAGCCAACAACTGTTCGAGGGCTTTGAGCTCCTCTTCCACAGCGGGGGCGGTTTTTTCGTTGTCCCGTTGCTGTTTCAGCACATCTCCCGCCAAGTCTAAGGCGGCCCAGGACAATCGATCTATAGGCTCGGTCGCTTGAAAGCTGCGAAAAGCATCTATTCGGCGATTGAGCAGTTGTGCCGACATTCGAACGGCCTGTTCATCTTTGGGCGCTACGCGCAATCGCAAGATGCGATCGTCGATGTTCACGCTGATGAGTAGGCTATTTTCGGTCGTCACTAGGGTTTATTCATTTAGCAAATCAATGCACTTGTCGATGTCCCTTACCAAGTCGTTGATCTTCATTTTCAACGCCTTATGGTCATCAGAGCCACCTGACATTTCTTTTGCAAGTTTAATCATTTTATTCTGATCCTTGAGTTCGGCCAAGGCGTTTTTTTGCAGCTCGGCGGTTTGCTTGAGTTGCTCGTTTTCGGCCTTCAATGCTTCCAGTTCTTTGGTCATCAAACGGTTGGTTTCAACCAGCCTCATGACTTTGCCACGAACCGATTGCAAGCGCTGTTCCAAGGAATCCATGAAACAAAAGTAAATCTTAGTCGACGAAAATCTTGTCGCGGCGCAAGACTTTGTCATTATCCATGCGTCGCAGAATGCTGATGTAAGCAGCCGGGCGCCACCCAAGGGTAGAAATTTGGGTCACGTTTTCCATCAAGGGAATTTCTTCGGTCATGGCTTGACCCAAAAGATCATAGACCTGCAGGCTCACCAAACCCTCTTTCAAATCGTCGGTCAATTCGACCGTGATGTTCTGGTTTTCGCTTTGGCGATACACCAACACCTCGTCGTAGACCACCGTATCAAACACACGCATAGTGGTATCGATGCGGTAGGCAATCGCCAAATCCTTTCGGTAGGTCGAAGCCACGTTGCGCATGGCCGCTACTTGGCCTTTGGTGAACATGTTTTGGCAAGCATGGGTGCTGTAATCCATGTAATTTTCGACCATGTCGGGTTCGTCATTGGCTGTTGTGCATCCGTTGGCACTCCAGAGGCAATTGAAACTCGATTGCGCGCCCATCAAGGGGGTATCGTCGATGTAATCGTCTACCAAGCACTTGTTGGCCGAGTATTGGTCATCGGCCCAAATGTGGCGAAGACCAAAGTAATGGCCCACCTCGTGCACCGCGACTCGGCCCATGGCCGATTGGCGCAAAGTGGCATTCCCGATCAGTGCATTGCGGTTGTTGCGCCCAAAAACCTTGTAGTGAATCACCACCCCTTGTCGATTGTCGGCCACCCAAACATTCGAAGTCCAGAACGGGTGTCCATACGGCGGATAGGCATAGCCCAAGAGCGCGTCCTGGCCATTTTGGCTCAGGTCGCAGACCCAAATGTTCAAATATTTCTTGGTATCCCAAGCGTCTTCCCCGCCTTGGGCCGAGAATTTCATCTGATCGTTGAGTTGGTTACCCCCAAAGGTGCTGCGGGTCGTGTAGGTATGGGTAATGCCCGTGGTTGGATTTCCCTGCGGATCAGTAGTAGCCAACACAAATTCTATGCGAGCATCGCCAGCACGGCCCTTGAAAATCGGACGGGTTTTACTTGTGTCGGCATTTTGGCGGCGAAAATCCTGATTCAAGACCTCAATTTGGTTGATGGCCAGAGAATCGGGGAGGTTTTCGGTGTTGTTGTTGTAGAGAATGTGTACCACCACCGGCA
>JBJOHK010000086.1:0-4931 GCA_046047755.1 Bacteroidota bacterium | reverse complement strand
TGATTTTACCCGCATAGGGTGCGGCAAAAGCCACACGCTGTTTGCCTACCCCTTGGTTGGTGAAAGCGGTCATGAACAAACTTTCACCCACCAGAAGGCGCTTTCCAGCCCCCATCAACTTACCCAGAAACCCTTGGTTGGCGTTACTGCCATCTCCAAAAATGGTTTGCATGTCGATGCCGCCGTCCATGTACATGAAGCTGCCGCTTTCGGCAATGACGGTCTCTTGAGGGTCAAGCTCAATCTCGACCATTTGCATTTCCTCGCCTTTGAGGAAATAGTCTATCTCGTGGTTGCGTTCAAAGGGCATATCAAAGGTTCTTTTTCAAGGCCAAAATAGACATGTTGGAGTCTTCTTTGACAATGCTGTTGGACAAATAGCCCAAACCGGTGATTTCCATGTCTACCACATCACCGGGCTGAAGCCACTGAACGGCGTAGTTGGGGTCGTGTAAAAGACCGGTTCCGTTCAATTCCAAGAAACAACCGGTACCCACTGTGCCCGAACCGATGACATCACCGGGATGAATATCGGCACCGTATGAGCAGCGCTCTACGATTTCGGCAAAGGTCCAATCCATGTCGCCCATAGAGCCTTCAGAAACCTGTTTTCCGTTGACCCAGCATTTCATTTTTAGATCAAAGCTGTTGCCCACGTGCCCAGGTTTGGGTTCGCAGCGGTAGGGCTCTAACTCATCTGGGGTGACCATCCAAGGGCCAATAACGGTAGAGAAATCCTTGCCTTTGGCTGGTCCAAGATTCAGCATCATTTCTTCCATTTGCAAGCGACGGGCACTCATATCGTTCATGATCATATAACCGGCGATGTAGGCGTCGGCCTCAGCGGCAGGCACGTTACGGCCGCGTTTTCCAATGACGATGGCTGCCTCCAATTCGAAATCCAATTTTTCGAAGTGATCGGGCATGCAGGGAATGGGACCAGGCCCCATGATGGCATTGTGGTTGGTGAAATAGAAAATGGGGTATTGATCAAATTCGGCGATCATGTCCACCTTGCGGTTGCGGCGAGCGGCCGCAACGTGCTGGCGAAAGGCATAACCGTCGCGGCAACTAGTGGGCTTAGGAACAGGTGCTTGCAAAGAAACCCCTTCTAAGGCCTGACCGGCCTCGGCATGTTCTCCGCCTAAAATGGCACTTTCCAAGGCTCTCAAAGCAGGTTCTTGGTTTTGCCAATCGTTTAAGATTTCGCTCATTTGAGCGGGAATAGAAGCATTCAAGCCGTGAACATCATAAACCTGATTGTTCACCAACAGGCCTACTTGTGATTGTTGGGCATTGCCGAAGGTCACCAATTTCATAGTACAAAGGTACGAAAAAGCCCACTGATGGCTTGGCCGTTGCCGCGAAATGGCCCAATTTTGCTCAGCCCATGAAACGCATTTTGATTACAGGTTCCAACGGTCTATTGGGCCAAAAACTCAGCGATCTATTTCTCGCTCAATCGGGGGTGGAATGGTTGGCCACGGCCCGCGGTGAAAATCGCCACCCCGCCGGCGAGGGCATGCCCTATCAAGCCTTGGACATCGCTGACTTTGATCAAACCCGTGCGGTCTTGGAAGCCTTCAAGCCCGATGCGGTCATTCATACGGCCGCCATGACCCAAGTAGACGATTGCGAGACCCAGCGCGAGCGTTGCTGGAGTTTGAATGTCGATGCTGTGGCCCAATTGGCTAAGCTTTCCAGCGAATTGGGCTTTCATCTGGTGCATGTGAGCACCGATTTCATCTTTGATGGAACCAAGCCGATGTATGGAGAAGAGGACCCGGCCAATCCTTTGAGCTACTACGGCGAAAGCAAATGGGAAGGCGAGAAGCGGGTCATGGAATGGGCTTCTTCCTATTCGATTTTGAGAACGGTGTTGGTGTATGGGCGCGTGGCCGACATGTCGCGTTCAAACATCGTTTTATGGGCCCATGGGGCTTTGAAAAAAGGCCAAACCATGCGGGTAGTAGGGGATCAGTTTCGCACCCCAACCTTGGCGGAAGACTTGGCCATGGGCTGTTGGTTGGCGGCCGATCAAAAGGCCCAAGGCATTTTTAACATAGCCGGCAAAGATTACATGTCGGTTATAGAATTGGTGAGAAGGGTAGCGGCATTTTATCAGCTTTCCGATAAGGCCGTTCAAGAGGTCGATTCTTCTACCCTAAACCAGCCCGCCAAGCGCCCACCCATTACGGGATTGGACATCAGCAAAGCGGTACGAGAATTGGGGTATGCGCCGCATTCTTTCGAAGAAGGCTTGGCCCTGATGCAGTTGGATTAAGGGATAGCCTTATTTGGCTGCTGGAGCCGGGGTTTCCATCACGGGCCGCACCTAGCAGTGGCCTCAGGTATCGCTTATTTCGCGGCCGGTGCTTCCATCACATGCCCGCAATTCTTGCAGGTGCGCAACTCCTCACTAGCGTAGAAGTGTTGGAAGTGGGGGAGGAAGTCGGTCTCGATGTTTTTCAATTCGAAGATGGCTTCGTGCAATTTGTGGTTGCAAGATTCACAGAACCACATCAAGCCGTCGCTAAAACCTTTGCCAGCACGCACTCGCTCGATAACTAAGCCCACTGAACCTTCGCTGCGGTTTGGGCTATGGGGAATTTTGGCGGGTAGCAAAAACATATCGCCGGGTCCTAGATGCACCGCTTTTTTCTCTCCGTCTTCTTGGATATAAACGGTGATGTTACCCTCAATTTGGTAGAAGAGCTCTTCGGTTTCGTTGTAGTGAAAATCTTTGCGGTTGTTGGGCCCACCCACAATCATGACGATGTAATCTTCGCCTTCGGGATACAGGTTTTTATTGGCCACAGGGGGTTTGAGTAAGTGGCGATTTTCGTTGATCCAGTAGTTGAGATTGAAAGGTGCGCGTGCGGCCATATTCCAAAATTACGCATTTTTTGTTACGGGCCTCCTGAACTTGTTACCTTTGTGTTGCTACCATGAGCGATGCCATTAAGCACGAATGTGGGGTTGCCTTCATTCGCCTGAGAAAACCCCTAGAGTACTACAAGGAAAAGTACGGAACCTACTGGTACGGTTTGCAAAAACTGCAATTCTTGATGACCAAGCAGCTCAATCGCGGCCAAGATGGCGCTGGGATTGGAGTTGTTAAGCTGGATCCGGACTATGGTGCTCGGTATTTGGCCCGCAAACGAAGCGCTTCCAAAACGGCGATCAGCGATGTCTTTGATGAAGTTTACGGTGATTTGCATGCCTTAGACCCCTTGCAAAGAGAAGATCTTGCGCAACTGAAAACCCACTATCCCTATGCGGGTGAACTGCTTTTGGGCCATCTGCGTTACGGCACCTATGGCGGAAATAGCATAGAAAACATTCATCCCTTCTTGCGCCAAAACAATTGGATGGCGCGCAACCTCATGTTGGCGGGCAACTATAACGTAACCAACACCGATGAGTTGTTCAATGCGCTGATCAATTTGGGTCAGCAGCCCAAAGAAAAGAGTGACAACGTGTTGATGCTGGAGAAAATTGGTCACTTCATTGACGAGGAAAATCAGCGTTTGTTCGGCATTTATAAGGCTCAAGGCTATGACAACTTGGAGATAGCCGAGAAAATTAAAAACGAGATCAACCTTCGCAATGTCTTGAAGCGATCGTTCAAAAATGTCGACGGCGGATACAACATGGTCGGCATGCTAGGTCATGGAGATGCCTTTGTGATGCGCGATCCTGCTGGAATACGCCCTTCGCACTACTATGCCGATGACGAGGTGGTCGTGGTGGCTTCTGAGCGTGCCCCCATCATGACGGCTTTCAATGTTCCCTTGGAGTCCATTCAGGAGATCAAACCAGGTCATGCTTTGATTGTCAAGCGTGATGGTTCATACAGCGAGGAGAAAATTTTGGATGCTCTGGAGCGTAAAAGTTGCAGTTTTGAGCGCATTTACTTCTCCCGCGGCAGCGATAAAGACATCTACCATGAGCGCAAAGAGCTAGGTCGATTGTTGGCCGGCAAGGTGTTAGACATGATTGATTTTGATCTGAAAAACACCGTATTCTCTTACGTGCCCAATACGGCGGCTACCTCCTTTTATGGATTGGTAGACGGTTTGAACGAACAAATTCGAAAGCGCCAGTTAGACGCTTTGTACAACACCGACGGATGCACGAATTCGCAGGCATTGGAAGAGGTATTGGGATGGTACCTGCGACGGGAAAAAGTTTTGGTCAAAGATGCCAAAATGCGCACCTTCATCACCAACGATACTGACCGTGAAGGTTTAGTGGGCCATGTCTATGATGTTACCTACGGCATTGTTCAGCCCGACCAAGACACCTTGGTGATCATGGATGACAGTGTGGTGCGTGGAACCACGTTGCGCACGAGCATTCTGCGCATATTGGATCGTTTGAAGCCCAAGCGCATCATATTGGTGAGTTCGGCACCCCAAATTCGCTACCCTGATTGCTACGGCATTGACATGAGCCGTTTGGGTGATTTTGCGGCCTTTCAGGCGGCCATTGCCCTATTGAAGGATCGTGGTATGGAGTCTTTGTTGCAAGAATTGTATGCCAAGGCCAAAATTGAATTAGCGAAGCCAGCGGCTGAGCAAGTCAATGTTGTTAAGGAGTTGTATGCCCCATTCAGCGCTGACGAAATCACCGATAAAATAGCCCAAATGGTGCAGCCCAAAGATTTAAATGCTCGATTCGACATGGTTTTCCAGAGCATAGAAAATCTGCACCAGGCCTGTCCCAATGACAAAGGCGATTGGTATTTCACGGGTGATTACCCCACACCTGGGGGTACTCAAGTGGCCAACCGCAGTTTCTTGTATTTCATGGAAGGTAGCCGCAAGCGGGCCTATTGATTGCCATTCAAAAGTGTACCTTTGTAAATCAAATCATGAGCACAGTTAGCGAAGTTTTAAGTCAGTTGAGCGATCAGTTGGAGCGCAATT
>JBJOHK010000085.1:0-15582 GCA_046047755.1 Bacteroidota bacterium | reverse complement strand
TTGTACCAGTCAGCCGGTATCCCTGTGTATTTCGGCGGTACTTTGTTTGAAGCCTTCATTGCCCGCCATCAGTTCGACGATTACTGCAAGCTGCTAGACAAATGTGGACTTACGCACGCCGAAGTTTCAGATGGCAGTTTGGACATGAACCACGACGACAAATGCTCTTACATTCACAAGCTCAGCCAAAATTTCACTGTTTTGAGTGAGGTAGGAAGCAAAGACGCCGAAAAGATTATCCCTCCCTATGAGTGGATCGAGCAAATGGAAACCGAATTGGAGGCTGGCGCTTGGAAGGTTATTGGAGAGGCGCGCGAATCAGGAACAGTGGGCATTTTCCGCAACAGCGGTGAGGTTCGCTCAGGCTTGGTTGCCGAAATCATTCGCAAAATCCCTCTGGAACACATCATTTGGGAAGCCCCCATTAAAAGCCAACAGGTTTGGTTCATTGAACTCTACGGAGCCAATGTCAATTTGGGTAACATTGCTCCCCATGAAGCCATTCCTTTGGAAACCCTTCGCTTGGGTCTTCGCGGGGATACCTTCAATTTATTCCTGTAAAATCTTTTGCAAAAAGCATAAAAAAAGCCCCGATCACTCGGGGCTTTTGCTTTTAGTGCAAATCTTATTTGTACTTATTTACTAAGTTCTGGATTCCGTCGTAGTCTTGGTAACCCAATGAGGTGTACACAACTTGACCCCCCTTGAAAAAAATCAAGGTAGGATAGCCTTGTAAATGATAGCGATCGGCGATATCCATTTGGGCTTCTGCATCGATTTGCAGCACCGTAACTTGATCAGCCAAGTCAGCGGCAATTTGCTTCACGAAGGGGTCCATGCGTTTGCAGGGGCCGCACCAAGTGGTGTAAAAATCAACCATGGTCAATTTTGACGAGGCAATGGTCTCATCGAATTTAGCTGCAGTAATGGGCTCACCTTCTGAGGGAGTAGAGCTGTTGCATGCGTACGTTACTCCGGCAATCAAGGCCATTGAGGCAACAAGTAAGCTGGTAATCCAATTTTTGGCTTTCATGAACCGCAAAGTTAGCACCGGCAATCGCCTGATAAAATCCTATTTTTGTCTCATGTCGAATGAAAAGCCCTTGCTATCGATAGTCATTCCCGTCTACAACGAAGAGGGCAACATCGAGGCATTGCACACTCGCCTTATTCAGGCCATGCAGGGTCTTTCATTTGAGATTATCTATGTAAACGACGGCAGCAAAGACCGATCTTTGGCTTTGCTTCTTCAGTTGAGCGCGGCTGATAACCGAGTCAAATACATTGATTTCTCTCGAAACTTTGGCCACCAAATGGCCCTTAGTGCCGGAGCACAGGCCAGTCGAGGCGAATACACCGTATTCATGGATGGAGACGGCCAAGATCCACCAGAATTGATTCCTGAATTGTTGCACAAAGCGCAACAAGGGTATGAAGTGGTCTATGCCCAACGCCGAACCCGCGCGGGCGAAACTTGGCTAAAGCGCTACACGGCCAAACAGTTCTATCGTCTGCTTTCGCGCATCACCCAAGTCGACATTCCTGTTGACACGGGCGATTTTCGCATCATACATGAAAAAGTTCGCTTGGTTCTGAACCAAATGCCCGAACAGCACAAGTACTTGCGCGGGCAAATTGCCTGGATTGGATTTCAGCAAACCGCCTTGGAATATGACCGTCAAGAACGCATGAGCGGCCATACCAAATTCAGCTACCGCCGCATGCTGCGCTTCGCCTTAGACGGCATCAGTGGCTTTAGCACCTGGCCTTTGAAAGTCGCTACCCTCAGTGGATTTGTTGTATCGGGGGTAGCCTTCATGCTTATACTTTACAGCTTGTACCAGAAATTCTTTGGCAGCACCGAGCCAGGTTGGACCTCCCTGCACATCTCTGTGTTATTTTTAGGAGGCATTCAACTACTGGGTATTGGCATTTTGGGCGAATACCTCGGCCGCGTGAGCGACAACGTCAAACAACGACCGGGCTACATTGTTCGCGACAGCAACACGCAGCATGAAGACCAATAATCGATGGGCATTCTGGGGACTTTTGTTGGCGTTCTACGCCTGGGGCGGATGGTTCCAACACCTCAATAGCGAGCCCTTCGGCATGCACCAAGGCGCTCAAGCCGACCGCATGGGCATAGCCTACAACTACTTCGACATCTCAATGAACTTCTTCCAGCCCCGAGTGATGGAAGATCGTTCTGCCGACGGGGTCGTGGCTACCGAATTTCCTCTGCTTCCCTATCTGGCTGCCTTATGCGCCAAGGCCTTTGGATGGTCGCCCATTTGGTACCGCCTTTGGGTGTTGTTATTCCATACATTAGGGGCTTGGGGTGCCTACCGAATGGCCGAATTGTTCACCCGAAAACACAACCATGCCATAGCCATCACTTTCGCTTGGCTGAGTTCACCGTTGTTGTTCTTTTACAGTGCCGTCTCTCTGCCCGATGCCGCGGCTCTTGGATTGAGCATGTTTGCCCTTTGGCAATTGACGCGCTTTTATTTCGGCCTGAACGCCCAAAGTAGTTTGTGGTATTATGCTCTTTGCATATCTCTGGCAGGACTGCTAAAAGTCAGTTATTTCCTTCCGCATTTGGCCTTCATAGCCCTATTCCTTTCTCAGCGAATTCGACCCAGTTTGCAACCGGCTTTGCCCTTTGAGGGTCGGCAACATGCTGTCTTGTGGGGTCCATTTTTACCCATAGTGGCTTGGCTATCCTACAACAAGTGGCTGTATACCCAAACCCAAAACCCGCATTTTTTGCAGTCCATCAACCCGGCTAACAGCCTGGCGGAGCTTGTAGAAAATTTTCGTTTTGCTGGTGATACTTGGGGTGAAACACTATTCCCAGGCGGCGTTTTGGTGGTTTGGATGGCCCTTTGGCTATTTGGACTTCGTCGCCAGTTGTTTCAGTTACAGAATTGGCCTAGCGCCTTGAGTGTCTGGTTGCTCTTAGGATTTTTGGGCTTCTTCTTGCTTTTTAGTCGGCAGTTCCAATTCCACGATTACTACTTGCTGATCTTCTTGCCTTTCTTTTTCATGGCCTTTCTATCGGCCTATCAAGCTTTTCTGCAACAAGGCAGCGTATTGATCGGGCTCTGGCCCATCGTGGCGTCCGTTTCGCTCCTATGGATACCTTTTCGCAATGCTTCAGCTGCGCGCTTTCAATTGCTATCCCGCTTTGAACAAGGCAATTACTGGTGCCAAAACGCCATTTCAAATGCCGACGATTACGCCAAAGCCGCTCAGTATTTGAAACGCGAAGTTGAGCCTAGTTGGGAACCCGTTGTCATCTATGACCCCTCACCGAATACGGCCTTGTACTTTTTGAAACGACAGGGCATTCGCTTGGCTCCTGATTTCTCGACGGCCTTAAGTTTAGAGGTCATGGCTCCCTATTTGGATGGCCGCAAGAAAGGAATCATGGTAATCAATGACCGCAGCAGTTACCGAGACAGTTTAGAACCGACATTAAAAGAAAAAGGGGCCCAACTGGATACCATGGGTCAATTCGGAACCTTAACCTTGGTCAAATTGGGTCAAATTCGGTAAGCGATATACAAACTGGCCCCCGCACCGTGTTGTTTTTGGGGAGCCATCCAGGCCTCCAAACCTTGCAGAGAAACATTCACCGAAAGTCGATTGATGGGCTCTTCGGTATTGTACTTCAAGAGCCAAAATTGGAAATTGATGTCGTAATTGTCCCATCCGCCGAGAGAAATCATAGGCGAAAAGCCCATGCTGCGACCCGATTTGAAGCCGGCATTGAAACTATGCGAAAGGGAAAAACGCGGGGCAAACCCAGGCAAATTGCGGTAGTTGACAATGGCCGTGACGCGTCGCGAATTGTACATGAACTGCGCCCGAAAGGGGGTCAATACCCAACCGCTTCGCTCTTGCTTGAGAATGGCTAGGCCCTGGATCAAGGTATCCTTTTTGTTCGTCAACCAATCAGAAACCTGTAGGTCACGGGGAGCCAAAACCGATTGAGACCATTGCACTTCATCCGTTTCATGCCAAGCCAATGGTTTAAAACCTTTATTCAAATCCCACTGAGCACCCCGGCTTTCCACCTGCGCTTTCGACAGATGCAGCAGGCCAAAGTTATAAACAGAGGCAGACCAGTACTGGAAGCGGCCATCTTCATTCTTGAAATGGGACCAGCGGTAATAGCCTTGTAGAGACAAGTTGTTGCCGGCCGCATTGATACTGCTCCACTGCCCATTCAGGCTCAAGCGCTCGGCGGCTGAATCGGTACTGAAGACCATGTCGTGGGTTTCAAAGCTGCGGTAACTTGAATAGTTGGCCACCCCAAAACCAAAATGGTGCGATTTGCATTTGAATTCCGACTGAAGCCCAAACCCCGAATAGGCCAACAAACGGTTCTGTCCCAACTCCAGGGTCTCGCCCACATAGGGCAAATTACCCCTAAAGGCCAGCTTCAAAGCATCGCCACTGTGCTGGGCACCAAAGCCACCAAATTGAGCCACATGTATACCCTGAAATTTCACCTGTTTGGCGCTGTCTATCAGATCGAAGGTGCGAGGACCCAAACCCAAGCTCCATTCGTACATGGCGCCACTGCGCAGATCAGCCCCCTTCCACTTGGGCTCTGATTTACTCACAACCTCAGGGGAAATGTATCCACCAAAGGCCAGTCGGTTAAGCATGGCTTGGCTCATGGCTGTGGAGCCTGTTTCGAAGTAGAAACCGGGTTGAACTTCTTGGGCGGCCGTGCGGCCAAGACTGGCGCAAGCTAGGAGAATTAAGAACTTTCTCATGGGTTCAATTGGGCTTCGTATTCGAATTCAGCGCGGGCTTTGACCTTGACTTTCGATTGGTTATACAATCGTTTGACTCCGCCCGAAGAACCGTCGAGTTTGTAACGAATTAACACATGCTCAGCCTTGCTAAGAGCCCAGGCGTTTTCTCTACTCAAACCTATACGCAATTGGGTTTGGCGCGAAGCGATGGGAAAACCATTGGCATCGGCTTGAGCAGGAGCCACGAATTGTTCGGGACCCACTTCCAAGGCTTGCAGTTGCTGATAATTGGCATCCAACAAGACAATATCCAGCCCAAATTGAATGGGGAAACTGTTGTCAAAATCCAAAATGAAGAAGCCGCTTTTGACCCGCTGCATATCGCCCAGAGATTTAAAATTCACTTTCTGCGTATCCCGCAAAATGATGGAACCCAAACTCGCACTCAAAGGCGCTTCCACGCGCAAAAAGACATCCAGTCGACTATCGTCAAACACAAAATCTTTCCAGCCCGAAACATTGCCAAAAGGATTAACCTCCGACTCGAGGTCATAGTGCAAGAATTGAGGCATGTTTTCCAAAAAGCCCTTGATGTTGGAATTGTTGGCATCCATGCTCATGATGGTCTCGGTATAAGCACCGCGTTGAAAGGGAGGCGCAGAGACATAAAAATCAGAATTGATGGCCCAAGAGTTCAAGGCGACAAAACGATCATCGAATATATTCTCCCCCTTAAGTTCATATAGCTTCACACGCCCGTCGGCCCCAATGCTGTTTCGCATGACCAAATTCACCTTGACATCTTCCAATCCCAGATTGCCGCTCAGACCGTTGAACAATTCAAATCCCGTTTTATCAGGACCGCTTCGCTCCAGGCTTTGACCCAAAAAGCCAATGGCGTATTCCGGGGTCATGGCCTCCATGGTATAGGTGATTCGAATGCTATCGCTCAGACCTACCGCCACTTTGCGACCGCTTGAATCCATCGTGACTTTGAGTATTTGATGGTAGGTATTGACCGTGTCGGTCACCGTCGGATTTTTGCCTCGAAAATCAAGCACATAGCCGCCCATGTTGTACACCTCATCGCGCACCGATACGCCACCTGCTTGGGCGGCCGGTAGTTTGACTTCTTGGTAGAAAGCTTGACCATCTTTGATGGCTCCTGGCAGAGCCAAAACCATGCTCATGTCTTCCTGAATGGTGCTTTCCAAATGTATTTTCAGTCGACCCGTCGCAACTTTGAAGGTCTTGATTTCAGCTCCACCCATGTACATGGTAATGCCCACATCCTCATCGATCACATCTTGGGTTGGAAAAGCGGCTACGGCATAAGATGGGCGCAATTGTCGAACGGCCAAATCAACCTTCAATCCTTTATCGGCATCAATGAGCACCGCTCCTGGACTAGCCAAGGTCACCAAGCGCTTGATGGAACCTTTCAATGTCTTTTCTACGGTTTTGCCCCGCAAATCGATGGTCTTCTTAGCCGAACCCACATTGGCCGGAATGTTCAAAAATGAGTCACTCGCTACGATGCTACCGTCTGAGGCATTGCTGAGTTCAAAGACCACCAAAGCCATATCTACGGGCAATTCATTGGAGATGGTAATGTCCAGATAACCTGTATCCAAAGTGGCCGTTTCAAAAAAGGCCGAGGCGTCAATATCGGTAGGCGCCAGATTGGATTGGTCTTGAGCGGGAATACTAGTAGTTTGACCATCTAAGGCTCTGAAAATAGGATTGATTTGGGCCAGGGTAATGCTATTGCTGATGACTTGGTCATTCAGCCTGAGCTTTCTCAAATTGAAGGAGACATCGATGCCGGTGTCGCTGGTTTGCAAATCGTTGATTTGATAGCGGTAGACCAAATTATCGTAGGTCAATACATAGCTACTGTCAGACGGGGTCGAGGTCAAATACTTGACATCTACTTGGTCCAGAGAAACCTCTGTTTCAAAGAGTGGCACAGATGCTCCAATATCCCAAGCGGTAGGTTTTCGATTGCAGGCCGTTATCAATTGGCTAAGCAACAAAAAGGCCCAAATTCTCCATCGCATACGGTCAGCAAGTTACAGCCTTAAGGGTGCAAGAAAAAGTCAAAACACGGGCTCTCCTATTTGGCCGGTTGGAAAACCCTGAAGGAGCCCATCAATCCTGGTAGATTTCTATTCCCAGAGCTTGTATCCCAAAAAGCAACAGGCTCCAAAACAGCACCGAAGTCCACATACCCAATACAATTCGCTTTCTGCTGTGAATGAAGGTCATGCTCAAGGCACAACCGATGGGCAGAGACAAGATCAAGGGACTCAAGAAGGCGATGAGGGTGAATCCGCCGTGGGTACGCAACCAAACCATTTTGCGGTTTACACTCGTAAAACGGCGCCGAGGGGTATTCGAGCCGCGTCGCTTTCGCCACCATACTTGTAGCTGTCGACCCCCGTAAACCATGCCCAAAGAACCCAGAAATCCGCCCAGAGTACAGACCAAAAAGCCCAAATATGGATTGCCTACGGCCAAGGCCATGGCCACGGCGGCTGCGTACTTAACTAAGCTCGTGAGAAAAATGCCCAGGTATAGCAGCAGCAGCTTCATTGCCCTAAGATAACAAGCAAGACGCCTATTCTGCTTTTTTATGCGCAATTTTGCCCCCGATGCTGGGAAATACGTTCCTTCGATTGCTGGGCATTTGCGTTTTTGCGCTAAATGCATTGCCTCTGCAAGGGCAAATTCTGGACATGGGAGATTTTGTAACCGCCCCAGCACTGAATGACAGTCTAGCCAGGCTCGACAGTCTAAATCGAGCGCAGCGATCGGCTTCTAAGGTCAAGCAATACCCGCCTGTAATCGGAGCCACTTCACTTTGGAATGGCCAGGATTTTCAACCCTACGACTCCAGTTTTGGGAAAGCCCTTCCCGCTCGCCTCTACACCTTGGACCAAGAATACACTGGCCCCTTGGCAACTTTAGGACTCAACAATGGCCCTAGCCAATCGTTGACCTTTAACCCTCATCGTGAATCGGGAATTCGCCTGGGCCTTAATCCCTATGGTCCACTTTTACAAAGCAGTGATTCGTTTGAATTCTACAAGGTTAGCATGCCATTCACCCGCTTTCATTACAGCCAAGGAGATGGGCGTTTCATTGGTCTGCAAGCCCTTCACAGCCAAAATTTCTCACCCACTTGGAATAGTACTGTTCGATACAATTCTGTCTTGAATCAAGACCAATATCCTGGCTCCAACCAAGATCATTTGTTCCGCAATATTCAATGGGGAAGCCATTTTGTAAGCCCGAATGGGAGGTTGACCCAACAAAGCATCGCTACATGGAACCGCGCTCGTCGCAATGAAAATGGCGGGCTGTACAATGACAGTAGCTTTTATTGGCAACCCGATAGCCTAACTGGAGCGTTGAGAACCTTTGGCATTTACCAGCCTTGGAATCTGCAAGCCCAATCTGTGTTTCGTCGCAATGCACAAACGGTATACACCCGGTATTCCTTGGCTGATTCAAATTGGGCCCTTGAATACAAATTTGAAAATGAGCGCATCTATTACCAATACAACGATGCTTCGCCTGATTCTGCATTTTACCACCGCTTCATCAGCGATGAGTTGAATGATTCCAGCGCCTACCACCGCTGGTCTCATGCGCTGGGCATCAGAAAGCAAAGCGATCGCTATTGGATTTCGGCCCATGCGCGAGCAGAAGGAGGCAGCGTCTTTCATAAAATAGGCGGTGAACAGAGGGTAAACACTTTAGGTATTGCCTTAGAAGGTGCCTACTACGGCCACCTTGTCAATCAGCAATTTTCGTTTCTTACTAACCCTTTTGGAACGGGATACAAATCAGGAGATTACCACCTGCGCTATTCAGCCCATCGAGACTGGGGAAGCCAAACCTTGCGATTGGAAGCGGCAGCCGAACAAAGCCATATTTCCCTGTTTGAAGCCTCATTCCAAAGTCAAGCCTTAGATGGACAATGGAACCCGAAGCGATTTGGACAATCGAAAAAAATAGCCTTGAGCGTATCAGGTGAGGGACATTGCTACCGCATTGGGATAGGCCAATTCGAACGAACCTATTCGTTTACCCAAGCCAACATGGAAAGGGCTCAAGCCGAACTGAGTTCGGCTAATGGACATTATCTCCAAGCTAGTTTGCAACAGCGCCTGAGAGCGGGCACCCATTTTCATGCCTGGTTGCGATACCAAGGTCAAATCATTCGAATCAACAATATCTCGAGCCTGAGCGAAGGTCTTTGGCCCACGCATTGGCTTGCCTTGAGCACTTATTTTCAGGGTTCAGCCTTTCAAGAAGCCCTCGCCTTTCGGTTGGGTATAGACGCTAAGACTACCAGTAGCTATACGGCTTGGATGTATCGCCCAGATTTGGGATCCTTTTATGCCGCATCAGTTGGAGGCGTGCAACTAGGACGGTACCCCGTCTTGGATGTATTCTTTACGGGACGCATTCAATCGGTTGATATCTCCATCAAATACGAGCACCTGAATGAATGGTGGTATTATTCAGGCTTCAACCCCCGTTACGAAAGCACTTATGCTTACCCCATTCTCCCGGCCCGCTTGCGCCTAGCCGTAATTTGGAATTTCTTCAATTAATGGGCTTCCAGCCAATTGTTGCCTACCCCACTTTCAACCAAAACAGGAATGCTCAAAGGCAAGGCATTTTGCATCAGGTTTACAATGGGTTCGCGCACCAATTCTAACTCCTGCTGAGGTACATCGAACAGCAATTCGTCGTGTACTTGCAAGGTCATGCGAGTGGCCAGTTGCTCGGCTTTCAACCAATCTTGAATGCGCACCATGGCCAATTTGATCATATCGGCAGCTGAGCCTTGTATGGGGGCGTTGATCGCATTTCGCTCGGCAAAGCCTCGTACTGTGGCATTTCTTGAATTCACATCGGGCACATAGCGCCTGCGGCCCAAAATGGTCTCTACATAACCCTTGCTCCTAGCCCCTTCGATGGTCGAATCCATATAAGACTTGATGCCAGGGAACTGAACAAAGTACTGATCGATGATCTCTTTGGCTTCTGATCTTGAAATCCCCACTCGTTGGCTCAAGCCAAAAGCTGAAATTCCATAAATGATGCCAAAGTTCACGGTTTTGGCTTTGCGCCTCATGTCGCTATCAACCTGGTCAATTTCTACTCCCCATACCTTGGCGGCCGTCGCTGTATGAATGTCGTGCCCGGCAATAAAGGCTTCTTTCATACCTTGATCACCGCTGATGTGGGCGATTACCCTCAATTCAATCTGGGAATAATCGGCACTGAGCAATACATGTTGTGAATCACGGGCCACAAAGGCTTTGCGTATTTCTCTACCCAACTCTGTACGAATGGGTATGTTTTGCAAATTGGGATTCTGGCTACTCAACCGCCCTGTGGCTGCCACTGCCTGATTGAAATGGGTATGCACCCGGCCTGTTTTGGCGTTTACCAACTGAGGTATGGCATCGACATAGGTGCTTTTGAGCTTTTGCAAAGCCCTGAAATCCAATATCTGTTGAACCACTTCGTGTTTACCGGCCAGCGATAACAAGGTCTCTTCATCGGTTTGGTATTGGCCTGTTTTCGTCTTCTTGGGTTTATCAGACAATTTCAAATGATCAAAAAGTAGGGCTCCCACTTGCTGGGGCGAAGACACATTGAACGATTGACCGGCATGACCGTGAATTTTGTCTTGCAAGGCGATGGCCTGCTGGGTCAGCATTTGGCTGTAATCGCGCAAAAAGGCCGTATCTACGCGCACTCCTTCTGCCTCCATTTCAGCCAAAACAGACACCAAAGGCAACTCGATATCGTGCAACACCGATTCCAATCCTCGCTCGGCCAATTCTGATTTCAGTTTGGCGTACAAACGGTAGGTCACATCAGCGTCTTCGGCGGCATATTCGGCAATCTGCTCCAAAGGAACATCAGCCATTGTGCCTTGGTTTTTGCCCTTTTTACCAATCAAGGTTTCAATGCTAATGGGTGTATAACCCAAATAATGCTCGCTCAATACTTGCATGTTGTGCCTTTTATCAGGCTCCAACACATAATGAGCCAGCATGGTATCGAAATAGGGTCCCTTTAACCGGCATCCATGCTTGTTCAACACCGCCCAGTCGTATTTCAAATTTTGGGCAATCTTTAGTGCATTTGAAGAAAAATAGGGTTGAAGTTTGGAAAGGGTTTCCGCTGCACTCAATCCTTTTTCACTGCCCACAGCAGGGGCTGCAAACAGTTCCAATGTCTGAGTCGACTGAGCCACCGGGATGTAATAGGCCTCCCCTTCTTTGAAGCAAAAAGACAAGCCGACCAGATCAGCGGTTAAGGCATCCACACCAGAGGTTTCGGTATCAAAACAAAATTCTGAATGGCTTTCAAAATCTTTTTGCAATTGAGCCCATGTATCAGGACTGTTGACGGTTATGTATCGATGCTCTACATCGGCCAACGTTTGATAAACAGGAGTCTGTGTTTCCTCCTCGTAGCCAAACATGTCTGTTTGATTGGGGTTTGAAGCAGGTCTCTTGCTGACTTCGGTACTCTCCATCATAGGAGCATCCATACCCAAAACCCGCTGCGTCAAGCCTCTAAATTCCAATTCGGTAAATACCTCCATCAATGCCTCTTTGTTCCACTCGCCCAAGACCAAATCATTGGGACTCAATTCTAAGGGAACCGCGGTATCAATGGTGGCCAATCGCTTGCTCAATCGAGCCTGATCGGCAAATTCTACAAACTTTTCAGCTAGCTTTCCTTTCAGTGAGGACGCATTGGCAATGATATTGTCGACTGAACCCCATTCGGCAATCAACTTTTTAGCTGTCTTTTCACCCACACCAGGCACACCAGGTATGTTGTCTACGGCATCGCCCCAAAGTCCCAGAATGTCTATGACTTGATCTACGCGTTCAATTTCCCATTTGGCCAGTACTTCAGGAACCCCCAAAATTTCATCGCCACTGCCAGCTCGACCCGGCTTGTAGATGTATACCCCATCTCGCACCAGCTGCGCAAAATCTTTATCAGGAGTCATCATATAGACCTGGTAGCCTTGATCGTGTGCTTGCCAAGCCAAAGTACCTATGATGTCATCTGCCTCGTAACCATCTTTCGTAATGACGGGAATATTGAAACCTTCGATGATCTGAAAGATATAGGGAATGCTTTTTCGCAAATCTTCAGGCATGGCCTCCCGCTGAGCTTTATAGGCTTCAAATTCAAGGTGGCGAGCCGTGGGTTTGTCGGTATCAAATACGACGGCCAAATGGCTTGGGCCTTGCTTTCTCAGTACCTCCAACAGGGTATTGGTAAACCCAAACATGGCACTAGCATTGAGGCCTTTTGAGGTGATTCTAGGATTTTGGCTGAAGGCGAAGAAGGCTCTGTAAATCAGCGCCATTCCATCCAGTAAAAAGAGTTTAGGGGCAGGCTCCATGGCCTAGCAAATTACGGATTTTGAGTGGAATCCCCTTCGGCTTGGCCAGCAGAATCCTGCTGCGATTCAAAGTCCAAACTAATGCCATTTATGCAATAGCGTAGGCCTGTCGGTTGGCCATAACCATCTGGAAAAACATGACCCAAGTGCCCCCCACATTTTGCACATAGCACCTCGGTTCTGATCATTCCATGGCTCATATCCCGCTTTTCCAAAATGCGAGAAGAATCCATGGCTTGATAGAAGCTGGGCCAACCACAGCCTGCATCGAACTTGGTTTCGGAAGCAAACAATTCCGAACCGCATCCTTTGCAACGGTAGATTCCGTCTTCCCAAAGGGTTTCAAATTCGCTACTAAAGGGTCGTTCTGTTCCTTTTTGGCGAAGCACTTGGTAGGCGGCTGGACCCAATTGCTCGAGCCATTCAGCATCAGATTTTATTACAGATGGGGTATCAGTCATGGTTGGTGTATGAGGAAGGGATTGGCACGATACTGCGGCGCAACAAAGAAATAAGCAGATGGTGAAAGGTCGCATCCAAAATCCCATAGAGCTATAACATTTCCAAATCCATACGGTTTGCAGCCTCTTATATTTGAGCATGAATTTCCTGGGTCACTTTGTGTTGGATCACCAAGAAGGTCAAAGTCTATACAATGCCGGACTCCTTGGTCCAGACCTGATTCGAAATGCTTCCAAAGGGCAATTCAAACCCAACTGGAAAGACGAAATTCATCCCATAGATTGGCACAGAGGGGCACGTCAACATTTGCAGCGAGATGCCTGGTTTCACCAACATCCTTTTTTTCATATTCTGTATTCCGAAAACCGCGACAGTGTTCGACAGGCCTTTGAATCGGTACAAATTCCACGCTTCTATTTTGGTCTTCACGTGGCCATCGAAATGAGCTTGGACAAGGCTTTATTGACTTTGTATCCAAATGCAGCCCAACGCATGTACAGCGATTTAGAAAAAGCATTCCCACAGATCGCTCAATGGCTAACGGAACAAGAATTTCCTCAAGCCATTGCCGGGGTTGAACGCTTCATCGACAGTCGTTACATCGAACGCTACCAAGCCAACAGTGATTTGGCCTATGGCTTGATGCGGGTTTACATGCAAACGGGTGCCAGCCAACAAGAATGGTCAGCCAAACAATTAGCAGTGGTTGCTGGTATCATGGGCCAACTTGTCGAATCCAACCAAAAACACCTTCCTAGTCTAATTACCTGATTAAAAGGGCATTATCCAGGACCATAGTGTATCCAACAAGGACCAATGGTAATGGTGCACAGAAATGAGTTGCATGAGCAAAACAAACACCAACGATGCCGACCCCAACCAAGGCTTTTTGATAGACATCAACAATGAGGAGATGAACAAAGAGAGGGGAAGCAGCAGTATCAAATAGAACTGGGGTAAACTCTCCCATCGAAGCAACAATAAAATCAATCCGAAGACGGTAAAAAATGTAAGGGTCAGCAAGCTTCTACGGGTTTCAGTGTTGTTTTTATAATATGAGAATAGAGCTCGAGCCAAGCCCATGATTCCCAAAGCACAAACCAGCAAAAATGGAACAATGTCTACACCGGCCCAATGCGTAGTCGCGAATTGCGATTTCGGAATTTGAAAAATACTCACGGCACGCCAAGTAGAATCAGCTGGGGCAAACAGCTCATTCAAACTGTATAAAAAGAAGAAAGGCATGGCCATTCCAAAGCAAATGGCCAATACATCGTTAAACTGAATGGTCTTGAAAACCATAACCGCAACGATCAAAAACACCAACATCCAATAGGTTTCCGGTACAACTAAACTAGCCAATCCAAACAACAAAGACACGTAAAATAGTTGACGCGAATGCCATTGAGATTGAGACTGAGTAGATAACAAGCCCAAGCCCAAAACAAACAATGAATTGGCTATAACCAAATTGCTCAGGTACAAATTGGCTGGATAAAACGAAGCCAAGCAGGCAAATACCAAGGGCAACAAATACCCAGAAGAACTGGCGATGATTCCCGAGCGTTGGGCCAAATTATTCCATGTAAAACCTTGCCACAAGGTCAATGACAAGGCCGCTACAGCCGACAACCATCGATAATCCTGTATACCACTAAAGAATCCCTGTAATGCACCGCTTCGAATGGAGCCAGGTTCATAAGACCAAGCCACACCCACCAAACGAAGTAAGGCTGCCATCAACACCACGAAAACAAATACCGTGATACTCTTATGGGTGAAGTACTTAATCATAGGTCAATAATTGCATCCAATACCACTGCTTGTCTCGATAAATCGGCAAGATAAAGGATCCATAAGCAGTTTGGCGACCATCTTCTGGGACAATCGTGCTATAGGTGTTTTCACTGTCCAACAGAGCCACCCTGCGAACGCTTGCATCTGGACCTATCACCGCATCCATCACTCGATTGCTTCTGGCGATATCATCGTTGTATAGGATGTGCATTTCGCTGTCGGTTTGGCATACACCGAGGCCTAATAGAAAGGAATTGCTGGGCGAAGCAACTTGATTTTTTCTAATCAACACAGCCGTATCAGGAATACCGGGACGACCCGTAAAAGCCATGCAAATATCTCCGAAGGTAAACAGAGTCTTTGTAGACGTTTGGGGAACTCCATTCAGGTAATAGGTTTCCATTTGCTTCGATTCATAGAATTGCTCGAGCACCAGGCTCAAGCCTCCATCGCTCAACCAAAACAATCTTCGCACTTGAAAATGCTCAGGCAGCACACCCTTTTTTCTGGCTTTTTCTCCCACCAATAAGGTCAAAACGGCGTCTGTCCAAGGGTGCAGGTTTTCACTCCAAGACGCTGTTGAATCCACTATGCATCGAAAACTACCTTTTGATTCGGTGGCCTCCTTACCATTGTAAAGGCCCGCCAAACAGAACAAGCGTTCGCTAGGATGAGCCACTACATCTAAATCACCTATAGCCTGCTCTTGCATAAAGGGAAAAACCTTCAAGGACTGCCCATTCCAAAAACAAGCAAAAGACTCTTTGTCGAAATTGCTCCGCGCTATGCTCTTAGTCGATTGATACATTCGCAAAACAGCCAATTCGTCTCCCTGATTATTGGCATCAGAAGCATACCAATACCAATCCTTGTCCCGCAGGGGTAAAAGCGTATCTCTTGCCGCGATCAGCGATCCCTCCAAAGTATTGAAACTGCGCAAATGCAACTTAGATCCCGACTGATGATCAGCCAAAGCTAAAAAAATCAGGTGTTTACGATCGGCTGAAAAATCGACATTGACTTGATCCAAATCGATCGATTGAAAGGGCAACTTATGCAGCAAAACCGAAGCGATTTCGCCCTCCAATTGACCGT
>JBJOHK010000084.1:0-5431 GCA_046047755.1 Bacteroidota bacterium | reverse complement strand
AAAATGGTCGACGAGCTGAACAAAGCCGCTGAAGCCATCGAAGCCGAAGATCGAGATTTCGCCATGTTCCTGCGTGAACGCGCTGGAGCGATGATGAGTGACGAATACATTCACAGCGACGTGCGCTGGTTGGAATTGCGCTCCCATTTGGACATCATCATTGGGCCCATCGAGAACTACGAAGACAAATTGTACGGAGCCAAAACCTCGTACGAAGCCTATGTCTTGATTCGCGACCTGGAGTGGGGCAAAAAATTGGACAAATTCGTGGCCATGTTGCCCGAGTTGCAAGCGGGAATACCCGTAGATGCAGCCTACAAACCTGCCATTGCAGGGCCCTCTGAACCTGAATTGGACGAAATGGGCAACCCACTGCCTCCTCAAGATCTGGGTCCCATTGAAAAGCCGGGTTTCCCTCCCATTCCTCGCCCAGCAGCACCGATGAGTCAGTTGGCCGTATTTGATGTGGTCTACTACGGTGGTGATTGCAATGCCGGCAGCAAAACCATTGCGGTGAATTTGCCCAACGATGAAACCTTGCAAACCTATTTCGGCACCCGTCGTTCTCAGTTGAAGAACGCCATGCGCGCCAAATTTGAATACATGGTGGTGCCCATTTCGAAAGAATTGATCAACTCCAAACAGCGCAAATACATTGATTTTAATGGGTTTTTCTCCAATGTGATGTTCCACGAAGTGGCCCATGGTTTGGGGGTTAAGAATTTGGTGACTGACAGCAGCGTGACTTGCCGCGAAGCCTTAGGCCCCAATTACAGCGCCATTGAAGAGTGCAAGGCCGATGTGTTGGGCTTGTATATGGTAACTCAATTATGGGAGAAAGGTGAGCTGGAAGGCGACTTGGAAAACTACTATATCACGTTCGTGGCCTCTGTGTTCCGTTCGGTTCGCTTCGGTGCTGCTTCGGCCCATGGCAAAGCCAATATGATCACCTTTAATACTTTAATGAATTCAGGTGCCATCGTACGCGATGCCAAGGGTTTGTATTCTGTCGACATGAAGGCTATGCGCAGTGCCATTGATATATTGGCGGCTGAGTTGCTGACTTTGCAGGGAGATGGCAATGCCCAAGGGGTTCAAGCCATGCTCGATACCCGTGCGAAGGTAAGCGATGTGCTGAAGCAAGATTTGGCTCGATTGGAAAAGGCGAACATACCTGTTGATTTGGTGTTCGACCAAGGCGTGGATACGCTGGGTTTGGGTCATTATTACCAAGAAACGAACCATGGTGAGCCAGCCATGCCCGGTCAGCAGCCTGCCAATGGGCCCCAGCAGGGCCATGGTCAACAGCCTTCTAACGGACAACGCCCATGATAGGAGTGAACCGATTGGTATTGATGACGGCCGCCACCGGTTTGGTCAGTATGCTGGTGTTTTGCGGTAATGGTAGCCCAGAGGGATCGGATCCGCTTTTGTTGAATTTGACCCAGACCTTAGATCGGGAACATTATCACGCTCCTGAACTCAATGATGAGTTTTCTGAGCATGCCTATCACGCGGTTTTGAACAATCTGGATCGCGACAAGCAGTTTTTTACAGCTGACGACATCAAAGCCCTAAGTGTTCATGAAAAGGCTATCGATGACCAAGTTCGCATGGGCTCTTTTGCTTTTTTTGATTCTGCCTGGAGCCGATTGCAAAGCCGATTGAATACCATTGAGCCTTGGGTAGACCAAACGCTTTCCAAGCCCCTGGTTTACCAAACCAAAGCCACTTGGACCGAGTACGAAGAAGTTCCCGAGTATTCCAAGAACGAGTCGGCTTTGCACAAACAATGGGATTTGTGGTTGCAGTTCCAGACCGTTGATCGATTGTACCGTAAACAGGAGTCTCAAAAAGGCATTAAGCCTGTAGAAGAAGACCCAGATTTGGAAGGTGCTGAGGGCAATGCCCCTGAGTCAGCGTTAGACAAAGCTGAGCGCATTCTTCCTTTTGACAGTTTGGAATTGAAGGCCCGAAACGAAACGGCCAAATTCATACACGATTGGTTCAAACGCTGGCGTGGAATGGACCGCAAAGATCAGGTCAGCTTCTATCTGAATTCCTTGTGTCAGGTTTACGATCCGCATACCAATTACTATGCTCCAGAAGACAAGGAGAACTTTGATATTTCCATGACTGGAAAACTCGAGGGGATTGGTGCCACTTTGAGTGAGCGAGATGGGTACGTGAAAGTAGAACGTATCGTTCCCGGTTCAGCCTCCTATAAGCAAGGAGACTTGAAGGCAGGTGATTTGATTTTGAAAGTGGCCCAAGGCAAAGAGGAGGCCGTAGATATCGTGGGCATGAAGCTTGATGAGGCCATCAAATTGATTCGCGGTAAAAAGGGGACAGAGGTCCGTTTGACGGTGAAAAAACCCGACGGATTGATCCAGGAAATTCCCATCATTCGCGAGGTGGTGGTGATCGAAGAAAGTTATGCCCGAAGCTTGGTGTTTGAATTCAAAGGACACAAGTTGGGCTTGATTCAATTGCCCAGTTTTTACGCCGATTTCTCGGCTCGTGGCCGCGGCCGCAATTGCACCGGCGATGTTCAGGCTGAAATTGAAAAACTTCAACGAGCCGGTGCCGAAGGTATCGTGTTGGATTTGCGAAACAACGGTGGAGGAAGCTTGGCCGATGCCATTGAGATGAGCGGTCTGTTCATTCCATCAGGCCCTATTGTTCAGGTGCGATTCCCCAATGGCGGAGTTCAACAAGCAGCCGATCCAGACCCCTCTGTTCGCTACGATGACCCCTTGGTGATTTTAACCAATACCTACAGTGCATCAGCCTCAGAAATTTTGGCGGCGGCTCTCCAGGATTACGGTCGAGCCATCATTGTGGGCAGCAAGAGCACATTTGGCAAGGGAACAGTTCAAACTTTTGTCCCTCTAGAGGGCCCAGGCAATGCGGTCTTCCCTGATGGTTTTGGACAAGTCAAGGTGACCATTCAAAAATTCTACCGCATCAACGGGGGTACCACCCAATTGGTGGGTGTGGTTCCCGATGTCATTTTGCCCGATTTGTACGATGAGGTAGAACGCGGCGAAAAAGAAATGGAATTCCATCTCGAGTATGATAAAATTCGCCCAGCCGCTTACCGCAGCTATTCAGGGTCTCATGGGGCGGGTAAAGGTACGGCCATAGATCAAGCCAATGCTCGAATTGCCGCTGGAGAATACTATAAGCTGATTCGCGAGCGCAGCAAGCAATTGGGTGTTCAGCGTGCCCAGTATGAATACCCTCTGGATTTGAACGCCTATTCAGCCTTGCAGCAAGACTGGCAAATCCAGGCTAAGAAGGTGAGCGATTATCCCTATCAAACCGTAGTTGATAGCTTGTACGCTTTGCCAGTTGATATTGCATCAGCGCAGGGTGATGAAGCCAAAATGGCCTTGAAAACCGATTGGATCAAACGCTATAAAAAAGATGTGGGCATCGACGAAGCCGCCCAGATTTTGAGCGATTGGTTGAGTCAGTAAAGGTTTATTAAAACCGACTTGTTCGCGGTTGAGCCTACTCTTTCCACAAATAGGGGAAGAGTATGCCAGCCATGACCAAAATCAAGAAATCGAGTGACCCGATTAGGGCCAGATCCTTGTAGGTGCTGCTAACCAGTATAGGGTTTAAACACTTGGCTGAGGCTCCCATACCGACCAACAGCAGGGGCATCAACAAAGGCAAACTCAAAACTGGCGCTAAAAAGGCCGATTGATTGGCTTTGGTGGCCAAGGCTCCCACCCAAGTAAATATGCTGGCAATACCCCCGGCTACTCCTAATACAAGCAAGAAGTATACGGATAGATGCTCAATGGGCATGCCCATGAAGGCAGAAAAGGCTACGAAGTTTAGCACCGCAAAAGCGGCCATGCTGATCCAGGCATTGACCATTTTGGACCATAGCAATTCACTGGGATGAGCCAACTGGTTCCAATATATCCACCGGCCACGACTAAGGCCTAAAAAGTTCTTGCTAATGGCTTGCAGGGTGCAGAAGATCAAGGTGATCCAAAACAAACTGTTCCAGGTTTTACCATGAATGTCGGGCTGAGTCAAAAAACTCAATAAGGCCATAGTCAACAACTGCAACGCCGCAGCCGCTAGAACAGCGGGCCGGCGAATGTCCAAGCTCCATTCGGCGCGAATCAATTGTACAACAACTCGGGTTCTGAGCATAGGGACTTGTTTGCTTACCTTCGCGAAGGTATTGGCGAAAGACAGGCTTTCCCAATTTTCAAATCGCGATGTTCAATAAGATTCTCATAGCCAACCGAGGAGAGATAGCCATTCGGGTGATTCGCACCTGTAAAGAAATGGGCATTTCAACCGTAGCCATTTATTCAGAAGCTGACCGTGTGGCCCGTCATGTTCGTATGGCCGATGAAGCCTATTGTGTAGGACCTGCCCCCAGCAACCAGAGCTACTTGAAAATGGAGACCATCATTGATTTGTGCAAGCAAACAGGCGCCCAGGCGGTTCACCCAGGCTACGGTTTTTTAAGCGAGAATGCCACCTTCGCTCGTCGATTGCGCGAGGAAGGCATTGCCTTGATTGGTCCGAGCCCAGAAGCGATGGATATGATGGGTTCAAAAATTGCCTCCAAGCAAGCCGTAGAGCGCTACGGTGTGCCCTTGGTTCCCGGTATCAACGAGGCCATAGTTGACCCTCACGCCGCTTTGGATGTAGCCCGCAGCATCGGTTTCCCTGTTCTGGTGAAGGCCAGTGCCGGGGGTGGCGGAAAAGGAATGCGGGTGGTGGAGTCAGAAGGCGATTTTCTATCGGCGCTGCAAATGGCCCAAAGCGAAGCCCGTTCTGCTTTTGGTGACGATGCCGTTTTCATTGAAAAGTACGTAGGGCGTCCTCGTCATATTGAGATTCAAATCATGGCCGATACTCAGGGAAATGTGTGCCACTTGTTTGAGCGCGAATGTTCCATTCAACGTCGCCATCAAAAGTTGGTAGAAGAGGCTCCGAGCGCGGTTTTAACCCCTGAATTGCGCGAGCAAATGGGTCAAGCTGCCGTGAATGTAGCCAAGGCCTGCAACTACAGCGGTGCTGGAACCGTTGAGTTCCTTTTGAGCGATAACAAAGATTTCTATTTCTTGGAAATGAATACCCGCCTGCAAGTTGAACATCCTGTGACCGAGATGATCACAGGATTAGACCTGGTAAAAGAACAAATTCGCGTTGCAGCAGGTGAAAAACTCTCTTTCAGCCAAGAAGATTTGAGCATTCACGGCCACGCCATTGAATTGCGCGTCTGTGCTGAAGATCCCTACCAGCAATTCTTGCCCAATGTGGGGCAGGTGCTTACCTATTTGACTCCCCAAGGCCCTGGTATTCGTGTCGACGATTGCATGGAGTCAGGCATGGAAATACCCATTTATTACGACAACATGCTGGCCAAATTGATTGCCTGGGCTCCCACTCG
>JBJOHK010000083.1:0-15287 GCA_046047755.1 Bacteroidota bacterium | reverse complement strand
AGCCTGGATATACGGATGATACATTAATCGTAATCGGGTGAGGGCTTCCAAATGAGAAGATCTAACAGAATAGTCTGATGAGAGTATTCATTGCTGATTTCAAAAACCTTGTGTGAATAACAAATTGAATCAGTTCATATTACCGAAATGTATTATGCCCATATTCGGGCCCTATGGCAAAACGAATTCAATCAGCTAAAACGAAAATTTTTGTACTTGATACTTCAGTGCTACTGTACGATCACCAGGCGGTCAATCAGTTTGACGAGCACGATGTGGCCATCCCCATCACCGTTTTGGAGGAGTTGGACAATTTTAAAAAGGGAAATGATACGCTAAATTTTGAGGCCCGACAATTCATTCGGCTAATAGATATATTATCGGAGGGCCGTGCATTGAACCAATGGATTCCGTTAAGAAAAGGGAAGGGTCGATTCATGGTTGTCATGCAGGAAAAATCGCAATTAGATGCTACACTAATTTTCGGTGATCGCAAAGCCGATCATAAGATCATCAATGCTGCCTTGCACATGCAGGAGATCAACCCTGATAGAGCTGTCATATTGGTATCAAAAGACATGAACCTAAGACTAAAAGCTCGTTCTCTAAGTTTGAACGCTCAAGATTATGAAACAGGGAAAATCAAGGATGTAGAGGGTTTGTATCGAGGAATTACCCTGATGGAATTGCCAGATTCAGAAGTAATTGATCGCATTCATAGAGGCGAAGGAGTAGATTTTCAACGCGTTTGGAGAAAGCAGCCTGAAGCAAACCATTTCTTTATTTTTCGCAATCATCGAAATTCGACTTTGGCCCATTTTAACCCTGAAACGGGTCATTTGGAACGAGTTGAGAAGCAAAATTGTTATGGAATAAAACCCAAAAATGCAGAGCAGACTTTCGCCATGCACGCCTTATTGAATCCTGCCATCAAGTTGGTGTCCATTCAAGGTGTGGCTGGTACGGGTAAAACGTTATTGGCATTGGCTACCGCATTAGAACAGCGCACGGAGTATCGACAGATATATTTGGCCCGTCCAATTGTGCCTTTGAACAACAAAGACATCGGCTATCTGCCTGGTGACATGAAGCAGAAAGTTAATCCATATATGGAACCCTTATGGGACAATTTGAAATTCATTCAAAATCAATACAGTGAGAATTCAAAAGAGTCGGCCAAAATTAAAGAGCTAATCGATAATGAAAAGCTCTTAGTTCAACCCTTGGCCTATATCAGGGGCCGAAGTTTATCAAGGATTATTTTCATTGTCGACGAAGCTCAGAATTTGACTCCTTTAGAGGTGAAAACAATCATTACAAGGGCAGGTGAAGGGACAAAAATTGTTTTTACAGGCGACATCAATCAAATAGATACCCCATACCTGGATGCTCAGTCCAATGGACTTTCTTTTCTGATTGATAGAATGAAGGGCCAAGCCCTTTATGCCCATATAACACTTGAAAAAGGCGAGCGAAGCGATCTGGCTAACCTGGCTTCTCAACTGCTCTAGTCGAAACTTGAGTTGTAGGCTTTGGCTTGATTGGGACTAATTAATTGACACATTTCATGAAAGCCTGCTAAATCGGTCATTACTTTTTCAGCTTCAAATCCATAAAACAGGAGAATGCGTTTGGCCCAATAATACAACGTTGATTTATGCTCACACTCAATCGATAACTGACCTTGATTAAAGGTCCATTTGCAACTTCCAGGATGAATAAATTCATAACTTACGGTTGTGCCTCTTTCTTCCATCCATTGGCTTAATTCCCATCGATATTGCAAGGGGTTATGAGGTGGAATTTCCCATTCCATTCCCAATAATGTGTCTTCTGCTCGCAGGTGTTTT
This sequence comes from Bacteroidota bacterium, assembly GCA_046047755.1. Taxonomy (GTDB): domain Bacteria; phylum Bacteroidota; class Bacteroidia; order NS11-12g; family UBA955; genus JALRLA01. The sequence continues at coordinate 13,437 of JBJOHK010000083.1, read as the reverse complement.
ATTTGCACGGGAGTATTCAGCGGTAGGATTTGGCAGATTTCGGCATTGACCAACCAAATGTGAAATTGACGAGAGTCTAGAGAGGCAAATAGAGGTATTTCCATAGGTGATTATTGTTTTGAAAATCAATAATCTACATGAAACATTGTGAGGGTATTAACAGGTTTTAACGCCAGCGTGAATAGCTCATTTTATATAAACATTTTTTCAACCTTTTTTTCTAAAGAGGTTTTTCTGTTGTTTTAGAAAAGAGGGTTTTGCGGTTAATATTGAATAAGATTCAGAGAAGGCATTGATTAAATGAGTATGAGGATATGCCTGCATCTCTTCGTGGCTGCAATATGGGCTTGAAAGCCCTATTATTTTTCCGCATCTAGCATGGTTGGCTTGAAGTAAATCTTGTTTGCTGCTTCCTATTCGAGCAACAGCTTCTAGATCCTGAATATGAAAATGACGTATAGCCGCAAGCAAAGCATCGGGAAACGGCTTGGGGCGCGGAGAATGATTCAAAGATGTCAGCAGTGTCATAGGCACAGATGGATAACTGGAGTTCCACTTTTGAGCGATCCATTCTGAAGTTTCTGCAGGAAGTTCGCAATCTGCACACCATTGAATTCGGCTTAATTGAAGGTCTCTCAAACAGGACAAAACCCCATCACGCAATTCGAATGTCTGTTCATTTTTTAAACTAGAAAAGAACATCTCGTTGGCTTGATTGGCCAATCGTGGCAGAATAGATTCAATTTGATATTCATCTTGCCAATAACGCTTTAGCAGTATATCTAGGGCCGACTGAAACGACAATGATTGAACCAAAGAAAGCTACCAGTCGCTGGCTTCAATTTCAACATTGCGCAATGTTTTTTTGAGGGTGGCCATGCGGCGGCCTTTATCCTGGATGAGGGTTCCAAACAAGTTGCAGATAATCAATTGAGTTAACATCTTGTGCGATAAAGAATTTATTGATTAATAGGCGAGAAATAAATAGTTAATTTTTCAGCGTCTACACAGATAAGTTAGGAGTCTCTTTGCATCGATAAAACAAATCATGTCGTTGAATAGAGCGCAGAAATAGGTCGTTAATGGAATACCCGTGGGCTTCTAACAATTGTGGAAACATGCTTTTGCTAGGATGCAAATTGGGCATAGTATTTACATCGATAATGTAAATTCTATTTTCATGCAGCCTAATGTCGCAGCGCGAGAAATACTGCAAACCCATTATTCTATGAGCGGTGAGCGCCGCGCGCTGAATTCCTTCCAATTGAGTTGAAGATAATTCGGGAAATAAGAGTTTTTTGGTGGCTCCATACTCTTGCCCAGCAATGAAGTGAGCTTGATCATTTTCTGCAACAATTTCAATGGGGGGCAAAGCTTCGTAACCCATGCCATCGTGGGTAGGCCATACGCCTACTGTGAATTCACGGCCATACAAATAGGGTTGAATGATGTATGTTTCAGGATCAGAGAAGATTCCAATATTCTCTGGAATCTCGACCCCACTAAATAAGTGTATGCCTCGGTGACAACCACCAAAACGAGGTTTGGCAATGAAAATATTGGCTTGGCCAATGATTTCTAAATGGGAATAGCTTTGGGGAACATTCATGCCTGCAGAACGAAGAATTTGTTCCATTCTCCATTTGTCTTGAGCAAGCAATTGAGCATGCCCAGGACTACTCAAGTGATTGATTTGATGCTCTGTCAACCAGTGGGCCACTTGGGCTTGATTGGCGTCTAGTGTTCCATAACAGAGATTTACGACAAAATCAAAGAGTTTGAGATGTTTTTCTAGACTATCATCAAGTTGAATCACATGGATAATGGAAACTCGGTATTTTAAAGTAAAGGCATCAGCGACTGAGCGAACAGTAGAATAATCAATGTTTTCTTTCCAAGGAGTGTATTCTGACTCCGTATAGAGGATACAGCAGGATTGCATATTGCAATTTGCACCTGCAAAATTGTCGACAGACTACTGGCTTATTGTTATTGGGTTAGGGAACGATGAATTATTTCAACAGGTTCACTGCATAGGCAACCACTACCGAAACTCCCATACCTAATACAAGTTTCATGAAGTCTTCTCGAACAATGGGAAATACAGATTTTATATCTCTTTTCTGGCTTGATGTGGCAATGGCTAATTCACGCCCACTTAATAAGCCTATGAAGACCCAAGTGGTGGACATGGGAATGCTGTTCCACTCCTTGAATACCACCAGAATGAGGGCAAAGAAAAAATCAATGAGTGTGGCAGATCGAACATACTGCGTTCCCGTTTTATTAATGACAACCTTTTGGATGCTTCCACCGTTTTCGGAGAATATGAAAAAGATCACTGCGCTAAAAAAGCGGCAAGTGAACAGGAGCAGTTCAAAGGATATGGAACGGGGAAAAAATACGGCGATGTTTGCCAAATCATGGCTGAGCCAGCTCCACCATAGAAATCCCGTACTGCACCACTGCGCGATGCGCCATTTGGATTCATGTTCCGGTTGAACATTTTGTTGTTCATTGATCAATCTGCTCAAGCCTATCCAAGTCAAATAGGCCAAGAACGCGGAAAGCCCGTATCCGACGACAGATTTGATGACCATCTCTTGAAAAACATCCTGATTAGCAAACGTGGATAGGATTAAAAAAGACGTGGAAACAGGCACCGATAAGCGGGTGAGAATGATAAGTGCGATAGGGGCTAGCCCAAAAATCCAGGTAATGGGTTGGAAGGGTATTTTTTCTAAACGCCCAAAAGCGAAGTCTCCATGGTAGGTATACCAGCCGCCGATCAAAGTCAGAATCAAACCCAATGAGGCAAAGGTGGCCAACCAATACCACTTGATGCTCTTATTGGAGACCATCCAAGTGTCTAATGTTTGAATAGAATCATTGGCAATAACGGCATAGGCCGATAAGAAAAAGAACAGCACGGCAAGCCAATTTTCCATTTGCCGTCAAATGTGTAGGCAATATTATGGGAACATAAAAAAACCCCGACCAAGGCCGGGGTTCTCATGAATGTTGTAAGTGTTAACGGTACATCACCTGCTTGACAGCGGCGCTGATGCGCTCCACATTGGGAAGGAATTCTTCCACGAAGGTTGGAGCATAAGGCAGGGGCGTATCGGCGGTGGTCACACGCTGAATGGGGGCATCCAAGTAGTCGAATGCTCGGCGCTGAACGGTATAACCTAACTCGGAGCTGATGCTGGCCAAGGGCCAAGCTTCTTCGACAATAACCAAGCGATTGGTTTTCTTCACCGAATTGATGACCGTATCGTAATCCAAGGGGCGAATGGTGCGCAAATCGATCAATTCTACGCTGATGCCGTCAGCTTCTAATGCGGCTACGGCCTCATGGCAGCGCAGCATCATTTTGCCAAACGAAACCAAGGTCACATCGCTTCCGCTTTTTACGACATCGGCTTTGCCAATTTCGATCAAGTATTCTTCTTCGGGCACCTCGCCTTTGAAACCGTACATCTGCTCAGATTCCATGAAAATCACGGGGTTCTCATCGCGAATGGCCGATTTTAACAATCCTTTGGCATCTTTGGGGTTAGAGGGAACAATTACTTTCAAGCCAGGAGTATTGGCGTACCAAGAATCGAATGCTTGAGAGTGCTGTTGGCCCAATTGACCCGCAGAAGCGGTAGGTCCACGAAACACCATGGGGGCGGTGAACTGACCGTCGCTCATGGAGTTGATTTTAGCCGCAGAGTTGATCACTTGGTCAATGGCCACCAACGAAAAGTTGAAGGTCATGAATTCGCAAATGGGGCGCAAACCGTTCATGGCTGCACCTACGGCGATACCAGCAAAGCCAAGCTCAGCGATAGGGGTATCGATGACTCGTTTTTCACCGAATTCATCCAGCATGCCTTGGCTGACTTTGTAGGCGCCGTTGTATTCGGCAACCTCTTCTCCAAGTAGGAACACGCGCTCGTCTCGGCGCATCTCTTCTTGCATGGCCTCACGGAGTGCTTCGCGGAATTGTATTTCTCTCATGGGTTGGGAAATGGAATGCAAAATTAGGGCAAGAAGAGGGCAGTGCCAAAGGTCCTGTTGAACTTAGGCCTCCAAACGCTTGCTCATGAGGCTTTCTACCTTGGCATAGAGCTCGCGAGGTCCCATTTTTCTCCATTCGATATCGTCCAATTCTCCGCCAAAATTCAGGTAGTAGTCTATGCCCGCTGACCGCATTTCATCCATGACATGATCCCGCAAGTTGACCATGGCGATCCAGCCATCCAGATCTACATCTTGGAACCATTCCTCGTAGTACGAATCATCGCTGGAGTGAAAATTCAGCACATTCTCTCCAATGATCACAAATCGCTTGATTCCTTCTTCCATGAGTATTTCCAATACCTCGCGCTTGAGGGTCATGATGTCGTTGTACAAGGCGTCGTTCCATTCACCGATGAATTCCAAAATGGCATAGCCGTCTTGGTAGTCGGCAAATAAAACTTTTAGGTACAAGGTATTGGAACCAAAATGATCCCATTGGGGGTGAATCAGGTAGTTGTATACCGTGTGCTCGAAGTAAAATTCGCTGTATTGGCGCTCATAGAAAGGCGATCTTGGGTCTTCGCAAGCCGAATAAAATCCCAACCAAGCAAAATGCGGTTCGATGTCGTGCACAGCTGCAAAATTAAGTCCTAGTTAGGGGGGGCACGCTGTAGCTTGTTGAGATTTTCCACGCGATTTTCGCCACGGGAATTACCTTCGCTAGGCATGTCCCGCAGTTTTGTCAAAAATCTATTGTGGTTGCAGGTCTTGAATTGGGCTGTCAAACCCCTGTGGATATTGCTCATCGAGCGGGAAGTGCAACTTCGGCTGGGTGACGTCTGGTACGGTCAATACTATGTGTTGTTCAATGCCGCTCTTTTGTTTGCCGTCGTCTTAGATGCCGGTTTGGCCAACTATACCGCCCGTGAAATTGCCTCCAAGAATGCTTGGAGTCGGCCCTTAAGGCTCTTTGGCTTGCGCTTGGGCTTGGGGGCTGTTTATGCCCTCTTGGTATTGGGTCTTGGTCTTTGGCAGGACTTGCCTTTGGGTCTTCTGTTATGGGTGGCCGGCAACCAGATCATGGCCTCAACGGTGCTGTTGCTCCGGGCTGTTTTGCAAGGGCAGCACCGCTTCAAAGCCGATGCCATTTTGAGCATCAGCGATCGACTCGTGGCCCTATTGGCCTGTTCCTATTTCTTATGGGGAGGTAATTTCGAATTTTCTGCCCTTTCGGGATTGCAGTATTTTGTCGCGGCTCAAAGCCTCGGTTATGCGGCCTCGCTAGCGCTCGGCCTCACGCTTGTCCTTTCACGCCAGCCTGCCAGAGAAGATTCTGCCGACCCCCAATCTTGGTTTTCTTGGCTGGGTTCTTTCAAATGGTATTCGCTGATGGCCCTTTTGATGACCCTGTATACACGTTTAGATGTATTGCTCTTGAATATGTGGTCTCGTGTAGGCCTAGCCTTGCCAGAAGGTGGAAATGTAGACGATGCTCCCGTTCGCGACTCTTCGGCCGCTTTTGAGCAGGCGGGCATTTATGCCCAGAGCTTTCGCCTCTTGGATGCGGCGCTGATTTTCACCACTCTTCTGTCTACCCAATTGCTGCCCATGTTTGCCAAGCGCATGGCCAACCAAGAATCGTCAGATGATCTATTGAAATGGAGCACGCGTGGTATTGTGGTGGTGGGTTTAGTAGGAGTTGGTATAGTCTGGTTCGTTGGAGAAGAAATCTTGACTCGTCTGTATCCCGGTTTGTATGGCTCAGCAGCTGAACTTCACAACGCCTCGGTGGTATTTGGTCTGTTGATGAGCTCTTTTTTGCCCATGGCCTTGGTGCATGTGTACGGCACCTATGTTACCGCTGCGGGAGAGTTGAAGTGGTTGAGCGGCCTGTCGGCCGCCGGCTTGCTGCTCAATTTGGCATTGAATGGGTATTATATACCCTTGGTCGGTGCCGCAGGCGCCGCCCTCAGCTGTCTGGCCACCCAGACCTTCTTTGCCTTAGGCTGCTGGTACAAAAGCCGCGAACTGCGGGGTTTGTCAGTGCTGGGTTAACAGGAAAGTTGTTGGGGAAGCTAAGCAACAGGCTTCTAGCTTTAGATTTGTGGCCATGTCTGCTACACCCAAACGCTGGAAAATGATGCTCATCACCTGGCTGTTTGTTTACCCCGTAATCAACCTATTGTTCATGCTTCTGATGCCCTTGATGGCCGAACAAAATCAATGGGTGAAGACCTTGGTCCTCACCTTGATACTGGTCCCCTTGATGGGGGTGGTACTCCCTCGCTTGCACCAGCGCTTTTGGGGCTGGATCAGCCGTTAATTAATGGTACAAGGGAAAGGCCTGCATGAAGGCATTTACCTCCTGCTTGATGCTTTCCAAGTTGGCCTCGTTTTCGGGGTTCATCAAGGCGCGGTCGATGAAATCGGCTATTTGTTCCATGTGCTCTTCTTTCATGCCCCGAGTGGTAACGGCGGGGGTTCCCAAACGAATGCCAGAGGTGACAAAAGGAGAACGGGTTTCAAAAGGAACGGCGTTTTTGTTGATAGTGATGTCACAGCGCACCAAGGCATTCTCAGCCTGTTTGCCTGTTAGGGTGTCGCTTTTGGGGCGAAGGTCAATCAGCATAAGGTGATTGTCGGTGCCACCAGATATGACGGCGTATCCGCGGGAGACCATAGCCTTAGCCAGGGCTTGCGCATTGGCCATCACTTGCTGGCCATAGGCTTTGAAATCGTCAGAAAGGGCTTCTCCAAAAGCAATGGCTTTGGCAGCAATGACATGCTCCAAAGGCCCGCCTTGTGTGCCGGGGAATACGGCTCCATCTAAGACGGCGCTCATCATTTTTGGCTCGCCCTTAGGCGTGGTCAAGCCCCAGGGGTTGGGGAAGTCTGTGCCCATTAGAATTACACCGCCGCGGGGGCCTCGCAAGGTTTTGTGGGTGGTTGATGTAATGATGTGGCAATGGGGTACCGGGTTGTTCAGCAAACCCTTGGCAATCAAACCAGAGGGGTGGGAAATGTCGGCCAACAACAAAGCACCTACCGCGTCAGCTATTTGGCGCAAACGGGCATAATCCCAATCGCGGCTGTAGCTAGAGGCTCCGCAAATGATCAATTTGGGCTGTTCCTTGTGGGCGATGCTTTCGACTTTGTCGTAATTGATGCGGCCGGTTTCTTGCTCCACCCCATAGAAACTAGGGCTGTACAATTGGCCCGAAAAATTCACGGGTGAACCGTGGGTTAGGTGACCGCCATGCGAGAGATCAAATCCCAAGATTTTATCTCCGGGCTTGAGTACACCCAACATAACCGCCGCATTGGCTTGTGCTCCAGAGTGAGGCTGTACGTTGGCCCATTCGGCGCCAAAGAGTTCTTTTACTCGGTCAATGGCCAGCTGTTCGATTTGATCGACCACTTCGCATCCGCCGTAATAGCGTCGACCGGGAAGGCCTTCTGCGTACTTGTTGGTCAGCACCGAACCCATGGCTTTCATGACATCAGGGCTGGTGAAATTCTCAGAAGCAATCAATTCAATACCGTGGGCTTGGCGCTCGTATTCGGCATCGATAAGGTCAAAGACTCGAGAATCGCGGGTACTCATGCTTCAAATTTACGCGCTTTGTGCAGCCAATGAGTGAAATTGCGTAGTTTCGACAGGCAAATTCTCATGAAGCTAAATCGCACTTTTGCAAAGACAGCAGGCGTGTTCCTGCTCTTTCTGTTAGGATTCTGGATCTTGTCCCTTTGGTACCTATCACCGGCCCTGGATGGCAAGGTGATGAGACAGGGTGATATGCAGCAAGTTAACCTGATGAAGCACGCTGCTGAGCAGGTCAAATCTGAAACGGGTGAATACCCCGCATGGAACGATCGTTTGTTCTCGGGCATGCCCGGCAACTTGATCACGGGTATCAAACAAGGTTCGCTGCTGCTCAAATACAACGTTTTGCACCTCTTTGGTCTGGTCAAAAGCCCCTTCCAGTTCTTGTTTGTGGCTATGGCTAGCATGTTCGTGCTGCTTTGGAGTGTCAAAGTTGATCGGTACATGGCGGCTGCCGGTGCCATCGGCTATGCCTTCATGACCTTTAGCATTTCCTCTTACGAGGCTGGGCATATAACTAAGGTTTTGGCCATGGGTGCCATGCCAGGTGTCATCGCCGGATTGGTGCTGCTGAGCCAAAAACGCTGGCTCTGGGGAGTGGCTGTTTTGGGCCTTTTCTTCGGCATGGTGGTGAATTATTTCCACTATCAAATCGCTTACTATGCCGGTATCATGGCTGGAATTTACATCTTGGTTGACGCCATCATACGCATCAAGCAAGGAGAATTGAAATCAGCCGTTTGGGGTGCCGCTTTGGCTGCCTTAGCCATGGCGGTCGGAACCCTGACTTGCGTAGGCAAATTGGTTGACACTATGCAGTACAGCCAGGCCACCATGAGAGGTGGATCTGAATTGGCTTCTGAAGTGCCCCAAAATGGCCCTCAGCAAAACGATGCTACTGGACTTGATATTGAATACGCCTTTTCTTGGTCATACGGAATTGACGAGAGCATGACCCTTCTGGTTCCAGGTTTCAAAGGGGGCAGTAGCAACGAATTGATGGCCGGTAATGAACTCGGCGTTGATCGTTTGCCTTTGTACTTTGGAGAGTTGCAGTTCACTTCAGGACCTATTTATATAGGGGCTGTTTTGATGATTCTGTTTGTGCTGGGTTTCATCACTGCCTTACAGTGGAGAAAGGAAAGCCCTGATTCTGCCGATTCACAACGGGCTATGACCTATGCTTGGTTTGCCTTGGTGGCTTTCTTGGTTTCTTTGGTTTTGGCTTGGGGACGCCATTTCGGCATCAACGAATGGTTGTTTAATAACTTACCCTACTACAACAAATTCCGCACGCCCATGATGGCTTTGGTTATCGCCCAAGTGGTGGTGCCTTTCTTGGGAATGTATGGCGTTCAGGCTTTGCTTTCGGGTAAGCTTTCGGAGTCTGCATCCAAGTTAGTTTTGAAGCACACGGCCATTGCATCGGCTGTTATTTTTGGCCTAGCCATGATGATGGCCTCTGGTTCGAATTTCTCTTCAATGGGAGATGCCAAGCTAGCGGAAAGCGGTGGGCCTCAAGTGCTCGAGATCATCAAAGAATTGCGCTCCAAGTTGGTTTGGGGTGACATTTGGCGCAGTCTGTCTTTTGCGGGAATGGCCTTAGCTATGGTTTGGGCGGGTGTAAAGAAGCAAGTAAAATTGACCCAGGTAGGAATGGCCTTGGTGGCCATTGTGGCCTTTGATATGATGGGCGTTGCCAAACGCTACTTGAGCGATGAAAATTGGGAACAGGCTGAGGTAGAAAATGAAATTTTGCCAAGCAAGGTCGACGAGCAAGTAATGGCAGCCAATAAGGACCACGCCCGTGTTTATGATCTGCGTGTCAATCCCTTCAATGACAACCACGCGGCGCCATGGCATCGCAATGTCGGCGGATATCACCCGGCCAAGTTGTCCCGTTACCAAGATTTGATTTCGTACGGTTTGACACCCAATGGAGGCCAAATTAGTTCGGAATTTTTAATGAACAATCCCGCCTTGGATATGCTCAATTGCCGCTACATTTTGACCCGTGACCCAAGCGGTTCTGGTGAGCAAGTCATAGAGCGCTCTTCGGCCTTTGGCTCGGCTTGGTTTGTATCTGAAGCCAAGGAAGTAGCCACAGCCAAAGAAGCTATGGAATCTGTTTTGACTAGCAACTTGCGCCAAGTGGCCATAGTTGAGGGGTCAGAGGCATCCAAGCCCAGTTCACAGCAATGGGGCTTGGATTCAATGGCTACTGTTTCAATGACCGAGTACAGCATGGAGAAACAGACCTATGAGTCCAATAACGCTATGGCAGGTTTGCTTGTGTTTAGTGAATTGTACTACGAGGAGTCAGTGGGCCATTGGGAGGTTAGCGTTGACGGCCAACCAGCCAAATCGCTTCGCGTGAACTATATGTTGCGCGCGGTTGAAGTTCCTGCCGGTAAGCACAATGTAGTGTGGACCTATGTGGCGGCTGATCGCGGCGCCTTGTATTCCACTGAATTGGCTAGCTCGGCTCTCATAGTATTGCTGGTTTTGGGTCTGTTGTACAAATCGGCCACGGCGGCTGAAGAAGAAACGGCCTAAGCCCATGCGGCTCTCGATCGTCAGCATCAACTTCAACAACCTGCGGGGCCTGAAGGCCACGGCAGAATCGGTGTGGGCCCAGTCGGCTCGTGCTGAATTTGAGTGGTTGCTGATTGACGGGGCTAGCAGTGATGGGGCAGCTGAGTTCATAAGGGAGCATGCCGATCGCATCGATGGCTATGTTTCGGAGCCAGACAAAGGCTTATACGATGCCATGAACAAGGGTCTAGCCATGGCCAAAGGCGAATACATCTGGTTCTTGAACAGCGGAGACCGCATCCATGATTCAAGGGTGGTAGAACGCTTGTTGACTCTGCTGGGCGAACCCGATGTAGTGTATGGCGATACCTGTTTTGTGGAACCTGATGGCAGAGAGCTCGGCTTGATTTCTCAATTGAAACCCCAAGCATTGCCTTCGAGATTGGGGCCGGGTTCTTTTCGATTTGGAATGTGTTTGTGCCACCAGAGTTTCTTGGTGAAACGCGCCCTGGCACCTGAATATAATTTGCGGTACCGCTTGGCTGCCGACATAGATTGGATCATTCGAATTCTTAAGCAATCGCCCAGCAATACCAAGACTGATTTTGTCATTTCTGATTTTGAAGTTGGAGGTAGTTCGTATCAGCACACCAAGAAAGCTTGGCGCGAGCGTTATTCGGTTTTGAACAAACATTACGGGGTGTTGAACAACTTCTTTGCTCACCTATGGATATTTTTGCGCCGCCTCTTGTTTCAATTCAATTTGTACAAACCATGAGCCGCGTAGATAAAAACCTGTTTGAAGAAGATCATTACTTGGGCAAACCGGCCGATGCTACCGATTTGTTGGTATCGCGTCGATTGGAGTTGCTGGAGGGGTTTGAAGGATTCTTTGATTCAGAATGTGATCTAATTGAAATCGGATGCGGCAATGGCAACACGACCGTCAAAGTCGCGCCTCGCTTCCGCTCGGCGCGAGGCCTTGAATACGCCTCTGTCCACCAGGTCGAATTCGAGTCTTTAGCCCGAGAGGCGGGTGTGTCTGAAAAGGCGCAGTTTGAAGTTTGTGACATCATGGCTGGCCCTGTTTCACCCAAGGCCCAGCGCCTGATAAGCTTTGAAGTAATCGAGCATTTGCCGGGTGAAGAAGGAGTGAGGAACTATGCCGCTTCTTTGGAAGACGGAGCCTTGGCCGCCATTTCCGTTCCCAACAAGTGGTGGGTATTTGAAACCCACGGCGCGCGCTTGCCACTTTTGCCATGGAACCGAGTGCCATTTTTCAGTTGGCTGCCTAGACCCTTGCATGAGCGTTGGGCCAATGCCCGCATTTATACCCGCAGCCGGATCGTGCGGCTTATGGAAGAAAGCGGTTTTGAGGTATTGAAGACACAGTACATCACGGCCCCTATGGACGTGATCAAGTGGAAGCCTTTGCAACAGTTCTTGCGCCGCTGGGTTTTTGGAAAAGCATCGACGCGCAACCCCTTGAAGTCGGTCAGCATCTTGGTCTTTGCGCGCAAACGCGCATCTTTGTAACATTCAAGGGCTTTATAGCCCATGCGAAAACAGATACTATGAAGAAAATTGTAGGAATTGCACTCTCTGCCGCTGTGCTCAGCAGTGCTTGGGCTCAATCAGAGAAGCCTGACATGCATTGGTACCATACGGCACCGAGCAAGACAAACATGGGAATTTCATTGGACGAGGCTTACCAAATGGGATTGCCCGCCAAAAAGCAAATCATTGTTGCCGTTGTAGATGGTGGTACTGACGTAAACCATGAAGATTTGAACGAGGTGTTGTGGACCAACCCCGGGGAAATTGCTGGCAATGGAATTGACGATGATGGAAACGGTTACATCGACGACATACACGGTTGGAATTTCATTGGCGGTGCCGATGGTCGTAACGTGGGGGGTGACAACATGGAAAAGGTTCGCCTTTATGCCAAGTTGCGCCAGCAATTTGAAAATTTGGATGCCGAAGACGTGAACAGCCAAGATTACTTGGTCTACCAGGAATTGAAAATGGACATCGAAAAAGACCGTGCTCGTTACCAAAAGGTCATGGAGCGTATGACGGTTTTGCAGCAGACCATGGTCATGATCCAGGAAAAAACGGGCAAAGAAGACCCTACAGCCGAAGAAGTTTCAGCCGTAGAGTTGGACAGTGCGGCCAATAACATGATGGTTATGGTCATTGGCATGGCCATGAATAAGGGTGGCGAAAGCTTTTCTAGCTTGAAAGGTCAGATTGACGGCCAAGCCGATCAGGTGGGCAACATGTTGAATTTCCACTACAATCCTGATTTGAATACCCGAGAAATCGTGGGTGATGATTACAACAACCCATGGGAGCGCCATTACGGCAATGCTGATGTGATTGGTCCAGATGCCGGTCACGGAACCCACGTGGCGGGTATCATTGCGGGCAAACGTGGAAACAACATCGGTATGGATGGTGTTTGCGACGCGGCCCAGATCATGGTAGTTCGCGTAGTGCCTGACGGTGATGAGCGCGACAAAGACGTGGCCAATGGAATCATTTATGCCGTTGACAATGGCGCCCAAATCATCAACATGAGCTTCGGTAAGGGTACCAATTGGTACAAGCCCTGTGTCGATAGTGCAGTGGCCTATGCCTTGCGCAAAGGTGTATTGTTGGTGCATGCAGCCGGTAACGATGGTGCCAACAACGACATCGTTCCCAAATACCCCAACGATTCTTTGAACGGCGGTTTTGCCAGCAACTGGATTGAAATCGGAGCGAGCCAAATTGATGCCAAGCATTTGGCAACCAGTTTCTCCAATTATGGTGTGGCCAACGTAGATGTATTCTCGCCCGGTCGTGACATCTATTCTTCCATCCCGGATAACAAATACGCCTATTTCAATGGTACTTCCATGGCGGCTCCTTGCGCAGCAGGTGTTGCCGCTTTGGTGTGGAGCCGTTACCCCAATTTGACTGCCCAGCAGGTAAAAGCTTGTTTGATGGAAGGTTCTGTTCCTGTAAAAGGCAAGGTGATTTTGCCCGGCACAGACAAGCAAAAAGTGAAATTGAAAGACATCTGTGTCAGCGGCGGTTTGGTAAATGCCAAAAAGGCCCTTGAAATGGCCGCTACCTTATAAGTGATGCAGCACAACCACCGTCACCGTTTGATGCATGATGCAGGCCTGTTCCTATTACGGGTAGGTTTTGCCGTGCTGATGATGCCTCATGGCTTAGCCAAGCTGGACCGATACATGAGCAGTTTGAACAGCGGTGAGCCAGTGAAGTTCATGAACTTC
>JBJOHK010000082.1:0-29996 GCA_046047755.1 Bacteroidota bacterium | reverse complement strand
GTGCCGTTGGGTATAAGGCACCGGCATAATTTCCCGCGCACTTGGTGAATCCAACTCCCCCGGGAGCTGCGCGGCTATATTCTTCCTCCACTTTTACCCGCAAGGCCTTGGTGTAATAAGGCCCAACTGGGCAAGTGAAAATCGCAAAGCAATAAGTGTCGCTGGGTTTGACACCGATGTAATCGTCAGTGGCAAACATGTAGGGCCGAATGTATAGGGCCCCGCCGGCTGAACGTGGAACCCAGTGGCGATCCAATTCCAACAAGGCTTGAAGACCGCCTATGAACAGTTCTTCGGGCACTTCAGGCATGGCCATGCGTTTGGCAGAACGGTTGAATCGTTTGGCGTTTTCTTCGGGTCTGAACAGGGCGATGGCCTCGTCGCTGCTCTGGTGCGCCACGGCTTTCATGCCCTCAAATATGGATTGGCCGTAGTGTATGGCGCTGGTGGCGGGACTCATGGACAAGGGACCGTAGGGTACAATGCGTGCATTCTTCCATTCGCCGTCTTTGAAATTGGCTAAGAACATGTGGTCAGAGAATACTTTGCCGAATCCAATATTTTCAGGATCCAATTGGGAAAGTCTACTGTTTTCTGTGCGCTCAACCTTAATTTCGAAACTCATTGTATCAAAAATACAAAACCTGTTGGGACCATGGCTGAAAAAGGGATGATTGTGGAAAATCCGCTGGAATTGCTACCGCTGTTTGAGGGCATGCAATTGTTGCCAGATGCTACTTTTTTGCCTTCTGAATCTCGGATAAAACAGGAGATTGAGGCCCCTGCCCCAAACCATCAAGAGGCGGCGCAAACTTCTGTTGAGCAGCCCGTTGATATCCCAGCCTCTGAGCCTAAATCAGAAGAGCCGGGTCCGCTCATTGCCGAAACCTGGATCCTCAATGTTTGGGTAGATGAGAGTAAAAAACATTGGCCAGAAGAGTTTAGAGCCCCATTGACAGCCCTGCTTTCGGCTATTAAGATGGAGGGTCAAGCTGTTGAAATGGAAAAGGTACAGGTGTTGAATCCCTTTGTGTTTACCGATCGACATGGAATCAAAGAATGGGCGTTGAACCTAAAGCCAAAATCCATTTTGATTTGGGCCAATCAAACCAATTTGGATGATGTACCCCCTATCTTTGAGCAAACCCAATGGGAGGGTGTTCCCGTGTTTCGTCTTCCGGCCTTTTCTAAGGTGGCTGCCCACGTGGACAACAAGCGTGAAGCTTGGGGCAAATTAAAAGGGTTCTACCAGTTCTAGGATTTAGCCGCCAGTTTCGGACTATTGACCCTTCGCAACAAGCCCATCCCTATTAGGAAGAACACCATCAATAACAAGATGCTGTTGCGCATGTCCCCGCTGATATTGTCGATCAATCCCCAACAAAGGGTGCCCAATACGATGGCGAGTTTTTCGGCTACCTCATAAAAACTAAAATAGGAAGTGTTGTCTTTGTCACCGGGAATCAATTTGGCATAGGTGGCTCTGGATAGGCTTTGCACTCCGCCCATAACGGTTCCTACCAAACAGGCCAAGCCAAAGAATTGCATCGGTTTTCGGGGTTCCAAGAAATAGGCCAATATGCAAACCAAAACCCAGATGGCTAAGGTAGCCGACAAGCTGTAGCGGTTGCCTTTTTTATCGGCCAACCAGGCAAAGAAATAGGCTCCCGCGATGCCTATCAATTGAATCAGTAGGATGGTGATGATCATGTCTTTTGATTCGAGTTCCAAGACATTTTTCCCGAATAAGGCGGCCACATAAATGACCGTTTGCACGCCCATGGTGTAGACAAAGAAGGCGGCCAAGTAGCGTTGGGTTTGGGGCATTTCACGCAAGCTGAAAAATACTTGCTTGAGTTCCTGGTAGCCCTTCCAAATTGGGCTAGACTTACTTGTTTTTCGGTCTTTGGGCAATACCCATAGAGGGTACAAAGACCATCCCATCCACCAAACACCGACTGTTAAAAACCCCACTCGAAAAGCCAAAGTGCTCTCTTTGGGGCTGGGCAATCCAAACCAGTCTGATTTCATGATGAACATCAAGTTCAATATCAACAGCAGAACGCTGCCGATGTAGCCCATTGTGTAACCGCGCGCTGATAAACGATCAAAACGGTCTGGGCTGGCTATCTCCGGCAAATAAGCATTGTAAAAAACGAGCGAAGCCCCCCAGCCAACCGTGGCGAGCATGAAACAAGCCAAGCCAAAAAAGATATTGCTACCCTGAAACCAGAACAAGGCCGAGCAACCCAAACTACCCAAGGCTACAAAAAAGCGCATATAGGGCTTTTTTACCCCTCGACTATCGGCGATGCCAGACAAGAGAGGTACAATGGCTACGATGATCAAAAAGGCCAGTGATAAGCCGTAGCTGTACAAGGCTGTATTCTTGATTGACCACCCCATGATTTCCACGCTTTTGGGAGTGAATTCTTCATAGAAGGCCGGAAAAATGGCCGAGGCTATAGATAGGGAGTATACGCTGTTGGCCCAATCATAAAAGGTCCAGGCTTTGAGTACCTTAGGGTTGTTCAATTCTTGTTGCATCGAGGATTGCAATATAGCAAGAACCGACAATTGAAGGCAGCGTCCTACTGTTTTTTCAGGCTAAGGAAAATCGCCAAGCACAAGGCAGATTAACTGTCTTGGTACTTTAATCTGTCTAGGTGGTTCCACTCTGCTTCCGCCATCTCTCGGGTGATTTCCAGGCTCTTTTTCTTCTTTGATTCAGAGGGAATCTCAAACATATACCGCTTCAAGATGGTTTCGCAAATACCGCGAAGTCCACGTGCGCCCAAACTGTTGTTGAAGGCTAATTCTACGATAAAATCAATCGCTTCCGGGCTAAATGACAAGGCCACACCTTCCAGGTTGAACAGGTATTGGTATTGCTTCATTAGGGCGTTTTTGGGCTCCGTAAGAATGCGGCGCAAGGCATCTTTGTCTAGCGGAATCAAAGCGGCAATGATGGGCAAACGGCCAATCAATTCAGGAATCAAGCCGAAGTTTTTCAAATCAGCGGGCGTGGTTTGAAGGAGCAATTTGGCCTCGTCGATTTTGCGGTTGCTGCTGCTTTTGAAACCGACAGCTGAGTTGACCATTCGTCGGCTGACCACTTTTTCGATTCCATCGAAGGCACCACCACAGATGAAGAGAATGTTCGAGGTATCAACCTTTATGTATTTCTGGTCGGGATGCTTGCGTCCTCCCTCAGGAGCTACATTGGCCACCGTGCCTTCCAAAATCTTCAGCAAGGCTTGTTGAACCCCTTCTCCGCTTACGTCTCGGGTGATAGAAGGATTGTCGCTCTTGCGGCTAATTTTATCAATTTCGTCGATGTAAATGATGCCCTTTTCGGCCAATTCGGGTTTGTAACCTGAAACCTGCAATAAGCGGCTGAGAATGCTTTCTACGTCTTCTCCGACATAACCGGCCTCTGTCAGAACCGTGGCGTCGGCAATACAGAAAGGAACATTCAAAAATTTAGCCAGGGTTCGGGCCAAATAGGTCTTTCCGGTTCCAGTTTCACCAATCAACAACACGTTGCTTTTCTCGACCTCAATTTCACTGCGGTCTTTTTGCGAGGTGCGTTTGTAGTGGTTATAAACGGCCACAGCTAAGGTTCTCTTGGCTTCGTCTTGGCCGATTACGTATTGGTCCAAATGCTCCTTGATCTCCAAGGGAGTGGGGAGTTTTTGGGGTTCGTCTAGGTTGATTGGGTCGCCCGTCTCGACCTTCTTATCCATACCCAGTTCCTTGCGAACTATGGTATGGGCCTGCTCGGCGCAGTTTTCGCAAATGTGACCTTCCACGCCCGAAATGAGCATCACGGTTTCACTTTTTTTGCGCCCGCAGAAGGAGCAAACAGGTTCTTTGGTCTTGGCCGACATGGTTATTTGCGGTGGCCGAGCACCTCGTCAATCATGCCGTAAGCTTTGGCTTCTTCAGCCGTCATCCAGTAATCGCGGTCGGAGTCTTTTTCCACCTTGTCGTAATCCTGGCCGCTGTGCTTGGCTATGATATCGTACAACTCCTTCTTCAACTTGGAAATTTCCTTGTAGGTAATTTCAATGTCGCTCGCTTGACCTTGAGCACCGCCTAAAGGCTGGTGAATCATGATGCGAGAGTGGGGCAGAGCTGTGCGCTTTCCGGCATGGCCGGCACACATCAAAACAGCTCCCATGCTGGCTGCCATACCGGTACAGATGGTAGCTACATCAGAAGAGATGTACTGCATCGTGTCATAGATGGCCAATCCAGCGTAAACGCTACCTCCGGGACTGTTGATGTAAATCTGAATGTCGCGGTTGGCATTGGTGCTTTCTAAAAACAACAACTGGCCCATGATGATGTTGGCTACATCTTCATAGATGGGAACTCCCAAGAAAATGATGCGATCCATCATCAAGCGGGAGAAAATATCCATCGCAACGGCATTCATTTGGCGCTCCTCAATGATGTTAGGCGTCAAATTGTAAAAGCCGGGGGCTTGCGCGGTCAATTTTTGGTATTCATCCAAACGCAGGCTGGAGATGCCTAGGTGTTTGGTGGCGTATTTGGCAAATTCTTTTCCGTAATCCATAGTAGCTAAACAAATGTAAGCGAGAAAGGATTATTCGCCGTGCTCGTGTTTGTGTTTGTTAACGTGTTCGAAGTATTTCTCGACACTGATCTTTTTGCTTTTGAAGCTGATCAAAGTTTTCACATGGTCGTAGGCCTTGCGGTAAACCACGCGATCAGCCATTTGGCTGACAAACTCGCGATCAGACATGCGCTTCTGAACGGTTTCGGTCAAAAAGGCGTCGCCCAAATCGATGTTCATACCGTATTGGCGGTACATGCCGGCATAATACACCTTGGCTTCTTCCATGATGTCTTCTGCACTGGCTTCGATTTTGGAATCAGCAGCAATTTTGTCGATCACCAAGCGACGTTGCAAGGCGCTGCGCTCTTCTGCGTATTTCTCTTCAATGTTTTCCTCGTTGTAATCTTCAGGCTTGTTGGCCATCAACCAGCGCTTCAAGAATTCATCGGGAAGGGACAGGTCGTGTTTAGCCAGTAATAAATGCCCGATTTCATGATCGATCCACAAATCAGCCTCATTGGCATAGTAGCGCTCCAAGTTTAATTTGATGCGCTCGCGGTATTCGGCTTCGGTCTTAGGATAATCTTCGGCACCGAACATTTGCTTGAAGTAGTCTTCGTTCAATTCAGCCAAAGTGCGGCGTTTGATTTCGCTCACGGTTCCTTGGAACTTAGCATTCAAATCAGCCAAACCTTCTTTGGGGAGACCCAAGCTGCTGGAGATGACGGTTTCATTGTCGTTGAACAAAGCTTTAAGATCAACAACAATGGAGTCGCCCACCTTTAAGCCGATCAACGCCTTTTTGGTTTTGGCGTCGGTTACCATTTCAGGAACTACACTAACAGGTTTGTTCTCAATTCCACCTTCCAAAGGAGATTTTCCTTTTTCGTCCAACTCCGTCAGATTCATGTAGACAACATCGGCTTCAGCTGAAACTTCGGTGTCTTCCATTCCGCCTTGACGCTGACGAGCATACTCGATATCCTTATCAATTTCGGCGTCGCCTACTTCGATTTCGAATTTGTCCAACTTGTCTTTGCTGCTCACGTTCAATTCGAATTGTGGAGCCAAGCCTAGGTCAAAAGCGAAGCGGAAATCGGTTTTGTTTTCAATGTCGATGTCACTCTCCATGCGGGTGCTAGAGATGGGATATCCCAAAATGTCCAAATTTCCCTTTTGAACATAATCGTTCATGGTGTCGCTGGCGATGGTCTGCAATACATCAGCCAATACAGCTTTGCCATACAATTTGTTGATCATGCCAACGGGAGCCTTTCCTGGGCGGAATCCTTTGACATTGGCGGTGCGCTGCAAGCGCTTCATCTCGGATTGAACCTTTTCCTGGTAATCTTCGGGAGTCAAATCAATGGTGACGCTAGCATTCAGGGCGTCATGGGAGTGCAATTGAACGTTCATCGGTGTAATAAAAACGAAGCCTGTTTTGAAACAGGCTATCGCAATTGGTGCACGCGGAGGGACTCGAACCCACACGCCTCACGGCGCCAGATCCTAAGTCTGGTGCGGCTACCAATTACGCCACGCGTGCAGAAGGATCTTGTTGCATCGACTCCGGTACTGGAATACCGGTGAAAACGCGGGTGCAAAGGTACTTCTACAAGATCATCTGTGCAACTTAAAACAAGTGAGTTTCGGTTTGGTAAATCTTACCTGACTTCAATTTGACCTTGATGCGAATAATATCGCCGGCCTTGAGTTCCTGTTTTTGCTTACCATGGTTGATCACAAGAGCATTCATGGGTAAGAAACTGTTCTCGACCAAAGTGATATGAGCATCTAATTTCCCATAGGTCTCAGTGCTCACTTCTACCTGGGCATCGGCCAGTGATTCGGTGCTCGAGAAAGACCAGGTTTCGAAGGCTAACATGGCTGGAGCATAGCCGTTGGGAGGCCAGCTGACAAAGCGATTTTGGTAGGCTAGGCTGTCCATCCAAACTTCGCCGTCATCAACTACCCAGAAAACGCTGTTATTTTCGGCTGCCCCGAAACCAAAGGTATAGCTAGAAGGATTCATGAGCATTTGCCGATTGAATAACTCCTCACTCTTATTGTCTTCGAACAGTACGGTGGCCGCAATGGCGGGGTTGGGTTCCATGATGGCGTGCCCCATAGCGGCGGCATAAGCGGCTTCTTCTGTATAGCAACCGTGCGTTTCTGGAGTGGGTTCTCGGGTGAACATTCCTACCGGTGCAAACAAAATAGCGGCTTCTTGACAGGCGTCGCCTTTTATTTTGGAGTAGGATATGGGAGCCTGAATACCGGCATTCTGTCTGAAGTAATTCATTCGGGCCTCGACTCGTTGAATGGTGCTGTCGGGCATGTGACCAGCTATGCAATGCTTGCTGTAGCCGTCCCAGCCGGTTTGGGGAGTCTTTAGACCGTTCACCACTTCGTAACCAATTTTGCTGCCCTTGTAGCGAATCTCAAAGTCTTGTTTAGCCAAACGCTCGTGCAGTTTTTGGATGTCTGCAGGGTATCCATATTGCCTTTGCAAACGCTGCATATAGGTCCATGATGCGAGCATTCTTCCATCTTTTATGGCACTGTCGCAGGCGGCCATTAGAAGGGTGCGTTGAAGGGGTTTTAAGGTCTTGTCTTTAGGGAAGTCATGCATCAGGCTGTCGCTCATGGCAATCAGTTGACTCCATTCATAGGCCTTGATAGGGCCTTTTCTGTATTGATCAAACAAGGTTTTGCGGTAGCCCTTGAATACTTTGTTTGTCGGGTATGAGCGGGTAGCGTGATCAAGCAGGAAAACGATCAAGCGGCGTGAGATTTGCGCCGGCGGATTTTTCAATAACACTTCCAATCCCTTTTCGTTGATGGCAGGGCTTTTAAACTGAAGCGGGTACCATTTATAGAAAAAGTATACGGTGGCGGCTTCGTTGTTGCTGCCCAAATAGTATTGCAAGCACTGACCCAAAAAGGCCAATGAATCAGATTTGAGGAAGGGGTCAGATTCGTTGCGAATTCCGGCCTCGACCAATACTTGCTTTTGCATGTAAAACTCCATGAACAAAGTATCGGCTAGTGTGTAGTCGCCTCGGTTGGCGACATAGCCCATTTTGTTGATGTAGTAGGAGTTCTGGTAGCTTAAAAAGTTGGAATCAGCGGGGAAAATTTCCAAAGCACGGATTACATTTTCTAAGAACAGACTACCGATTCCAGAGCGGCTGCGAGCGGCTTGGATGTTGGTTTCTAGGTAGCCGTGTTCCAGGGCGAGAAGCTTTCGATTTTGTGGGTAAACGGAGAGACCCATTTCTGCATAATACTGAGCGCTGTCGAATTGCTTTTTTTGATCGTAGTATTCAGCCAATATTTCATAGGCTTCACGCACATAGGTATGGCTGTGAAGTCCAGAAGCGCTGGCGCCGTAATTCCACAAAGCGCATTGCTTTAGGGCCCCAAGGCCTTCTCGAGTTTTCTCGCTTAAGTGGTAACAAACCCCCATCATGCCCAAGGCAAATGTGTCGTTCGACAAATCGTAGCTATTGCGGTACATCTGTATGGCACGGGAATAGCGGCCTTGACCATAATTGGCCATGGCTTCTACGTTGTTCTCTGTCGCGATTTTGGCAAATACTTCGGTGTATTCGGCTTTGTAGTCGCCAAATTCATCTCGCGCTTGAGCCTTGATGGCGCTTTTGACCGATTCTCTCAAGTAGGAGGACAATTCGGCATCATCCCCGCGATTTTCCCATATATGGTATTCACTTGCGGCCTTGATGTACCAGAGTTCAATCAAACTTTTGTCTTTCTCTAAGCCTTTGGTGCAAATTTTCAATGCTTTTCCAGCATCACCGCTGTTTAGGGCGGTTTTGGCTTTGAAAACAGTGGCCGATTGGGCCAGCGATTGCAGGGGGAATAGAGAGCTTACGAAAAGGGCCAGAAAGGCTAATGTGCCATTGCGCATGTTGCAAATTACAAAACCCACTCTAAAAGAGGGCCTTTCGTGAGAAACAGGTGCAAAACTTACCTCAGAAGGGTGAACTCGCCCTTCATGACTTTGCGGTAATTATCGTTGCCAATGAGCTCCAACAGTACGATGTAGATCCCTTCTTGAGCAGGTTTGTCGTTAGCGTAGCCATCCCATCCGTCGCCAAAGGTTTCGGTTTCAAATACCTTTTCGCCCCAGCGGTTGTATATGCGCATGTGCATTTCCTTGAAGCCTTCTAAGTAAGGGCTGTACTGGTCATTGCGATTGTTGGCATCAGGCGTGAATGCGGTAGGTAGCCAAGCCAGTGGGGGGCAAGAATCAATGAGGTTGACTTCGTCACTGCGCATGCAGCCATCGGGGCTAGTGACTTCCACTTTGTAAGTGCCGGCGATGTTGGCTGTCAAGCTTGACGTAGTTTCCCCATTGGGATACCATCTGTAGCGATAGCCAGGCATGGAGCCCGCATCTAAGGTTACCCGTACATTTCGACACACAAATCGGTCTTTGCCCAAATCGACTTGGGGAATTTCTCCCATTTTTACAGTGGCGGTTTTGCTGCTGTTGCCGCAAACGCTATAAACCTTGACGGAATAGGTACCGGGTTTGTTAATGGTTAAAACGGGCGCCGTTGTGTCATTGGGATTTAAGTTGACATCGGGGCTTGTCCAATGGTATCGGTACCCTCGGTACAAGTTGCCAGCCCGCAAGGTCATCTGGGTGGGGCTTTTGCAAAAGGCCGAATCCTTAAGCGGTATGGGGTCAAATAGGTTGTAGATGACCAAGACATAGATGCCTTTGGTTGATTTTGAACCGTCGCTGAAGGTGGACTCGCATTCGGTGTAAAACAGTCCCGTATCTGGGTAGGTGATGTTTTGGGGTTCGCGTGCTGTGCTGCTGTTGGGGCTAGCCCCGTTAAAAGTCCATTTCCACGCTACCGATGGCAAACTTCCAGGTTCGTTGAATTCCTTGTAATTGATGCTGCTTCCCTTGCAAAGGGTGAGGGAAGGGGTTTGGGCTCCCAAGTTTGTGGGCAGCAGCCATAGTAGCCATAGGTAGATCCACGCAAGGCGCTTCATGCTGCAAAATTAGTTCGTGGCGTTGATGCTTGGTTTCATCGCAATGTCATCGTTCAACCTTTTGGACAAGAGGCTTAACTGCGTCGGTTGGCTAACAGCATGGGTGGAGATCCGTCAAAGGGGTTGTCCCCTCTGCCTATGCTCTTGGCATCCATGCCGGCGGCGCGTTTGACGGCTTGTTCTCCGTAGCGAAGGCGAATCTTGTCCATGGCTTGGTACAGGGACTGCAGCTCGCTTTCTTGATCAAACAAAGAGACTTGCCAGCCTCCACCTACCAAGTCACTGAAGCGAACCCCTACAAGCCGAATGAGCATGCGCCTTTGGTATAGGGCATCAAACAAATCCAATGTGCAGCGAATCAAGGCTTTGTCGCTGTTCGTGTAGGGTATTTTTTGTTGTCGGCTGTGGGTGTTGAAGTCGCTGTAGCGAATTTTTACGCTCACACAGGCGCAAACTTTGTTGCCCTTGCGAAGTTGGAACGCTAGGTTCTCGGCCATGGCTGATAGCAAGTCGCGTAACATGGTCACATCAATGGTGTCTCGCTGAAAGGTGCGTTCGGTGCTAATGCTCTTGCGCTCGTGAAAAGGAATGATGGGTCGGTTGTCAATGCCTTGGGCCTTTTCCCAGAGCTCTGCGCCGGGCTTTTGCAGTGTCTTTACCAGCAATTCCCGAGGCATCTCCTGCAAGGTTCGTATGTATTGAATGCCCAACTGGCGCAGGTTTTTATAGGTTTCGGCTCCCACACCGGGAATCTTGCGTACAGAGAGTGGTGCTAGAAAGGGTTTTTCAAAGCCGAGGTCTACCTGTCTTTGTCCGGCTGGTTTAGCCGTGCCCGTAGCAATTTTGCTAACCGTTTTGTTGGCTGATAATCCAAAGCTGATCGGTAGGCCCGTCTCTTTTTGAATGCGCTCTTTGAGGTTCATGGCTACTTTCCAACAGCCAAAAAAGCGATCCATGCCACTCAGGTCGATGTAGAATTCATCAATGCTGCTTTTTTCGTATAAGGGTACACTGTCGGCAATAACTTGGGTGACCAGTTGAGAGTGCTCGCTATACAGGTGCGAGTCGCCCTGAATGACAATAGCATCGGGACAGAGCAGTTTGGCTTGTTTCATGGGCATGGCGCTATGTACGCCGAAAGCACGGGCTTCGTAACTGCAACTCGCTACCACCCCGCGATCGCTGTTTCCTCCAATGATCAAGGGCTTTCCAACAAAGGCGCGGTTGCGCAGGCGCTCCACACTGACAAAGAAGGAGTCTAGGTCCATGTGGCTGATGATTCGTTCTGGCTTGCTCATGATTTGATTAAAAAATTGACAAATAATTGCCAATAAAATAATCAATAGTATCGATGTGCAAAAACAGAAATTTCAAGCAACTGTCACTCACAACTTGAAATGGAATTAGAAAAGGGGCCTTGTGCCCCTTTTTTAGAACAATTTGATTTGCTGAGGTATCAATTGAAAACTTTTGCGGTGCCAATGGCAGGGGCCCAATTCTCTGATGGCGCTGCGGTGTTCGGCAGTTGGGTAGCCCATATTCTTGTCCCAGCGATAGGCGGGGAATTCTCTATGACCATGCATCATTCGCTCGTCGCGGTGCGTTTTGGCTAAGACGGAGGCGGCCGCTATGTGCAAGAAGCGAGCATCGCCTTTGACCTCGGTCTGATGGGGGATGTCGGCGTAGGGCTTGAATCGGTTGCCATCTATAGCCAAGAATGCAGGTTGAATCGAAAGGGCTGCAATGGCTCTGTGCATGGCTTCTACGCTGGCCCATAATATGTTTAACTCATCTATTTCTTGTGGGCTGCATTCAGCCACGGCCCAGGCTATGGCTTCTTTTTCTATGATGGGTCTAAGCGTTTCCCGCTTCTTTTGGCTAAGTTGTTTGGAATCGTTGAGCCAAGGGTGCTCAAAATCAGGTGGTAATATCACCGCTGCGGCGGTCACCGGTCCTGCTAGGCATCCGCGCCCGGCTTCGTCGCATCCGGCTTCAAGGGTCAATCCTTTTATTGATCGTTGAAGCCTCATGATAAGGAGTAAACAAAGCCCAAGCCATATTTCATTCCCACCTCTACGCTTTGCCAAAAACAAATGACAAAGCCATCCCAACCGTATTTCCAGCCAGAGCGAAGCAGGTAGTTGCGCACAAATCGAGCCCAAGGCGAAACCAAGCATTTTACTAAGTTCAATCCCCAAAAACCACTGCCGGCTTCTTGGGCTCCAATGCGACCGAATTTCAAGGCTTGCATTCGCGCCGCTTTTAAATCGCGGTAGGTATAGTGCAATAAGTCACCTTGCAATTGATCTACCCGTAAGGCCTGCTCAGTGCCACGTCCCATTTCTATGCGATCGTGGGGGTTTTCTCCTGCCCATTGAGCCGCTCCGCGTTTCCAAAGGCGAATTTTTCGATCGGGGTACCATCCGCAGCCTTTTATTGGCCTATTTCCCATGTGATTCAAGCGATTCATGGAAAACCCGTAAGCGGGGAAAGCCTCAGCCTTAGCCGCCGCTATAGAGCACTTCAATTCTGCAGAAAGGGCCTCGTCGGCATCCAAGCTCAATATATAATCACCTTTACTTTGCTGCCAGGCCCAATTTTTTTGCTCAATGTGCGTGGTGAAAGGTCTTGACAAAACCCGAGCGCCCAACGATTGAGCAATAGCAACGGTTTGGTCAGTAGAGCCACTGTCCACAACTAGGATTTCATCGGCCAACGAACTGACCGAGCGAATGCAGGCGCCAATGTGCGCTTCTTCGTTGAAGGCAATGATGACCAGCGAAAGGGTGCCCATGCCTTGCGAAGATAGCCGAATTAGTGGCCGCCGCCTTCTACAGCTGAAACTTCTAAGCCCTGGTCGCGCAACAATTTACCCACGCGCCAAGCGTAGAAGGCCAAATAGGCAAAACAAATCACGCCTACCCAATAGCTATTTTTAATTCCCAACGAATCAGGGCTAGCCAACAAACCTTGGGCTACAGATACGAATCCGCCGCCCATGATCATCATCACCAAAAGGTTGGCTCCTTGAGAAGTCTGAGAACCCAAGCCGGTGATGGCCAGTGTGAAAATGCAGGGCCATAAAGTGGAGCAGAACAAGCCTACAGATACAAAAGACATGACGGAGCTCATGCCTGTTGCGGTCATGCCATAAACCAAGGCGCCAATGCCTAAGAGGCTATACAGGAGTAATTGGCGCGAAGGGTTGCCTTTTGAAATGAAATCGGCCACTACCAATAAGCCCACGACCAATAGGTACGAATAGAAAGAGGATACTTCATGCCCCATTTTGCTGTTAACAGCTAAGAAAAGGCCGAAAGCGGCTAAGGGTAAAATCAATCGCATGGCTTCTCGTTTGAATCCGCTGAGGCCTAAGGCTCCAGAGGCAGAAGTCCAACGGCCGATCATCAAACTGGCCCAGAACAAGGAAATATACGGGGCAATGTTTTTGGTTTCCAGACCCACTTCTTGTTTCATTAATTCCGGCAAGTTGCTAGCCGTTGAAACTTCAACACCCACATAAACAAAAATGGCAATCATGCCCATCCATAATTGGGGATAAGACAAGGCTTTTTTATCGTTAGATGAGGTTTCAGCATCGGCCGCTGATTCGGTATCTACTTTCAAATTCCAAAATACAAAGGCGAATAACAAGAACAGGGCACCTAAGGCTAAGTAGGGGAGTTTGACGTCGCTAACATCCAGTATTCTGTCACTTTCTGACCCAGTCATGGGCCCGAAAATGGCATAGCTCACGAGCAATGGCCCTATGGTTGTTCCTACGTTGTTGATGGCTCCGGCCAAGCTCAAACGTTGACTACCCGTATTAGCAGGTCCAAGAGCGATGGCCAAGGGGTTGGCGGCTGTCTGTTGCAGCGAAAAGCCCAAGCCTACGACCATCAATCCACCCAGAAGCATAGGGAAACTGACGCTGTTGGCGGCAGGAATAAACAACAAGGTGCCCAGGGCCGACAAACCCAAACCAGCAGCGATCCCTTTACCATATCCGTATTTTACAATGGGGTCGACACCCATGATTCTGGAAATGCCCAAATAGAGCAAAGATCCAACGGTGTAGGCCACGTAGAACACGAAAGCAATCATTTGGCTTTGGGCCTGGGTGAGGTCCAGTTTTTCTTTAAAAACGGGAATGAGGATGTCGTTTGAAGCGGCTACAAAGCCCCAGAAGAAGAAAACGCTAACCAAAATGGCAAAAGCTCTTGTATAGTTCTTGTTGTTCATACAATATCGATAATCCTCAAATATAGGATTTCACAGTAACAATCATAAGCGCTTATTTTCGTTCCCATGACCTCTTTGGCGAATAGCAAGTTGGCGGGATTTGGTGAGTCGATTTTCAGCACCATGTCTCGAATGGCCCAACAATATGGAGCCATCAACCTTTCTCAGGGTTTTCCTGAATTTAGCCCTCCCCAAGCCTTGCTAGAGGCCGTTGCCCAAGCGATGCAGTCGGGTTACAATCAATATGCCCCTATGCCTGGTTATCTACCCTTGAAGCAAATGGTGGCTGATCGTTGCCAGTCAGAATTGGGCTATAGTCTCGATCCTGAATCAGAAATCACGATCGTTCCCGGGGCGACAGCGGGTATTTATTGTGCCATTCAAGCCTTGGTTCACCCCGGCGATGAAGTGATCATCATTGAGCCGGCCTATGATTGTTATGCTCCTTCTATTATTATGGCCGGAGGGACAGTGAAAAGCGTAGCCATGAATCCGCAAACGGGAGAGATACCCTGGGATCAGGTATTCAAATTGGTCAATCGCCACACCCGTATGCTTATGGTGAATACCCCGCACAACCCAACAGGTTGGGTGCTAAGCGAAAACGACTGGCTGGAAATTGAGCGTATCGCCGATGCTGGAGATTTGATTGTGCTCAGCGATGAGGTCTATGAATACATGGTTTTTGATGGGTTGCATCACATTTCGGCTGCCGCTAGGCCTGCCTTAAAAGACCGCTCTGTTCGCCTTAGTTCATTTGGCAAAACCTACCATGCAACGGGTTGGAAAATGGGATACATTTCGGCTTCTGCGGCCATTTCTCAGCGCATTCGAGAGGTCTTTCAATTCATGGCATTTTCCTCCAATATGCCCCAACAAGTAGGCTTGGCTCGTTTTATGCAAGAGCACCCAAAACACGAAGCCGAAGTGGCATCGGTATACCAGCAAAAACGCGATTTATTGGCCTCGGCCTTGGCCGAAAGCCGGTTTGGCGTTTTGCCTTGCCAAGGCTCGTATTTTCAATTGGTAGACTATTCGAAAATCTCTGATCGGACAGACAGAGAGTTCGCTGAAGAATTGGTGCAAATAGCGGGTGTAGCAAGCATTCCTTTGTCTCCCTTTTTTACCAAAGCAACAGATTCTAAACTATTGCGCTTGTGCTTTGCTAAGCAAGAAAGCACCTTGCTCCAAGCCGCTGAAAGCCTATGCAAGATTTAAACGTAGTTTTGGTTCAGCCCGATTTGATCTGGGAATCGCCCGAAGATAATTTGCGGCAGTTAGATGCTTGGCTGGACCGCATTGGAGAATGCGATTTGGTTGTGCTCCCCGAAATGTTTGCCACCGGGTTCAGTATGAATCCCCAATCGGTAGCGGTTCAAATGCATAGCCCAACCTTGCAATGGATGCTGCAACGGAGCCATAATTTTGCCATTTGCGGTTCGCTCGCCATCCAAGAGAATGGGCAGTATTTCAATCGATTCATTTGCGCTTACCAAGGAAAGATTTTGGCTCAGTACGACAAGCGACATTTGTTTGCCTATGCCCATGAAGATGAACATTATCAAGCCGGTAATCAGGCTGTACAATTTGAATTCAAAGGTTGGTCATTCGCACCGTTCGTTTGTTACGATTTGAGATTTCCCGCTTGGATTCGGCAAACGGCCGGGGCTGACGTTATGTTGTTTGTGGCCAATTGGCCTAAAAAAAGACAGTGGGCCTGGAATAGCCTGTTGACGGCTAGGGCTATTGAAAACCAGTGTTATGTTCTGGCATCCAATAGAGTGGGGGTTGACGGAAACGGCATGGAATACCAAGGCGATTCTCAAGCCATCGATATGCAAGGAGAACGCATGACCCATTTGCGGAGTGAAACAGGGCTGTTAAGGGTAAGGCTGAGCAAAGAAGAATTGCATGCATTTCGAACCCAATTTCCATTTTTGGATGATCGAGACCTGAGGAACTAATTTAATGAGTGGGTCTCTCATTTCTTCCTGATACCGTTGGTTTCTCGCTATCTTTGCCGCTGTGAACGCTGAACAGCATAAAGATATAAGAGGCCGTGTTGAGGCTTTGAGGAGGTATCTTTGACGTCGCTCGCAAAAAAGCCGAGATAGCCGACGAAGAAGAGCAAACCCTGGATCCCAATTTCTGGAATGATCCCAAAAAAGCAGAAGCTCATCTGCGCAAAATCAAAGACAAAAAAGTATGGACCGATGCCTACGATGGGTTGGAAAACCTGTTAGGGGATTTGGATGTTTTGGTTGAATTCAAAGACGCCGGTGAAGCCACTGAGGCGGAGGTAGAGGAAACCTTTAAGGCCTTAATGGAAGCGACCGAAGATCTAGAGTTCAAGAACATGCTCCAAGGAGAAGAAGATGCCTTGAGTTGCGTGGTAGAAATCAACGCCGGGGCAGGGG
This sequence comes from Bacteroidota bacterium, assembly GCA_046047755.1. GTDB lineage: Bacteria > Bacteroidota > Bacteroidia > NS11-12g > UBA955 > JALRLA01. The sequence goes on along the minus strand of JBJOHK010000082.1, from coordinate 13,721 downwards.
GTACAGAGAGTTGTGATTGGGCAGAAATGCTCATGCGCATGTACCTTATGTTCGGGGAAAAGAACGGGTTTAAAGTCCGAGAACTGGATAGAACAGACGGCGAAGTCGCCGGCATCAAAAGTGTTTCGCTTGAATTTGATGGGTCATTCGCATTCGGTTACCTGAAAGGCGAAAATGGGGTGCATCGCATGGTGCGCATTTCCCCCTTTGATTCAAACGCCCGCCGTCATACCTCGTTTGTCAGCGTATATGTTTACCCCATGGTAGACGACAGCATAGAAATTGACCTAAAGCCCGCTGATATCGATTTTCATACTTCTCGAAGCGGTGGAGCCGGTGGTCAAAACGTGAACAAGGTTGAAACCAAGGTTCAGTTGACACACATCCCAACAGGAATTGTCGTGGTCTGTCAAATTGAACGAAGCCAGCTCGCGAACCGAGAATTGGCTATGCAAATGCTGCGTTCTCGTTTGTATGAAATGGAAATTCAAAAGCGCAACGCGGCCCGTCAAGAAATCGAAGACTCTAAGATGAAAATTGAATGGGGTTCGCAGATTCGAAACTACGTTTTCCATCCATATAAACTGGTCAAAGACGTTCGTACCGCTGAAGAAACATCCAATATCAACCACGTCATGGATGGCGACTTATGGCCCTTCATCAAAGCCTATTTGTTAGGCTTAAAGACGGGTTTTAAAAAGGGAGTTAGTTTAGACGATTAAGGTTTTAAAGCCTTGGCGTATGTTTCCAAACAGCGCTGCCTGGCGAAGCTGTGATCGACAATAGGTTTAGGGTAGCTGGGGCTTCCGTATTCGGGCACCCAGCGGCGAACATAGGCCAATTGCTTATCAAATTTTTCGAGTTGTAACTGGGGGTTGAAAACCCGAAAATAGGGTGCGGCATCCACACCTGAGCCAGCGGCCCATTGCCATCCACCGTTGTTGGAGGCCAATTCGAAGTCCAGCAATTTTTCAGCGAAATAGGCTTCGCCCCAGCGCCAATCAATGAGCAAATGTTTGGTCAAAAAGGAAGCGACGACCATGCGCACTCGGTTGTGCATATGCCCGCTGCGGTTCAATTCCCTCATGCCCGCATCAACTAAGGGATATCCCGTTTTGCCTTTTTTCCAAGCTTCAAATTCATCGGGGTTGTTGCGCCATGCAATGCGGTCATATTCGGGTTTGAATGACTGCTGGGTTACCCTAGGGAAATGCGCAAGAATGGACATGTAAAACTCTCTCCAGATAAGCTCAGTGGCAAATTTGGCGTTGACCTGCAAGGCTTTAGCCATTTTCTCTCGCGCCGATACCGTTCCGAAACGAAGGTGTATGCTCAGTCTGGAAGTCCCTTCTATGGCCGGGAAATTTCTTGTCTTGTCGTAATTGAGAATTCGACTCTTGGGAACTTCGGCACTGGGGAAGGACATTCCAGAGGCTTGGAAACCCAAAGACTCAAGGGTAGGCATGGGAAATGACGAGGTGATCAAGCCTTTCAAATGCTGCTCAGAGGGAAAGTAGGGTATGCCTCCTTTTTGTTCCAAACGCTCCTTCCATTTTCGGCTGTAGGGCGTAAAAACAGTGTAGGGACCGCCATTGTCTTTTAAAACTTCGTGAGGTTCCATGACTATCTGATCGGCGAAATCGTGCCAGGAAATGCCCTTAGACTCCGCCCATTTTTTGATTCGCTCGTCTCGTTCTTTGGCGTAGGGCTCATAATCGCGGTTGCAATAAATAGCCGCTGCTGCCTTTTCCGAGCCGATTCGTTCCCAAACCTCATCTACGGTTCCATATTCGACCCTTACAGAGCTGCCGAACGGCTCTATTGACTGATTTAATTTTTTCAGTTGTTGAAACAAAAAATCAACCCTAGCATCATTTTTCGGCAATTCATCCAGGATTTCGGAATCAAAGATGAACAATAGCTGAACAGGGATTCCACTTTGAAGGGCTTGGTACAAGGCATGATTGTCATTGAGGCGCAAGTCACGACGCAGCCAAACGATGTTATATTTCATGATGGGTGTGTAAGTGGGTTAAGGCCTGCTTGATGTAGGGGAATTCGAAAGGGAAATTTGCCAGCTGTAGACGCAAGGAAGAAACGGTTTGGTGGGTAAGGGCCAGACTGCTTTGTTCGCCCAAAAGAGCTTTCAAAGCAAAGGCGGGTATGCAAGGCTTCCACTTCCAGGGAGCTTTGCCTTTCAGGCTGAGCAATTCTTCGGCCACCTGTCCCTGAGAACATGGATTTGGAGCTACCGCATTGTAGATTCCTGGGGCCAAATTGCCTTCAACCGCCGCTATGTACAGGGATACCAAATCCTCTATGTGAATCCAGCTCCATTTGTTTTCAGGTGAGCCAGTGATGGGAATCAAGCCCCAAGCGGCGGTAGATTGTACCAGAGGCAGAACGCCTCCTTGGTTGCTCAAAACCAATCCAGTTCGCAAAATGCATGCATGCAGCCCGCTTTTCAATCTATTCTGAAAAGGAGCCTCCCATTCTTGGCAAACTTGAGCCAAGAAGCCCTGACCAGGGGAATGGCTTTCATCTAGGATTTCTTCACAAGGGTCTGGGTAATAGCCTATTCCCGATGCGCTTACTACTCTAGCCTCAGGGTTGATGTTCTCCAATGCATCCATGAGCAATTGACTGCCCATGCTTCTACTGCGTAATATCGAAGCCTTGGTTTTCTGGGTCCATCTTTGGGCGATACTGGAACCGGCTAAGTGGATTACGGCATCTACCCCTTGTAGGGCCTCGAGATTTATTTTTTGATTTTCTGGATCCCAAACAAAATCTTTTTTATCGCTTTGATTGTTAACACTTCCATAAGACAGAATTTTAAGGATGTGGCCTCTCTGCGATAAGCGCTGCTTGAGCCGTGTGCCAATCAATCCTGAAGTTCCTGTTACGGTGATAATCATTGTCAATAATGTTTGAAGAAACCCGGGGAAATAACAAGCCTAAGAGTTCTCTAGAGAACAAACGAAAGTCAAAAAAAGATTTTCGCGACAAGTATTTCATTAAGGATATAGAAAGCCTGACCGGAATTAGGGCTTATACCTTACGCATTTGGGAGCAGAGATATGAGTTATTGGTACCTAAGAGAACCGATACAAACATTCGCTACTACGAAGAAGACGATCTGAAATACTTGATGAATATAGCCTTGCTGAATCAACACGGCTATAAAATCAGCCGCATAGCCGGTATGAGTCGCGATGAGGTTCAACGTCATACCTTATTCTTGTCTGAGAACTCCAGTTCAAACCAAAGTCAGATTCAAGCGCTGACCCAGGCCATGATGAACTTTGAGGAACGTGAATTTATCAAGATTCTGACCTTTCATATGTTGAAATCAGGAATGGAAGACACTATGATGAACATCGTGTTTCCATTCTTGAAACACGTCGGAGTACTGTGGTTGAGTGGTAGCATTCATGTGGCCCATGAACATTTCATCACCAACCTAGTCAAACAACGTTTGTACGCTTCCATTGATCAATTGGCCGTACTCCCAAGTGCTCGCGCTAAGAAGTTTCTGCTGTTCTTGCCGAGCAATGAAAATCATGAACTTCCATTGTTGTTTGCGAACTACATGCTTCGATCACGCGGTCATCATGTTGTTTATTTGGGCAGTTCGGTCATGATTGAAGACCTCTATCAAATCTATAAAATCCACGAACCCGATGCCGTTTTTACGGCCTTGACTACCACCAATCCCAAAGTTCCAGTTGAGGTGTTTGTCCAAACTTTGGTACGGAACTTTCCTGACTCAGACATTTTGCTCACCGGTAGTCAGGTATTGATGTCTAGAGATCTGAAGCCACACGAACAGGTTCACATCATTTCCGACCCACAAGTTTTCATTGATCTGCTGGATTCTCGCTGGTCTTAAGTAGCTCTTTGGTAACCAACAGGATTCTGCTTGGAGCCCATGGGTTTTAAATTGAAAACCAAGGGTTAGGATAGTGAGTTTTTGTCGCTCCAATACCGAGTTATATTGACCTCTTCAGGGAGTACAATACCTTGAGTGATGAAATCAGCCATGACAGGGGCCAGCCAGCTGACCAATGCCGAACCCTTTGATCCCAATCCATTGAATACGTACAAGTGCTCATGCATAGGGTGCCTTCCCAAATAGGGACGACGAGAGCCTACAGTGGGCCGCACCGATCGTTTGTGCTCCAATAAAACAGGGCGGGTTCCCAGCCACTCTGATACCCGGTTTAACAAATCTTCTGCATCTTGAGGGTCGGGAGTTTGGCTCCTATTTCCCTTGTGAAAATTGCTGCCCAGAAGCCATTCGTTGGGATTGTTTTGGATAGGAACTAACCACTCTTTGCTTTTCCATATGGCTTTTGTGCCTAAAGCGGCATCGGCTATATGTACCCGAAGTATATCGCCACCAGTAGGGTGCATGGGTAACCATTGCCATAATGGGTTGTCCATCATTTCTATGCCTTGGCAGTACACCACCTGCACAACCTTTTGGCCATTGGGGAGTATCAGCGGTGCCGAGCTTGGATTTTCTTCAAATCTTGATTCCAGGAGATTCCCCTTTTTCTTAAAATGGTCTCGTGTGGCCTTGCAAAATGCCTGAACGTTCAGGCGACCCGCTTGATTGACGCTGTGCCCGCTTAGTACCTGGCTCTTGCTAGGTAAATCATGGATGATGGGTTGGATGAAATCTTGGTAAACCGCTTTCTCCATTTGTTTGCGCCATTCTCGATCATGATCGGCATGGCGATGAAGTTGATGCAGTGGAAGGGTTTCGGCGAAAGAACTTCCTAGATATGATTCCCATTGCTGGTAATACGTCTTCCATCCTGGAAACATCTTTTCCCAATTCCAAGTCATTCGAACCCCTTTGGGCACTATGGGGTTGATCAGTCCTGCCGCTACATCGCTGCTGGATAAACGCTGGGCATCATGAACTAAGAGGGGAGACCAGCCCCGTTTTTCCAATTCAAGCGCCAAGCTGCAGCCCGCTAGGCCGGCTCCAATGATGGCGATATGATTGGGCTTAGGGCTCAATGCTTAATTTAGCGCAAAATACCATGAAATCACGCATTCTCCTTGCTTCCTTGGTGCTGCTTTCTCGAATCCATGCCCAGAGCGCTCCTGAGTTTAGTTTTCAGGTTCAGTGTTTGGGGTCCATGAGCCAAATAGACGGAGATGCCGCCGTTGGCTACAGCAAACCAGGCTTTACACTGGGTGTTTATGGAGGTTACGGGCGTCCCCAAAAGCGTTGGGATTACAGTTTGGGGTTCTCCGAATTGGGAAGTTTGAGGGGCTTTGATCCTGATAATCCCGGATTGACCCCCTTTCATATTCACGCCCGCCAATTGGAAGTCGGAATCCATCAAAGCCGCAATTTTGCGCGCTTTGGCCACCCAGAGACCCGATGGTCTATTGGGGTAGAAGCTACTCGCATGTTGAAGGCCTGGGAGTCTCAGGGCTACATGCCCCGGTTACAAGAAGATTACCGAATTTGGGGTGCGATGGGCTCAATTCGAGTTCATCACGCTATACGAGAACACTTGAGCCTAGCCGCCTCTTGCGATTACAGTTTGTATTCGGTCGTAAATAATTCCGCTACCCGTTGGGTGGGCTGGGGTTTGGCCCGCGGAGGCGCTTATTATAATCGGGTGCGATTCGGCCTGTTGCTTCATCCCTAATTCGTAGATTCGCAATATGAGCTGGAGCCGTATTATCCTCGTTTTGCTTTGCCTATCCTGTCAATCGCCTAAAAATGAACATTCCTTTGCCCCTTCAGACGCCTTGGATGTCATGCAAGATCAATTAGGTGCGTGGAATAGAGGAGACATCGATGGTTTTATGGAAGGATATTGGAAGAGTGATTCACTTCAGTTCATTACTTCACGCGGTCTCAAATTGGGTTGGGAGCAGGTTCGACAAGGGTATCACAAGAGTTATCCGACCGCTGAAAAAATGGGTCATTTGACCTTTGATTATGAACGAGTAGAATGGGCTGATGAGCGTGAAGAGCAACTTCAAGTCTTGGGTCGCTGGCGGGTGAGAGAGAGCAATGATCCTTTAGATTCTGGCCACAGCGGATGGTTCCATTTGACGTTTAAAGGTTTCGAAGAGGGCCCAAGAATTGTAGCCGACCATACATGGTAAATCGATTCATACAGCGAGCGACAGAAGGGTGGAAGCCCTTTCTTTGGCTTTTGCTGCTTCAACTGGTTTTGCATCTTCCTCATTTGTTCAAACCTGCCTCCGGCAATCACGTTTGGCGGCAGTGCAATAGTTTGGCCTTGGCTAAGAATTTCGCGGATGAATCCATGGATATTCGCTACCCTAGAATCGATAAGCGATACGGTAGCGATGGCATTTGTGGCCCTTCTTTTGTTGGCTACGAATATGGACTGGCTATACTTTATAAGGTTTTCGGTTTTCATGAAAACTTGTTCCGAGCTTGGAGTTTTGCCTTGTGTTTGGCTGTAGTGCTGGGCTGGTTTCAATTCTTGTCCCGTATTTTCCCTAAGGAATACGCCCTAATGGGTGCTGCTTCCCTGTTCGGATTTCCCGAATTTTATTTTCACTCCATAGGGGCCATTCCCGATTTATTTGCCCTTGCCGCCGCCATTTGGGGGTTGAACGCCATTCACCAAAATAATTGGGGTGCGGGTTTTTTGCTTTTGACACTAGCCGCTGCCACCAAGTTGTACTTTTTGCTTGCCTGGGTCTATATAGGGGCCATTTATTTAACTGACTCCCGCCAGCGAACTCGGAGCCTGATCATGGGGCTGCTCTCGTGTTTGATAGCTGTGGCTTGGTACGTTTGGGCTTCTCGATTGAATGCTATTCACGGGCTTTGGGAATTTCTCAATGAAACCCGAATCGCCGATTCCTTATCTCAGTCTCTACAGTTATTACTTCGGGATATTTTCATTCAAGCTCCTGTATGGTGGCTAGGTCCGTTCATGTATGTGTCGGCTGCGGTGGGTTTGTTTTACTCGGCTAGGAGTAAAAATCTTTTATTCTTTGCTCTGACCATTGCTTCACTTGGTCTGTACCTGGTTCTACAGAAGCAATTTGAATGGCATGGGTATTATACATTAATGTTTGTTCCTCTATGGTCAGCGCTGGCTGTAAAGGCCTGGGTTCAATACAAGGTTAGTCTGCGCTGGGTAGGGATAATTGTTTTCCTCTCAGTGGCATGGTCCATTTCCCAAATGGAGCGGAATTTTTACGGAGAAAAACGTCGAGTGTCAGCCACGCTTCTTGACGCCTCAACTCGAAGTCAAAGAGAGGCCTTGTCAGCTCTTAGAACTGTTTGGTTGGTGGGTCCTGATCCAACCGGCTGCGTCAATTTTTATTATACGGGGGCTAAGGGTTACCCTTGGTATAGTCCCGATGAGTCGCGAGATCTATTAGGCCCCTTTGCTAAAGCGCAGTCTGGGGTGTTTGAAAACCCCATTCAAGGAATTGTGACAGATCAACCCCGCGAAGCCCATAGGCTAGCCAATGACCTTGGATGGAAGCTTGATAGTTTGGGCTCAGTGGGTGAATTCACTTGGTTTGGCTTAGGGGTTCATTCAGGTGAATGAAGATTAGGGCAAAAAAAAAGCCCCGAAATTCGGAGCTTTTTGAAAGTGCAATTTTGAATTAGGAACGCTTTTCCTTGATACGAGCCGCTTTTCCGATTTGGGTGCGCAAGTAGAAAATACGGGCACGACGAACTTTGCCTCGACGATTAACCTCAACCTTTTCAATGAAGGGGCTGTTCGTGGGGAAAATACGCTCCACACCAACACCATTAGAGATTTTACGAACGGTGAACGTTTCGTCAATACCAGAATTTCGGCGCTGGATAACATCGCCTTGGTACTGCTGAATACGCTCTTTATTGCCTTCTTTGATCTTGTAAAATACCGTAACACGGTCTCCAGCTTTGAAGTCGGGAAGATCGGTGCGGATCATTTCGGCAGATAGGCTATTCACTATTGAGTTCATGACTTTAGTTCCAATTTGGGCTGCAAAAATAAGCAATAACCTTTGAAGATGTATGGCATTTTCAGGAATTGTTTTAAAAAAATCCTTTCCGTGTGTAGATTCGGGATATGGACAAACAGGTTCTAAAGCGAAATTGGGCTTATAGCTTAAGTTTACTGCCAGCGGCGATAGTCTTAGTTGGTAATCTCTTGGGGTCTTATTGGGTCTGGTCAAATGCGGTCTTTAGTTTGGGCGTGTTGGCTATATTGGAGCAGTGGTTAGGCGAAGATGTAAACGATGACCATAGTGAATTTCGGGATACTTTGCCTAAAATTTTGCTCTGGTCTCATGTTCTGTTGACGATAGCCATGTTGGTTAGTCTTGCTTATCTCATTATTGTGATTGATCCTTACTGCTGGGTGCTGATGGGTGCCATTCTTTCAACAGGAGTGGCTTGCGGCAGTGGAGCCGTAGTCGTAGCTCATGAACTCATACATAAAGCAGATTGGGCCTCTAGGACGGCTGGCCGTTTTCTATTGTTGCTCGTAGGGAATCCTTATTTCTCAGCTCACCACATTCTAGTTCACCATGTGCATGTAGGTACCCATGAAGATTGCGTTACCGCGAGAAAAGGGGAGTCCTTGTATAGGTATGTTCCCCGATCTATCATTGGGCAATTTCGACAGGCTCGAAGGGCGGAGATTTACATTCAGAAAAAGAAAACAGGAAACGCTCCGTTGGTGCTAAGTCATTTGTTTCAGAATATAACAACCTGCCTGTTGCTAATGGGCTTTTTATGGGCCTGGGAGCCTCGTATCGCTATCTCTTGGCTGGGGGTTTCGGCTTTGGCGGCTATTCTTTTGGAGTATGTCAATTATATTGAACATTACGGTTTAGTGCGCAGTCAAAAAGATAGAGTAGGGCCTTTGCACAGTTGGAACAGTAACCGCCGTATCAGTCGATTTTTATTGTTCGATTTGAGTCGCCATGCCGACCATCACATTCATGCCTCAAAGCCTTATCATTGCTTGGATTCTGGGCTTTCATCCCCTCAACTTCCAGGGGGGTATGTCCAAATGCTGTACTTGGCTATTCGTCCATCAAAATGGTTCCAGGCCATAGATGTTCTGTTGCCCAAAGAGTAGGGAAATCGAGTCGTCTGGGGTGCATCGGTTGCCCGTATATACATCAATTCACACGAGGTGTTTTTAACTCTCAGAGCTTGGCTGCGTCTTTAATAAGAATAGCATCGCATTTTCGTATCAAACCTGAACACACAGCATGTCTGCACAAGCCCATAGCACATCCTTGCAAAACCCCAATTGGGGGGCAATGTCTGACTCAGATTTGGTCCTTGCTTTCAAGCAGTCGAATCTCAAAGAGTCAGCTTTTCGCGAAGTCATTCGGCGATACCAGAAAGTGGTTTACTACCATGTGCGCCATTTGCTATTGAGTCATGATGATTCAGACGATGCTGCCCAGAATACGTTCATTCGAATTTGGGAAAATTTGGAGGGTTTCAGAGGGGAGTCGCAATTGAAATCTTGGATTTACCGCATTTCGACCAACGAGGCCTTGAATGTATTGCGAAAGCGCAAGCCAAACGTTGACTTTGATGAGGCGCAGCCTGAAATGGCCGATTACTTGTCTGAGCCAACCTACATGGATGAGAGGGGAATGGAAAAGCAGTTACAGAAAGCGCTTTGCTACTTGCCGTACAAACAGAAGTTGGTGTTCGTTTTGCGCTATTTTGAAGATTTGGATTACGAACTTATTGGAGAATTGACGAACACTTCAGTAGGTGCTTTGAAGTCTAGTTACCATCATGCCGTCAAAAAGCTGGAGATATATTTAAACGTATTGCGTTAAACTTTTTGTCCGATCAATCATCTTAATCCAAGAAGCCATGTCCGCGTTGGAACAACACAAAATAGATTCTCCCTTTAAAGCTGACGAGGGGTATTTCAATGAGTTTTTCAGGAGAGTTCAATCCCGAGTGGGAATTACCCCTGAAGATTTGATGGAAGGTTCATCAACCGTTCAATCCAGTTCGGCCAAGCCAGTCAAACTGCAGTATTCGGCTCAATTGAAGGTCGAATTTGGTCAAGCTCGCCCTGCCGTTACACAAGACCTGCCGAAGACAACAGAACCCGCGGCTGAAAAGAAAATGGGCAAGGAAAACATCGAGAAAATCGAAATAGCGCCCTTGATTGTTGAGCCAAATCCCACCCCAGCTTGGCGGAATTTCGCGGCTGAATGGTCTCAGGAGTCTCAAGAAATTGAGGAAGTCATTGAGCCTGAAATTCAGGCCGTTGCCCCAGCTACTGCTATAGATCAAGAGACTGAATCATTCGAAGAGGTCGTTCCTGAAATTCAAGCCGTTTCAACGTTTGAACCTGCTCCAATGTCGGTCATTCCCAACGAGCAGGAAATGGCTCGTTTGAAAGCGGAACTGGAGAAGCAGGAAGAATATAGTCGTGTGGAATCTCATTCTGCCCCTACGCTTCAACCCGCATTTGCTCCGATAACAGGCTCTAACCGCACACAAATTCTGATGAATTCACTGGGGGCGGTAGCCTCTTTGGTGGCGGTGTTTGCTGCCTACTTTATATGGCAAGGCATTCAACGACCCGTAACCATTGATGAATACGTAGATACGTCATTGGCCAGTCGAGGAATTGGACCGGTGGCTACACCCGTTGTTGAAGCCGTTGCATCCGAAGGTTCTGTTTCTGCTGCTTTGGTAAGCACCATCCTTGAAGAAGAGACTTTGGTGGAGGTGAGTAAGCCGAGCAATATCATCAGCATTGAAGGTTTGTCTACTAAAGGCCAAAGAGCAGCCAAGGCCTTAGAATCCTATGATTTGTGTGTCTTTGATGATCCCAATCCCTTTTTTGAAGAATCAATTTTTTAACTATGAAACGCTTCCTTCTTCTTAGCGCATTGTTCTTTTTGGCTTCAATAGTCATGGCTCAACCTGATTTGGATGAACCCGCCGAAATGGTCCAAGAGCTTCAAGATTTCAGACGCCAAGAATTCACCCAGAGATTGATGCTCAGCCCTTCAGAGGCAGAAGCTTTTTTTCCTATATACGACCAATCACAATTGGAATTGAGGCAAGCCAGGATGCAGTTTCGCAAGAAATGGGGGCATCGCGAATTGGGTACGTTGACCGAAGAAGAAGCCAAAGCCTATTATGCTGATGCTGTGGCTGTCAAACAAAAGGAATTGGATATTCATGCCGCCTATACTCCTAAATTGGCTCCAATAATTGGGTACAAACGGGTGATTTTACTGCCACAAACCGAGCGTGATGTCAGGGCTCAATTGCTAAAAAAAGCGAGAGGTATGGATCTACCTCCTGGCCCTGAGGGCCGGCCACCTCACGGGCAATAGAACGTATATTTGCCCCAACATGCAAGAGCAGAAAATTGCCATTGTAGGAGCGGGAATAACCGGAATTTCGATAGCTCGAGCTTGTTTTGCAGCAGGGATTCGGTACGATTGGTATGAGAAAGAGTCCGAGCCAGGTGGTTTGCTTCGAACCGATGTCCTTGACGGATTTGCCTTAGACCATGGCTTTCAGGTTCTTCAATCGGGTTACACTCACTTGATGGAATTGTATGCCAATCAGCCATTCAAGTCATACAATAGATATGCCAATGGCGCTTGGATCATCAAAAAGGGTTCGCGCAGTTTGCTGAGTCATCCAAAAGAGGGATTCAGAGCCGCGCTCAGAACTGCATTCAATCCCGATATTACCCTAGGTGATAAAATAAAAATTGCCTTGCTTCAGCGGTATGTCGCAGGCTTTTCAGACGAGGAATTGATGGAGAAGCCCCAACTCCAACAATCAACAGAGACCTTTTTGCAGAAGTTTGGATTCAGTTCAAAGGCCATCAATCACTTTTTTAGGCCTTGGTTCTCGGGTGTTTTCTTAGAATCAGAACTGAGCAGCCCGGCCGCTTTGTTTTGCCTTTTTTATAAGTCCTTTTCAAAGGGAGGAGCCCTGCTTCCACCCATGGGTATTCAGCAGTTTGCTCGAGATTTAACCCGTGAATTGCCGCATGAGAATCGCTTTTGGGGCAAAGAAGTGAAGCCGGAGTCTGTCGGGGATAAATGGACCATTGAAGGTAGCGTTTACGACCAGGTGGTGTGGGCCGCTGGGTCCCTAAACCCACGAGCAGGACAATCTCCCTATCGATCGGCTGAAACCTTATACTTTGCCGCAGATTCAGACGCTGGTTTGGGTAAATACTTAGCCTTGAATGCCGAGAATACCCTAATTCAAACCATTAGCATACCCAGTAATGTCGAACCAAGCTATGCGCCGAAGGGACAATGTTTGTGGTCGGTTCAGTTGCATCCAAAGTTTTTTGGCTCCAGCGAAGAAGTTGTATGGTCTGAGGTTCAAGATTTATTGGGCATTTCTTTAACAAGTCGCTTTCTAAAGCGCTACACTATTGAGAAGGCTCTGCCCGTTGTAGAATCGGTTAATTTGAGCTCCACGCCACTGGAGGTATCAGGGGGCTGTTCGGCTGCTGGGCCTCAATTCGGCTACCCAAGTTTGCAATCGGCATGGATTTCAGGCAAAAAATGGGTCAGCATTGTGTCAGCGAATCAATAAGTCAAAGGCTCATTCGTTAAACATCTGAAAGGCATTTAATAAAGGGAAAAGGCCTCTGATTTCAAGCATTTGCGAGTGCTAGTTAACAATTTAGTTACTTGTTTTTCATGCGGGGTCACCTTATTATTGCAGCGCTAAAAAATTGAAACTATCAAACTATTATGAGCAATAAATCAAACAATTCGGGAAGCAATACCTTGATGGGGTACTTCGCGGGTGCGGCTATCATTGTCGCTTTGTTGACAGGCGTGCTGATTTACACCCAATTGATGGGAAATCCAGCCAACTTTGAAGGCGGAGATGTTGTCAAAGGACATCCCACCAACTTCTTGGGTATCTTCCACCGCGGTGGTTTTATCGTGCCTTTGTTGTTGGCCGTTAACATCATTGTCATTTTGGTCTCTATCGAGCGCTTCATCTCTATGAAGGCAGCTCAAGGTAAAGGCAGTACCACTGCTTTCATTCATGCTGTTCGCAACGCTATGGGCAAAAATGATTTGGCCGGAGCTATTGCTATTTGCGACAAGCAGCAAGGTAGCTTGGCAAATGTGGTTCGCAGCGGCTTGACTCGCTATCAGATCGTCAAAGGAAATGACAAATTGACTCGTGATGAGAAGAAAACAGCCATTGAGAAAGAATTGGAAGAGGCTACTTCATTGGAGTTGCCGATGTTGTCTCGCAACTTGGTTGTTATTGCTACTTGCGTTTCAATTGGAACATTGATTGGTCTGATCGGTACTGTATTCGGTATGATTCGAGCATTTGCCGCTTTGGCAAACGCTGGAGCTCCTGATACGGCTGCTTTGGCAACTGGTATTTCTGAGGCTCTTGTAAACACGGCTTCTGGTATCGTGGCTTCTACTTTGGCGGTAATTGCTTACAATTATTTCTCCAATCGCGTAGATTCCATGACCCATAGCATGGATGAGGCTTCTTATTCCATTGTTTCGAATTTTCAAGCCAACCACGAATAAGGCATTTACCTTTTTCGCGATACACGCATTAATCAATAACTAAACAGAAGCGCACATGCCAAAAGTTAAGATGCCCAAATCCTCTCCGAGCCTGGATATGACTCCCATGGTGGATTTGGCTTTTTTGCTTGTGACCTTCTTCATGTTGACCTCAAGCTTCA
>JBJOHK010000081.1:0-4740 GCA_046047755.1 Bacteroidota bacterium | reverse complement strand
ATGCTGATCGAATTGATGCAAGAGGGCTTTGTGAATGAAGCGCGATATGCCTCCAGTTTTGTGCGGGGTAAATTCAAACTCAAGGGTTGGGGTCGCAAAAAAATAGAATTGTCATTGAAACGAGAAGGCTTAAGCCCTCGTCAAATTCAAACGGCCATGAGTGAAATTCAGGAACCGCAGTATGAGCAAACTTTGGTCAAATTGGCAGAAAAAAAACTCGCCACGCTGAGTGGAACTGATTTCGAACGCCGCATGAAAACCAAACGGTACTTATTAGGGCGCGGTTATGAGTCAGAAGCCATAGATCAGGCGCTGGAACATGTGGACTTATAAGCTTCCGCTAGTTCACTCCCTCTTAAAGCCCGAAATCAGAGCGTTTCATGTTCAGCCATTCCAAGGCCGAGTCTCCTAGCATCATGGCCTTGTCGGCCTCGCTAAAATCGCTGCTGAGTATTAGCTGACCTGGGTCCAGTTCTCCCAAGGGGAAGGGATAGTCAGTGCCCAGCGAAATGCGGTTAACGCCTACTAGTTCAGCGGCAAAGCGAAGCATTTTGGGGTCGTGCACCAGGCTGTCTAGCCAGAATTGGCCCAAATACTTTGCGGGATCTTCAGCATTGTCTACCGCTACCAAATCAGGGCGTACTTCCCACCCGTGGCGAATGCGGCCAAAGGTGGCCGGGAAGGCTCCACCTCCGTGGGCGTAAGAGACGCGCAAACGGGGCAGGCGTTCAAAAATACCGGCGAAAATCATGGAACAGATGGCCAGTGAAGTCTCCATGGGCATGCCCACCAACCAGGGCAGCCAATACTTGCCCATTTTGTTTTTGGCCGAGTGCCACCAGGGGTGAACGAACAAGGCCATGTCTAGGTCTTGCATGGCTTCAAAAATGGGGAATAGACTCTCGTGATCCAGGTTCATCTGGTTGATGTGCGAGCCGATCTGAATGCCGCGCAAACCGATTTCCTTGCAGCGTTTCAACTCTTGAATGGCCAAGTCGGTGTGCTGCATGGGCAGGGTTCCCAGGCCTACAAATCGCTGCGGATAACGCTTGCACACATCGGCGATATGGTCGTTCAAGAACTTGGAAATCTCCAAGGTGTCTTTGGGCTCAGCCCAGTAGCTGAACATAACGGGAACCGTGCTCAATACCTGCACGTTTACTTGAAAATCATCGCATTCGCGCATGCGAGCCTCAGGGCTCCAGCAGTTGTCTTGGACCTCGCGAAAGAACACGTTGTCCATGTACATGCGGGCGCAACAAGGTTGATGATGCTCCAGGGTGATGAATTCGCCGTAGCCGAATTTTTCCTTCCAACCGGGAATATTTTCAGGCAGAATATGCGTGTGTACATCTACCGTAAAAAACGGATTTTTCAGGCGTTCTGAGGCGTTCATCCCAACAAAAATAGGCCTTAGTGTTTAGCCTTCCGCGCTTTCGTTGATGCGGGTACTGAGCAGGGCAGCTAAGAGAAGTAGGCATCCGCCGACCATGACCCCGTACACATGCTGATTGCCCAACCAATGTTGCATTACAGGGCCGAAGCTCAGCGAGGCAATGATTTCAGGAAGCACGATGAAGAAGTTGAAGATGCCCATGTAGATGCCCACCTTTTCTTTGGGAAGGCAGCCCGAAAGCATGCTGTAGGGCATGGACAAAATTGAAGCCCAAGCTATGCCAACGCAGGCCATTACACCGTAAAGACCCAGGGCAGAATCCCGATCAATAGCCGATACAGACAAGAGGCCTAAGCCGCCAATGGTCAAAGCCAAGGCATGGGTGTATCTGTTGCTCAGTCGTGCCGCCAATACAGGCAGGAGCATGGCAAACAAAAAGGTGACGATGTTTTGCAAACTGTAGGTCAAACCGGCAAATTCAGTGCCTCGGGTATACAAGCCGCGCAACACTTCATCCCCTTCAGGATCTCCACCATATACGAATCGACCCACTGTTGGCGTGTAGTAAAACCACATCAAAAACAAACCCGGCCAGGTTAGGAATTGCACCAAGGCCAATTGACGCATGCGCTTAGGCATGTGGGTGATAGCGTCAATGATTTCACTGACAGCTCCCTTGAGCCCTAGTTTCATTTCGCTGCGCATTTGCTTCAGCTCTTCTTCGCTAGGGGGGTATTCATCAGTGCTGAATACGGTGTACAGTACGAAGACCAAAAATGCGGCCGCGCCGATGTAGAAGCTGATTTTGACGTTGTAGGGAATATGCCCGGCTTCAGCCGTGTTGCTCACGGCAAACCAATGGCTTAACATCCAGGGTAGGGCCGAAGCGACGATCGAACCCAAACCGATGAACAAGCTCTGCATGGAAAAGCCAAGGGTTCGCTGATTCTCGGGCAATTTGTCGGCCACAAAGGCACGAAAGGGTTCCATGCTGATGTTGATCGATGAATCCAAAATCCACAGAAGACCAGCCGCCATCCATAAGCTGGATGAATTGGGCATGGCGATCAAGGCCAGGGAACTCAATATCGCTCCTACCAAAAAGAAGGGGCGTCGGCGGCCCAGACGAGGTCTCCAGGTGCGATCGCTCAAGTAGCCGATGATCGGTTGTACAATCAGACCGGTGAGAGGTGCTGCAAGCCACAACATGGGTATGTTCTCGGGTTTTGCGCCGAGGTATTCGTAAATGGAACTCATGTTGGCCATTTGCAAGGCCCATCCAAACTGGATGCCCATGAAGCCCACGCTCATGTTGATGATTTGCGTAAGGCTGAGTTGCGGTTTGGGGCTGCTCATGGCTTATTTGCTTTTCTCGGTGAAGATTTGGTAGCCGTGAGCAGGAAGACTCCAGCTTTCAGTGGCTTCGTCGTATTGGGCGTTGCCCAGGTAATTGACCGATTTTTCACTGGGCAACCAGCCCAACGATTCAAAGCTTTCGGTCTCATTGCCCAAGTTGACTAAGGTGATGATTTTCTCCTCAGCGCTTTCCCGGATATAGGCAAATAAGGCTGATTCGGAATTGTCACCCAACCAGCGAAAGGCACCGCCTTGATTACCATTGGCCAACACGGGAGATTGGTGTTTCAGGGAGTTGAGCTTGCGGTACCACGCATATTCGCTGGTATCGGCCCAGCAGTCAATGGCGTCTTTTTCAAAGAAGGCCAATCGTTTGTTCAGCCCGGCTTCTTGACCGTTGTATATCATGGGGAAAGATTGGGGCATGGTGTAGCAAAGTACCGAATAGGGGCGCCAGTTATCACCATATTTCTCGGCTATAGTGCCGTTCCAAGAGTTTTCGTCGTGGTTGGTCAAGAAATACATGCGGTAAACGCGGTCAGACATGCTGCGGTCTTCTACGTATTTGCGCAAATCAGAGGCGGTCTTCTTTCCTTGGGCAATTTCGTGGGTAGTGCCGTGAAAAGACCAGCCGTAGTTGGCGTGGAAGGCCGAATCAAAATAGGCATTGAAATTGGGATTGATATCGGTTTGCCCTTCCATCTCGGCCAGCATAAAGACGTTCTTAATCTTGTGCAAGCGCAAGGCGGCTTGGTTCCAAAAATCAACGGGGACCATGAAGGCCACGTCGCAGCGGTAACCGTCTACGTCGCATTCTTTGACCCAGTATTCCAAAGCCTGAATCATGGCTTCGCGCATCTCAGGGTTTTGGTAGTTCAATTTGGCCACATCGGTCCAATCCCAGGGAGAGATTTTTTGGCCTGAGCTGTCGTGTTCGTACCAATCGTCATGAGCGTCGATCCATACGTTATCCCAAGCTGTGTGGTTGGCTACCCAGTCCAAGATGACCTTCATGCCGCGCTTGTGAGCTTGTTGCACCAGGCGTTTGAAATCTTCAACAGTACCATATTCGGGGTTTACCGCCATGTAATCTTGCACCGAATAATAACTTCCCAAGCCGCCTTTGCGGTTTTTTACCCCGATAGGGTGAATGGGCATGAACCATAAAATGTCGACACCCAGCGATTGAATGCGCTCCAAGTCTTTTTCCACCTTTAAAAAGGTACCTTCTTGGGAATACTGGCGGGTATTGATTTCGTAAATCACCGCGTTTTTGGACCAGTCGGGAGCCGCGATGCTCAATTCAGGTTCTGCGGGGGTTTCAGGTGTTTTGCAGGCAAAAGTAGCTAAGCTAAGCAGCCCGGCTGTGAGAAGGGATAATCGGGTTAAGATTTTCATTGTGTCAATTGTACACTAAGTAGAAGAGTCGCAAGATAGTCCATTTTTTTTTCGATGCAATGCAAGACCTTTGCGACATGAACGCTGAGCAATTGCGCGCCCTTGTGGAAGAGAAATTGACCTCAATTGGGGTCCAGGCCGAAGATGCCCGAACCGGAGATGATGGCCAATGGATGCTGTTGCGAAACGAAACCCCCATCTACATCGATGCTTGGGAAGACCGCGAGTCAACCCCTTGGAATTACTTTGTTTTTCAGCAAGACCCCAGCGTATTTCAGATCACGGTACCTTTTTGCTATGGCCCAACCTTGAAGCGTTCCGAATTCTTGGAAGAGTTGCTGGTGGTCAACTTGAACTTGCTGAACGCCAAATTCTCATTCAACTCGAACGACAACGTGGTGGTTTTGTCCACGCGTATCTCCGGCTCTAGTCTTGGCGCCATGGAACTGGCCGCCACCATCGACGGTCTTTGCTACTATGCCGAAATGGCCTACCACGTCTTGAAAGACGAGTTCAACCTCAAGCGGGTGTTGAGCGAGGAGGCTTAGAGCAGTAGCCGATAGGCTACCTGATTTTGAGGGCGCCTAGCT
>JBJOHK010000080.1:0-4627 GCA_046047755.1 Bacteroidota bacterium | reverse complement strand
GGTACTACAGGATAGAAGAACCCAATGACGTAAATACCCTCTTCCAACAATCGATCGGCCATCACTTGGCTCAATTTGGCATCGTACAGCATGATGGGCACAATGGCACTATCTCCGTCTTTGAAATCCAATCCGCTGGCTTTGATACCCGCTTTGAAATAGCGCACATTTTCTTCCAATTTATCACGCAACTCGGTGGTTTCACTCAGCATATTCAGCACTTCAATACTCGCACCTACGATGCTTGGAGCCAGGGAGTTTGAGAACAAATAAGGACGACTGCGCTGGCGAAGCAATTCGATGATTTCTTTGCGTCCAGTGGTGTATCCGCCCATGGCACCGCCTAAGGCCTTGCCTAAGGTACCGGTGATGATGTCAATTTTTCCCTTTACGCCGCAGTGCTCGGGAACCCCAACCCCGGTAGCCCCTATGAATCCGGCAGCATGGCATTCGTCAGTCATAACCATAGCGTTATACTGGTCGCACAAGGCCACAATTTTATCCAATTGAGCCACGTAGCCATCCATAGAGAATACGCCATCGGTTACCACCAATTTGAAACGGGCACCGGCGGCATCAGCCTCTTTCAATTTTGCTTCCAAGTCGGCCATATTGTTGTTCTCGTAACGAAAACGCATGGCTTTGCACAAACGCACACCGTCGATGATGGAGGCGTGATTCAAGGAGTCAGAGATAATGGCATCTTCAGCACCCAAAAGGGGTTCAAAAACACCGCCATTGGCGTCAAAGGCAGCGGCATACAAAATGGTGTCTTCGGTACCATAGAACTCGGCTATTTTGCGTTCCAATTCTTTGTGAATGTCTTGTGTTCCACAAATGAATCGAACCGAACTCATGCCAAATCCGTGGCTGTCGATGGCCTTTTTGGCCGCCTCCACCACACGCGGGTGGCTGCTCAATCCCAAATAGTTGTTGGCGCAGAAGTTGATCACTTCGCTACCGTCTTCCAGTGTGATAACCGCCCCTTGAGGAGAAGTAATAACACGCTCGCGCTTGTACAATCCGGCTTCTTCGATGGCTTGCAATTCGGCCGCTAAATGGTCTTTGATGGCTCCGTACATGGAACAAAAATAAGGCATCAATGGCCTAGGAGCGCCAGCACTTCATTCAAGATGTCGCGATTGTTTGCCAAGCGAGGAACTTTGTGTTGCCCACCAAGCTTTCCCTTGCTTTTCAACCATGATCGAAAGGTCCCTTTTGGGGCAAAGTGTAGAGTAGGCATTTTCATGGCTAAATCAGCCTGGCGCTTGGCTTTGTAATCGCCATTGCGCTTTTGCAATTCTGTATCCAAGAGGGCAGCAAACTCCTGCCGATTGGGTTCTGGGCCTTCAAATTCAATGATCCATTCATGGCCTGGATGTCCCTGATCCATGTAACGAGGGGCGGCCGTATAATCCTGTACACGGACGCCAAATTTTTGGCAGGTTTCTGCCATGGCAGAATCGGCATTTTCAATGACCAATTCCTCACCAAAGGCGTTAATGAACAACTTTACACGACCGGTTATGGTGAATGTATAGGGTCTGAGTCGATGAAAAATGACCGTATCGCCTAGCGAATATCTCCATAGCCCGGAATTCGTTGTAATCACCACCGCATAGGGAGTTTCGGTTTTGACTTCCCAAAGCGGCAGGGCCGATTCAGGCCCTTTCGAAGGTTCATAAAATTCATAAAAGACCCCGTGATGAGTCATCAATAATAGTTCGGGTTTGCCTGCAAAAGCCTGAACTCCAAAAAAACCTTCACTGGCATTGTAGGTCTCCACATAGTGCATGTGCTTTTCAGGAAACAATGCTTGGAATTGCTCTCTATAGGGGGTAAAACTCACTCCACCGTGAATGAATAGCTCCATATTGGGCCAAACCTCGTGCATATGCTTGGCTCCTGTAATTTCCAATATTCTCTGCATCAAGACCAATGTCCATGTGGGAACCCCACTCATACTGGTCACGTTGTCTTTGGAAACAGCCTGGGCCATGGCCTCCAATTTTTCTTCCCAATTCTCCATCAATGCGATGTCCAAATCGGGCGTGCTCTTCCAATTGGCCCAAGTAGGCAAATGGTTCATCAATACCGCTGATAAATCACCGTAATAACTTCGATCTGACAGTTGGTTCACTTGATGGGAACCACCCACCAACAGACCCTTACCCTCAAACAAACGACTGTCAGGGCAAAAGGACAAGTATTGAGTAAGAGCTTCACGTCCACCCATGTAGTGGCTGTACTCAAGGCTCTCATAACTGATGGGAATGTACTTGGCTGAGTTGGAGGTGGTACCCGAACTTTTGGCAAACCATGTGACATCACCCGGCCACAGCAAAAGCTGCTCCCCTTTCATGTTTCGTTCGATGTAGGGTTGAAGGTCTTCGTACTCCACTATGGGAACCCGCTGCGCAAACTGCGGGTAATTTATGGACTCCTTAATGCCCAGCTTTTGACCGTATTCTGTCAAACTCAATTTGTCACTGAGTTGCTCCAACAACAAGACTTGCTGCTCGTCTGCTTGAGATATCAGGCTCCACAACTCATCGTGCCGTTGCCGGAAGTACCAGGAAATGACCGGTGCAATCACCTAAGCAATTTAACCCTCAATTAGCCCGTCACGCAAACGAACAATGCGTTTTGCGTGGGCCGCAATGTCTTCTTCGTGCGTGACCAAGACTATCGTATTGCCCTGTTGATGAATTTCTTCAAACAAAGCCATTATCTCATGGCTGGTTTTGGTGTCTAGGTTACCAGTGGGTTCGTCGGCCAACAACAACGACGGATTATTGACCAATGCTCTTGCTACCGCTACCCGTTGACGCTGTCCGCCTGACAATTCATTAGGGCGGTGATGCATGCGGTCCTTCAAACCCACTTGCTCCAAAACGGCTTCTGCCCTAGCTAAGCGGTCTTTTGATTTCATACCCGCGTATACCAAGGGTAAGGCCACATTATCCAAAGCGCTAAGGCGGTTCAAGAGGTTGAATGTCTGGAATACAAATCCTATTTCTTGATTTCGAACCCGGCTCAGATCCACATCGTTCATGCGACTAACCTCTTTTCCGTTTAACCAATATTGACCTTGTGAGGGGCTATCCAAACACCCAATGATGTTCATCAAGGTACTTTTACCCGAGCCGCTGGGGCCCATTAGAGCGGTATACTCGCCCTTTTCAATACTCAAGTCAATTTCCCTAAGCGCATGTACGACATTGCCGCCTAAGGCATACGACTTGCGTATACCTTCTAACGATATTAGGGCTTTAGAATTCATTTATTGGCCGTCTATGACCTTAGGCACTCGGAAGAAATCACTGTCAGACTTCGGTGCATTTTTCAAGGCCTGATCGTGACTGATTTCTTGAATTACCTCGTCTTCTCTCAATTCGTTGTGCGTATCAGTCATGTAAATTAGCGGCTCTACACCTTCTGTATCAACCTGCTTCAAGGCCTCACACATGGCCAAGATTTTCTCCAAATCTTCGCGCATTTTCTCCTTCTCCTCAGAAGTGAATGACAAACGCGCCAAATGCGCCAAGGCTTCTACTTTTTCTGTACTTATGCTCATGTCCAAGCGGGGTAATTTTTGAACGCTCCACTGCGTTCCAACTGTGAATTTATAACCTCGTGCACCTGTTCGGCTAATTTGGGTATGTCATCATTCGACAAACCCTTAGTTGGAATCGGCTTGTGCACAATCATGCGCATTCGACCTGGTGCTGCCAACCATTTGAAATTGTTCATTAAACGATGGTTGTCAGGCATTGTAACGGGCACAATGGGTATTTGTTTTTCTATGGCCACACGGAAAGCTCCGGGCTTAAATGGATAAATCAACTTGGGCGTGTAATCAGGAATTCGGCCCTCGGGATATATCACCAAATTGGCATCCAATTCATCCATCTTCTCAGAAGCTTCAATGAAAGCCCTGTGGGCATGGCGAATGCTCTCCCTTTTCACCGATACATCGAGTGTCTTAAACCAAATATTGAACAAGGGAACATTGGTCAATTCAATCTTGGCCATGAAAAAGTTGAAACCAGGCAGCAAAGTACCATTGGTAATGATATCTAAATAGGACGCGTGATTGGGGGCAAACACATAACGCTGATTCGGGTCTAGTTTCTCCTCATAGCGAACCACTGGAAACATGCAACCCACAATCAGAGTGGTATAGCCCCAAACTTTGCGAAGAAAAGAGGCCAAGCGGTAGGTACTCTTGTGCTGAAGCGTTAACCAAAACAAGGGGTACATAGCCAGAAACAACAGGCAGAAGAAACCCATGGCATAAACCAGCCAAATTTTTCCCAAAATGAATTTCAACTTCATGCCGGCACCCCCCGATTTTGATTTCGAACATATACCAACAAGCTTACCACCATACCCAAAGAAAGGCACATCATGAATTGAGCTCTGGCAAAGGAGCCAATGGACATGTTCTCCTGAAAATTGGCTTTAGCTTCGTCAATGCGTTGCAAACGATCCTCTTCTGACAAAGTGACTTCAGATTCCGTATAAGGAGCAGCAAAGTGCTTTTCTATGGCGGCGTGATTTCGAGCGGTCAAATCTTGTACAATAGCCGGTTGACCCGTTAAAATGTGTTGGTAAGCCCCGACGT
>JBJOHK010000079.1:0-17060 GCA_046047755.1 Bacteroidota bacterium | reverse complement strand
CGAATTTCGCATAAGGGTTGTAATTCGCTGATAATTCGGTTGCTGATTTGGGGCTTTACATCCCTGTAGGGTTTGCGAATTTCAAATACACCTGGGCTTTTGCCTTCCTGGCTTCCCGAGGGTTGCCAAGGCGAATATTTATTTAGGCGTTCCAGCGAACGACCGCTTTGGAGGGTGTTAGGTGGCCATGGAAGGCTATCTAAGTCCAAATGGGCGCTGCAGAGGTAAACGTTGAATGCTTGGTAACCGCTTGGCCAAGTAGGCCAGGCTTGAATCCATAAGGAAAGTTCTGAGCCCTCAGGAAGGTCTAAAGATTGGGGCTGTTCGGCGAGAAGAATGATCGATTGAGCACCGACGGCCGGAAATAAGTGGCTCAAGGGGATGAGGTTTACCAAAGCGCCGCTGGTTTCACGAAATTCTAGACGGTAAGATTCGAGGCTAAGGCCGGAGTCACTGGGGTTGTATAACTCAATGAAAGACTGATCCAAACCATAGGGTCCAATAAAACCTTCGGTAAAAAATAAGTGTGGGCTCTTGGCTTGGATTTTCTGTATCAATTCGCTCGTCTGGCCGGTGCACCATTGGGTAGTGATACGGGTTGCCGTATCCGTTCGGGTCCAACGATTTGTGCCAGTTGAATGGTAGGAATGGCTATCTTGGTTCGTTTGATAAAAATCCCAATAGCCCCAAGTATGGGGTGCTTGTTGTAGCCAGATTTCTTGCTCAGAAACCAAGTATAAAGGCAAGCGATTGAACAAAAGGCTGGAGTCAATCCTGCAGGGCCCAGTATGGGCATATCCGGGACTTCCACCGGGTAGGCTGGAGGAAACCCAGTTTTGCTCATCTAAGCAGGCCCACTTCTCGCAGCTTTTTTCTAGGGTGTATCCCCAGTCGGGGTCGTAGGGGCCCCAGTGTTCAGGTCGATAATGGGTTCGGGCCAATATCTCGCCCTTGGAATTAGTCAGATATAGGGTGTCGCCAGCTTGGTTTAGGTGGGGTAGTTGTGCCCACTGTTGGTGAAAAATGGGGGTGGCAGGTCGTCCGCTGGAAAGACAAATACGCTCACCAGGCTCTAGTCGGGTTGATTTTGGGGCAGTCTTTTTGCTTTTGGGGTCGCTCAAGGAACAGCCCATTAAATTGACCACCTGTTTGCCGGTGTTTAGTAGTTCCACAAAAGGCTCTTCTCCGAAAAAAGCAGAGCTGAGACTCAATTCGGTGAAGGCCAATTTGTGGGTAACGCCGGTTGAATTCCAGCCCCAATCAAGGGCAGGGCCGCGGTAAAAGCCAAGCAGTTCGTGAGCCCCAACGGCCGATTGCCCCGATTGTCCAATGCGAATGAATAAGGTGTCGGTTAACAACGGGCTCACGGACATGTTGAGGCTGTCAATAATGAGACCTTCTGAAACAAACTGGGCCGAGATGCTTTGGGAATCTCGTTTCACAATAAGAACCATTTTTAAGGAACTGGAAGAATGCTTTCGCGGGCTAGTCGCTACAAGACTATCAGAGATTCTCAGCTCCATTCGGTCTAGGCTACCTCCCAAAAACAAACTCTGTTCAGCCCTTCCGGAGCGCCATCCTATTTGCAGGAAATTGTGGCTCGACAAGCCGATCGACCAATTCCATTCTAAAGCGATTTCTTCCGGGAAGGAGTGCCGCTCGACGTGCAGAGATTCCCATTGGTGTTGGGTGGAAATGGTAGACTGGGTTCGGCATCCCCATGGGCTGGATATCCAAATTCCACTAGGGTATTGCCAGTTCTTTGACTGGGGATATGGAAGTCGGCTTTCGTCCCATTGCGCCTGCGCTGGGCTTACCCATCCAAAAGCACCAAGGCTAGCGATAAAAGCGGCGGCCTTTCCAAGCGAAATTGCCCGGCCAAAGGGCCAATAGGCCCAAGAGCGGTAACCAAAGGGTTTGTAAAATAGAGAGAAGCCAGGCGGCAGAAATGTCCTGACCTCGCTTTCTGAGCGACGGGGCCAATACCCATTGGTCAATGATGGCCTTGCCCAACCATAGACTGGCTGCCAATAGGCTGTACTCCATGGATTCATCTGGGGCAAAAAACAAGCCTAAACACAAGAAAAACACGGGGCTAAATGCAAACAGACCCAAGGTAATTTGCAGCGAAAAACTTGACTTGTCTTGTTGAAGGGGTGTTTTTCGCATCCACCGCAAACGCTGTTGAACAAAGGCACTCCAGTGGGTCTCTACCGAGGTGCGAACAGAGGCTTCAGAGCAGGCGGCAAATCCGAATAATTCGGGTTGGAGTTGGTGGGTTGTTTCTAAGGCAAATATGTCATCACCGCTACTGGAATGTTGGCTGTTTAAGGGCTGAATGAAACGGGGATGTACAAGAAGATTGCCGCCATTGGCCATGAGCAGATGTCCTTTAGAAAGGCCCCATTGGGTTAGGGCCAATAAGGCAGCATTTTCCATTTTTTGGTAACGGCTTAGCAGGCTTGGGCCTCCTTCAAATGTAAGTTGACCCAGGGCTATACCGCCGCTAGGGGCGGCTTGAATTAAGCAGGCCAGTGAATTCGGCTGCAGCCTGCAATCGGCATCGGTAAACCAAACCCAATCGGCTTCAGCGGGAATGTGCAAACGACCCAAATTGAGAGCTGCTTTTTTGCCTTCTTGGCCAGTAGGGAGGGAAAGCAATGTGACAGGGAAAGAGCAAGTGCTCGATTCTTCTTCGGCTAAGGGCCAAGAGTCATCTGAAGAGTGATCATCGATCCAAATCAATCCGGATATTGGCGAGTTCAAGGCGCGAAGTCCAGAAAAAAATGCGCGAATGTTTGGGCTTTCGTTTCGGCAGGCTACCAGAACCCATGTATGAGGAGAATCAGGCCGATTTTCAAGGCTGAGGGAGCCTAATGAGCCGCAAGACTTCCACAAGATGCCGTACATCAACAATCCTAAAAAGGTGAAAATCAGAGCGGCTGTGAAATGAAGGGCTGAACCCAGAAGAAGGGTTGCGGCTAAAAAGGCCAGCAAACGAAACCTGTGGGAGGAGCTCAACATGCCCCAATTTACGAATCCAATCGGTGGGCCCGAAGTATTTTTTTCTCAATAGCCGTTGTGCTATAACCTTCGAGCAGTGCAATGGTTTTGACGCTGCCCCCTTGTGAAAGAACAAAGGGTGCTCCCGCGATTTGCTCAATTTGGTAATCAGCTCCTTTGACCAACACATGAGGATTGATTTCTCGAATCAACGCCTCAGGCGTGTCCTCGTCAAAGAGTACGACCGCGTCAATAAAACCTAAAGAGGCGACAACCAGAGATCGACTTTCCTGACTTTGCAAAGGTCGGGCCGGGCTTTTGTCCAAGCGTTGAACCGAAGCATCTGTGTTCAAGCCCAGAATAAAGTAATGACCCAAGGCCGCTGCTTCGTTGAGGTATTGTACGTGACCGGCGTGCAAGATGTCGAAGCAACCATTGGTAAAAACAATGGTTTTACCCGCTTCTCTCAAGGCCTTAGCCCGTTTTTCGGCGGTTTCTCTGGGCCAGATTTTTTGAGTGGTGTTCAGTTTCATGCGCGAAAATTCGTGGCTCTTATTGGATCGGCTCAAAATCTGCCCTACGGGACTCCCAAAGCCAAGCAGCGTAGCAGATGGAACCGCCAGCAATCAACAAGAGATTGCTCAACGCTACGGTGAAGATACCAAAAGTTTCAGCCGAGGTCAATTCCAAGCCGTATACCATGTGTAGGCCATAGGCTACGGCTCCCCAAACCCCAGCTCCAGCTGGGACGGGAATGATGATGCCGAAGGCTGAAAATACCATCACCGCCAATGATTGAGACAAGGTAAAATCAGCGGTCATTGGTAAGGCCTTTAGCGTGACGTACATGCACAACCAATAGCCAATCCAAATGGCGTAAGAACTTAAAATGAATAGGCCAGGTTGGCGCAATTTGAATATGCTATTCAATCCTCCAGAAAAACGACTCCAAAGGGAATCGCTAGGGGCAGATGCATGGGTGGAGCGCTTTCGCCAAAACCAAATGGCAGCCACGGCTAAGGCAAGGGCCAACACAATCATCAAGGGGTTTTCAGTGACCAAGACCCAGCCGCTTTCCAAGGGTTTGAGTATAAAGTCTGAAATGGCTTCGTATTCCCAGACCAAGCATAGCAGAGAAAGGGAGCCCATGACTAACATGTCAATGATGCGCTCGGTAACGACCGTTCCAATGAGCAATTCTACTGGGGCTTTTTCGCTTTTGGATGCCATGGCACATCGAGCTACTTCACCACCCCGAGAGGTAGCCACATTGACCAAGTATCCTGTCATGACAGCATAAAAGGAGCGTCTTTTGTTCAAGGTGTATCCAATGGGTTCTGTCAGCATGTTCCATCGCCAGCCTCTAATGAAGTGGGCAAAAAGCATGATAAGGCCATACACCAAAATCCAAAGTCCAGAAGCTTTTTGGATGGCCGACCAAGTATGGGTCCAGTCAACAGAAAAGCCGATATAGCCGAACATGGCTATACTGGCCACAATCATGACAACTCGCCCTAGCAAGCCTTTTTTGGGGGAGCTATGCGAGTCGCTTTGGTTCATGAAATGGGTCTGTTGTTTCGATCGGGAAACAAGTTGCAAGGTTGATGAACCTTTGCTTCTTCGGGGCTCATGGAAGCAAAGGTCATGATGATCAATTCATCTCCGACTTGGCCTCGTCGGGCCGCCGCGCCGTTTAAGCCAATAATCCCCGTTCCACGGTCTCCGGCTATGATGTAGGTTTCAAATCGTTCCCCATTGTTGTTGTTGACAATCAAAACTTTTTGATTGGGAACCATTCCGGCTGCATCTACTAGGTCCATATCAATGGTAATAGAACCGGTATAATTCAGTTCAGTTTGCGTCAAACGAACGTTGTGAATTTTGCTTTGAAGGACTTCAATAAGCATGTCGAGGCAAAGGTAAATCCAAAAATGCGATTCAGCCTGACCGTAGATTGCTATTTTCGCAGGAATGCAGTACACTTCAGAAGTGGTGGAACAAGCGGTTGAAGCCTTGTCGGGTTTCCCTGGAATAGGGCGAAGAACCGCGCTGCGCTTGGTGATGCACTTACTCAAGCGACCTGATATGGAAGTGGCTCGCATGGCCGAAGCGCTATTGAAACTGAAGACAGACCTTTTTGTTTGCAAAATTTGCAACAACGTAAGCGATGGCGAAATCTGCCAGGTTTGCAGCAATTCAGCGCGAGAGGCCTCCTTGATTTGTGTGGTGGAAGATTATTCTGATCAAATGGCCATTGAATCAACTGGGCAATACCGCGGGGTTTACCACATTCTCGGTGGGCTTATAAGCCCCATGGATGGAATAGGCCCTGAAGATATACATGTGAATTCTCTGCTGAAAAGAGCGGAAGATGGATCCGTTTCGGAGGTCATAATGGCCCTTAGTGCCACCGTCGAAGGAGATACGACCATGTATTATTTGGCACGTAAACTCAAAGATTACGGCGTGAAAACTTCCTGCATTGCCCGAGGAATTGCCGTAGGGGGAGAAATAGAGTATGCCGATGAAATCACCCTGGCACGCAGCCTTCAGCAAAGAACCCCCTATAGCGTCTAATCATGGATTTATCAGTTGTCATCGTCAATTACAACGTCAAGCACTTTCTAGAACAGGTGCTTCTTTCGGTGGAGAAGGCGAGTCGAGGCCTACAGGTGGAAACCTGGGTGGTGGACAACAATTCTGTCGATGGAAGCGTAGATATGCTTCGGGCCAAATTTCCAGAAGTCAAATTAATTGCCAATACCGATAATACCGGATTTTCAAAGGCGAATAACCAAGCCATCAAGCAAAGCAGCGGTGAGTATATCCTTCTCTTGAACCCTGATACGGTGGTCCAAGAAGATACCTTTCACCAGTGTTTGAATTACATGCGATCTCACCCAAATGTTGGTGGGTTGGGGGTTAGGATGATAGACGGTAAAGGTCGTTTTTTACCCGAGAGCAAACGCGGTCTTCCCAGCCCGAAAGTAGCCTTGTACAAAATGAGTGGACTGTCGACCCTATTTCCTAAAAGTCGCGAATTTGGTCGCTACCACTTGAAATATTTGCCCGAGTTTGAAACCCATGAAATTGATGTGTTGGCCGGAGCTTTCATGATGATGCCTAAGCGGGTATTGGATGAAATTGGGCTGCTCGATGAACGCTTCTTTATGTATGGAGAAGATATCGACTTGAGCTATCGCATCACGTTGGCGGGGTATAAAAACGTGTACTTCCCAGATACGACCATCATTCACTACAAGGGCGAGAGTACAAAAAAAGGTTCAGCGAATTATGTGAAGGTGTTTTACAACGCCATGGTGTTGTTTGCCCAAAAGCACTATTCAGGACCCATGGCGGGTTCTTTTGCCCGCATCATATCAGTAGCCATTTATATGCGTGCGCTGATGGCTTTGGTGCATCGATTGGGAAAACGAGTGGCCTTGCCCCTGGTTGATTTCTTCAGTGCATTATTGGCCTTTTCCTTTTTAGCGAATTACTGGGAAATCAATCACAAGTTTGTTCGAGGCTATTATCCAGATGCCTACTATGGTTTGCATTTGCCCGCTTATACCCTAGTTCTGATGGCTTTTGTCTACCTCAGTGGCGGATACGATCGTCCCTTGTCTTTCCGGCGCACCTTGAGAGGGGCAGCGGCTGGTGCATTGGTCTTGTTAGCTCTCTATGGATTGTTTCCCAAAGAATGGCAATTCTCAAGGGCTATTTTGGGCTTGGGTTCCATGTTTGCAGCCGCCATTTTTGAGCTTAGTCGCTTTGTGTTCAGCCGTGGACAACTGTTCTCTTCCCGAATGGATACGGCAAGAAAAATTGCCATTGTGGCGGGCGAAGAAGAGTGTACGCGCATTCGCAATTTGCTTTTGCAGAGTCACATTGATGCCGATGCCATGCATTGGGTTTCCGTTCAAGAGCCAAAGCCCCTTGGAGCCATAGCTGGGCTTTCCCAGCTGTCTGAGTTGGTAGAGGTTCATCGAATCAACACCCTGATCTTCAGCGGTAAAGATGTGGGGAGCGATCGAATTATGGCCTTTATGACTTCGTCTAATCGAAGTGGTTTGCAGGTGAAAATAGCACCTGAACGAAGCAATGCTATCATCGGTTCAGATTCCAAAGATGAGCCTGGAGAGCTTTTTACGGTAGATGTTCGCCATCGCCTTTCTGAACCTCAGCACCGCCGCAACAAGCGCATCATGGATGTCGCGATTTCCGTCTTGGGTCTGCTCTTGCTTCCGGTCCTGTTATGTTTCAAAAATGCCCGAAATAGCATTCGTCACCTGCCTGTTGTGTTGATGGGAGCCAAAACATGGGTAGGCTATGGGCAGGATGTTTCGGCTTATGATTTGCCTCAGCTCAAGCCCGGAGTTTGGTCGGCGGCTGGAAAATTTGCCGGTACCACTTTTGAAAATGATGCCTTGTCCCTTTATGCCCGTGATTATTCGGTTTATTTGGATGTGGAACTTATCTGGAACGCCATACGCTCGAAACAATGAATGCCTACGAAGTAAAGAGACTCATTCGTGTCATTTTGATGTTGCTAGCTTTGCTCATTAGCATTGCGACCTTATTGGTAAGTCAAAAATTAGCGCATCAAATTGAGGAAGAAGAAACAGCGCGAATGGAGTTGTGGGCAGAGGCAGAACGCCTACTGAATGATCCATATAACGAAGGGGATCTGGGCTTTTATTTGGATGTTATCAAAAGCAATACCACCATCCCGGCTATTTTGGTCGATGATGAATTGAATATCATTCAAAGTGTCAATGTAAATGCGAAAACGCCCAAAGCATTGCAAGAGTCATTGCAGCGATTCCGGGTGGAGCATCCGCCGATATTGGTGCCTATTGATCGAGACCTAACCTATCGAGTATATTACGGCGATAGTACCATTACCAAGCAATTGAGGTATTATCCCTATGGGGTATTGGGCATCGTGGCCGTGTTCATTTTGCTTGCCTACTTGGCCTTCTCCTACTCCACGCGTTCCGAACAAAACCAAGTGTGGGTCGGATTGGCCAAAGAAACGGCTCATCAATTGGGAACCCCAATAAGTTCACTGCTGGGTTGGATTGATTGTCTAGAGGCCGATGTGTTTCCGGCTGAAGCCCCTGATGAAATGCGCAAAGACATTGAGCGACTTCAAGTGATTACGGAGCGCTTTTCTAAAATTGGGTCCGAACCCACCTTGGAACCGGTGATGTTAAGCGAAGTACTCTCCCAATCGGTTGATTACATGAAAAGCCGTTCGGGAAGGAACATTCAACTCTATTACCAAGCTCCAGTCAAGCCCATACAAGCGGAAATTAACATCAATTTATTCAATTGGGTCATCGAGAATATTATCAAAAATGCGGTTGATGCCATGAATGGGGAAGGCAGTATTTTCTGCACCTTGGCCTATCGAAATGGGCAGGCATTTATAGATATTACTGACTCAGGAAAGGGGATACCGAAAAATCAAATGAAGGATATTTTTCAGCCGGGTTTTACCACCAAAAAACGAGGCTGGGGCTTGGGACTCTCATTGGCAAAGCGAATTGTCAGGGACTACCACAAAGGCGACATTTTTGTTAAGGAAAGTATACCCTTCAAACGAACCACTTTGCGCATTACCCTAAGAGCGACTCAATGATATCCATAATTCATAAGCCACAGACATACCTACTATTAGCCCTTGGAATGGCCATGGCCTATTTCGTTTGGGTGAACCCCGTGTTGTTTGAATTTTATTCCAAAAGTGGTAAAGAAATCGTAGCGGTTACCTTTGAATGGAGCTACGAAATATTCGAAGAAAACCAACGGGTAAAACCTTATCCTAATTTCTGGTTGATTGGTGGTTTTTATGGTGTGGTAATGGTATGGGTCGTGGCTTTATTGACCCACAGCAGTCGTAAGGCACAATTGTATTCGACTTTTGCATTTGTTGGAATTTTAATAGCCTATGGCATAGAAATTCAAATCACTTATTGGGTCTACCAGTCGAAGTATTATTCACCGTCGGCTTACACAGGAAAAATGTATTGGGGTACAGGTGTTTTTTATCTGATGGCGATTTTCGCCTCCATGATTGCCTTGTATTTGCATAAAGGAAGAAAAGCATCATGATGAAGAAAATAACGGCAGCTGCTTTGTCCATTTTGTGGTTGGCCTTTGGGCAGGCTCAACATTGGTCTTTCAATGAGTCGATGGCTGACTGGGATCGCTTGGATTTTCCTCAAACACCTTATGAGGCAAGCGGAAGATTGCATACGGCGACGGTCGAGCAAGCCAGTGAATGGTACCAATTATTGGCTAGCCAATTCCCCGATCGATGCGAATTAGTAGAAATGGGGCCCAGCGATGCCGCCCTGCCCATTCAGGTATTTGTTATCTCCTCCCGAAGTTCAAATCCTATCAAGGTATTGGTGAACAATGCCATTCACCCGGGTGAGCCAGAAGGCGTTGATGCCTGTATGTTGTGGGTGAGGGATGTGCTTTTAGCCGAAGGGTCGACTGCTTGTGATGAAGTGGAATACCATATCGTTTTGCATTACAATGTTGGAGGCGCAATGAATAGGAATTCCTACTCGCGGGCCAATCAAGCCGGGCCAGAGGTTTATGGGTTTCGAGGCAACAGCCAAAACCTTGACTTGAACCGTGACTTTATCAAAATGGATAGCCGCAATGCCGAAAGCTTCGAGCGGTATTTCTCCCGGTATCAATTTGACTACTTTATTGATAATCACACTTCAAATGGGGCCGATTATCAGTATGCGCTTACTTTTTTCTTTACCCATGCCGATAAACTGCATCCCGTACTGAAGGACCACTCGCTTGGTTTGGAAGCCGCTCTAAGGCAAGATTTGTTTTTGGACGGTTGGATCAACGCGCCTTATGTTCAAACCCGTGAGCACACTCCGGAAAGCGGTTTGGTTGGCTTTTTTGAAACGGGTAGGTACGCCACGGGTTATACGGCTCTGCACCATTGCATTGGCATTTGTGTAGAGACCCACATGCTGAAGCCTTTTCCTCAACGCGTAGAGGCGACTCTGGCATTTTTAGAGGCCTTTTCCAATCGCATGGCCTCGGCTCCCATGCTCCAAGAAGCGGGCCTTATGGAGTTGGAGCTTCGCAAAAGTTTCAGTTCAGAGCCTTGGGTGAAATCGGGTGATTATTTGCCCATACGATTCGAGTTGAGTTCGACTCCGAGCGATACAATAGAATTTTATGGATTTCAGCACGGATACCGCAGCAGTGCGCTGCACGGTCAAGACCGTTTGTTCTATGATCGAAACCAGCCCCAAACCTTTGCTGTGCCCTATTGGAATCACTATGTAGCTGTAGATTCAGCTCGAGTTCCCCGGGCCTATATTTTGCCTAGGGGATTCTCTCGTGAGGTGATTCAGCGTATAGGTAGACAAAGGGGGGTGAGTGTAGTGGGCATTACTAAAGACACAACGATGGAGTTGACACTTAGTCGATTGTTGAGCATGAAAACCAGTCAGCAACCCTATGAAGGTCATTACTTGCACAGTCAAATTCAGACCGAGGAATTTGTACGACCTGTTCGATTGCAAAGAGGAGATATACTCATCAAGGTGACGCCTGAGAATGCCTTGTTTTTGGTCAATGTATTGGAGCCAAGAGCCCCAGATAGCTATTTTGCATGGAACTTCTTTGATGCTTGTTTGCAGCAAAAGGAGTGGTTCAGCGATTATGTCTTCGAAGACATGGCCGCTGAATGGTTAGAGAGCCAAGCTCAGATTAAGGATGAGCTGGAGGCTAAAATGAAAGCTGATCCAGAGTGGGCCAAAAATGCAGGCGCTGTGCTCGCATGGGTTTACCAAAAAGGACCTTGGTCGGAGCCAAGCGTCAACGAAATACCGGTGTATCGTCTGTATTAAACCTCCGTTTCGCCAGGTACTTATTTTCGCCAGGACGGAAGTCCCTTACTCCCCGAAGTATTCTACGAAGTTGTTTTGGGTTTCCCAGAGGGTGATTTTGTGCAACTGCACACCCTCAGGTAAGGCATTCGAAATGCGGGGCCACATGGCTACCGCCATGCTTTCAATAGAGGGCATTTGACCTTTGAGCCAATCGACATCTAAATTCAAGTTTTGATGATCAAGTTGGTCAGTGACTTGTTCCCGAATGATGACCTTCAATACCTTTAAATCCATTACACAACCTGTGTCGGGATTGGGTTGGCCTTTGACCGTGACATACAAATCGAAATTATGCCCATGGTAGTGGGGGTTGGCACACTTGCCAAACATCTCGAAGTTCTTTTCTTCTGACCATTTGTCATTCCATAAGCGGTGGGCCGCATTGAAATGTTCTTTCCGGGTCAAATACAACAAGGGCATATCAACCGCAAAATTAGCCAAAAATTAGGCGTACCACTCTTTGAGTTTCGCAACCGTTGAAAGAATATCTTGCTCGGTGTTGAATTTGCCAAAGCTGAAGCGAACGGTCGTTCTATCTGTGCCAGGTCGCAAGCATTGAATGACATGGCTGCCAGCTGTAGAGCCCGACGAACAAGCACTGCCTCCGCTAGCCGAAATACCGGCTAGGTCCAAGTTGAACAACAACATGGGGCCAACAGGATTGGGCGGGAAAGAAACACTTAATACGGTGTATAAAGAATCGCCATCGGCGTCGCCATTAAATTCTACTCCCGGAATCTCAGCCTTGAGTTTTTCCATCATCAACGATTTTAAAGCTGAAATTTTAGCGGTTTTGGCGTCGACGTCTCGGTAGGAAATTTCTAAGGCTTTGGCTAATCCAATGATGCCGTAAATGTTTTCCGTACCGCCTCGCAATTCGCGTTCTTGGGCTCCTCCCGTAATCAGTGGGCTGATTTTTCTGCCTTTGCGAATAAAGGCAAATCCAACCCCTTTGGGTCCATTGAATTTATGAGCGGCACCGGCTAAGAAATCGACCGGCAATTCAGATAAATTGAATCGGTAATGACCCATGGTTTGAACCGTGTCGCAATGAAAATACGCCTGGTGTTCCTGACACAATTCAGCCACTCGTTGCAAGTCCAATAGGTTTCCAATTTCGTTGTTGGCGTGCATAAGGCTTACCATACAATGGCTATGGGTTTGAAGCAACTGTTCAAGCGCCTGCATGTCCACATGGCCATTGGGTAGTATGGGCAATAAATGCAATTGTGCCATTCCCTTATGGGCCAATTCTTCGGCTGTATGCAGAACGGCATGGTGTTCGATCGGAGAGCTGATGATGTGTTTGACTCCCAGGTCTTTAACCGCACTTCTCAGGGCCAAATTATCAGCTTCGGTACCACCGCTGGTAAAGAAAATTTCAGCGGGGCTGCATCCAAGCAGTTTGGCCACAGTTCCACGCGCTTCTTCCATCATGCCTTTGGCTTTTCGGCCGTGAGCATGGGTTGAGCTTGGGTTGCCATAGTAATCCCGCATGACCGGGATCATGGCCTCCATTACTTCAGGGTCAAGAGGACTTGTGGCAGCATTGTCTAAGTAAATGCGGTTTTCCATGGTTACAATTGTTGGTTTTGGTTCAAATACCCGAGAAAGCGATAGCACAATTTGGCCATCGTAAATTCAGTGATAATATCCACTTCGCGGGGGGCGATTTCGACAATGTCAAAGCCCACTACTTTGCGGCGTTCGCATAATTTTTTGAGCAATTGCGTGCCTTGGTGCCAGGTCAATCCGCCGGGTTCAGCGGTGCCAACAGCAGGAACGATAGAAGGGTCAAAACCATCAGCATCAATGGTGACATAGACTTCTTCACCCAATGCATCAATGACTCGATCGATCCACCCCTCTTCGTGCAACATGTGTGCGTACCAAGTGTGAATATTGTCGGAAGATTGAATGAGTTGAGCTTCTTCTATGCACTGAGCTCGAATTCCTACCTGCACCAAATTAATGCCTTCGCTGTGCACGCGGGCCATCACAGAGGCATGAGAATAGGGGTTGCCCTGATAGGCTTCGCGCAAATCAGAATGGGCGTCAATTTGCAAGACGCTCAAGCCGGGATGCTTTTTGGCGTGGGCCTTGACCAAGCCATAGGTTACGGTATGTTCAGCACCGAGTGAAACGCAGAATTTGCCCGCATTCAATACTTCATCAGTATGCGCTTCGATCAAATCAACGGCTTCCTTGTCGACCTTGCCAGTGAAGTCAAGAGCCTCCAACGTGCAAATGCCGAAATCTTTATACGATTCAGCCCCTACTTCTTCGTCGTAGTATTCAACAAAATGCGAGGCCTCAATGATGGCAGCAGGCCCCTTATCTGAGCCGCTGATGTAACTAGAGGAGTATTCGTAAGGTACCTGTTGGATGACCACTCTTGCGCGGTCGAAGTCCGTCAGTTCGGCTTCTGGTAGTGCTAAGAAACCGTGGTCGGCGGCAAGGCTTTTTTGCATTAGTCTTTAACGCGTTCCATGTATTCGCCGGTGCGGGTATCGACCTTGATTTTTTCGCCGATTCCCACAAACAAAGGCACGTTCACAGTAGCTCCCGTTTCAAGAGTAGCCGGTTTCAATGTGTTAGTGGCCGTGTCACCCTTAACACCAGGTTCAGTGTAGGTAACTTCCAGAACTACCTGGGCAGGAGCATCAGCCGCCACAGGTGATTCCCCACCTTCAAATGAAATCATGACCGTATCGCCCTCTTTCATGAATTTGGCTCCTTCGCCGAACATGTGTTTTTCAATGTTGATTTGGTCGTAGGTCTCGTTGTCCATGCAGACAAAGGCTTCTCCTTCTTCGTACAAGTATTGCAATTCTTTCACTTCCACGCGAACAATGTCTACGTTTTCGCCGCTGCGGAAACGGTTTTCTGCTGCTTTTCCATCTTTAACACGGCGCATTTTGGCTTGATAAAAAGCGCGAAGGTTTCCAGGAGTGCGGTGTTGCCACTCGATTACCTGTACCAATTCCCCGTTATAACGCAAGAAGGTACCAACCGATACATCTGAAGTAGTTGCCATAATTTGAGTTTGCACAAAAATACAGCAAAGGGGCGAAATGCCGCTGTTTAGGCTTGGAGCTTGTCTTGTCGAGTCAGAGCTTGGGGTTAGGGCATCGCTACCGGGTCAAATTGTCCAAAATCAATAGGCCAACTTGATGCCGTATCGGCGCATGGCCCGATCAATGGCGGCGGCTCTGCGCGCAGCTTTTGCGCTATGCAACCCACAGGTTCTGGGACAGGGCATCATGCTGGCAATTTGAATGCATTGGTATCGGCTCAAGGCCTGAGGTGATTTTTTGAAATAGTAGTAGGCCGCAGCATTGACGCCAAAAGCCCCGCGCCCAAACTCAATGCAGTTCAGGTAGACTTCCATGATTCGCTCTTTTCCCCAAATGGTTTCAATCAAAAAGGTGAAATACACTTCCAGACCTTTGCGCAACCAGGAGCGGCCTTCCCACAGAAACACGTTTTTGGCACACTGCTGTGAAATGGTGCTAGCTCCGCGTTTTTTCTTGTGGGTTTTGTTGTATTCCCAAGCTTTTCGAATGGCTTTGAAGTCAAAACCATTGTGTTTGAAGAACTGCTGATCTTCCCCACAGACGACGGCTAGCTCCATGGCGTTGGGTATTCGTTCCAAGGGCACCCAAGCATCGCTGCTGCTAAGCAGTTTACCCTTTTCCAGTTGTTCTCGGGTGAGGCTGCGTTGGCTAATTTGCAATAGAGTTGTAGGAGGATTAACAACCTTATACAGGAGTACCCACAACACAGAGAATAGGATAATCCCTAAGGTGATTTTGGCCGTCCAAATCCAAAAGCGCAGCATGAGGCGAATTTAACGGGAGAAAAGGTCGCTTTCGACGCGGCGTATAAAAATGATTAAAAACCGTTTACCCCGTTGACAGTAGTGTATTTGAGAACCAAATTTTTGTCGGGATAGATGCGCTTGAAGGCACTTTGTACCATTAGTGTGGCTTCATGGAAACCACACAAAATGAGTTTCAACTTGCCGGGATAGGTGTTTATGTCACCTATGGCATATATGCCAGGAACGGAAGTTTGGTAATCAAAGGTGTCGACTTCGATGGCATTTTTATCTAAGGCGAGGCCCCAATCCGCAATTGGGCCCAACTTTGGTGACAATCCAAATAGGGGCAGAAAATGGTCGGAGTCGATCCAACTCAATTCTTCTTGGCCTTGAATGCGCACGCCTACAGCCTCCAATTGATCCTTGCCTTTTAGTTCTACCGCTTCTGATTGAGTGATCAAATTGATTTTGCCTGAAGCGGCCAAATCCAAGACTTTTTGAACGCTGTCCAAATGCCCGCGAAACTCGGTTCGACGGTGCAATAGGGTGATATGTTCGGCAACATCGGCCAAAAATAAAGTCCAATCCAAAGCGCTATCGCCTCCGCCAGAGATGACCAATCGCTTACCCCGATAGGCTTCGGGGTCTTTGACCATATAATCGACTCCTTTGCGCTCGAAGTTTGCCAAGTTGGGAATGGGGGGCTTGCGGGGTTCGAATACTCCTAATCCGCCGGCTATGGCCACGTTCGGGGCCTTATGTTGCAAGCCAGATTCTGTAGTGACAATGAACCCATTGTCTTCCGATTTTTCGATAGATACGGCCTTTTCCCCTAGCGTGAACCCAGGTTTGAATGGCTCTGCTTGCTTCATCAGGTTGTCGATCAAGTCGCCGGCCAAAACCTCTGGAAAACCAGGAATGTCGTAAATCGGTTTCTTGGGGTAGATTTCGGTTAGTTGCCCGCCAGGCTGGGGGAGGACATCAATCAAGTGGCAGCGCAATTTTAGCAAACCAGCCTCAAACACGGTGAACAGTCCCACAGGCCCTGCTCCAATGATGATGATGTCTGTTTCAACCATAACGATGGCAAAGGTAACACATGCTCCGGTCTCGGAACATGAGCCTTGTCAGCTTCCGATTCGTTTGAGACCGTCGCTTTGGTAAATAAACCAATGGCGTCCAATTTTGACCTTGCTTCCGGTGCGCAATGCTTGAAGGTTGCGCAGCTCGGTTCCATTCACGAGCAAACTGCCTCCCGTTTTCCTAGCGAGTTCAATGTAGTCCAAGTGAATCTGGTCATGAACTCCGCAAAGCATGATGCAAATGGGTTTGTCTACGTGTTGCATCAATGAAATGTCTTTGATGGGCGCATTGTTATCGGCAATCATCAAGACGGAATCGGTATCTGGCCAACGTTTCAAGGAATACAGCGTGGCTTCGATGTTGTTTTCTGGGTAGTCGCCGCCCATGCCGTTTTTCATGGCGATGGCCATGGTGCGGTACACCGAATCGAAGTCTTGAGATTCAGCGAAGTACAAGCCCCCTGTTCTGCCTATAAATTTGAGTTCCTGGGGTTTGGAATCGCCGTCGTTGAAAAAACAGAAACGACCCATTTCTAGGGCCTGAGTGGAGTAGCGCAGCCAAAGCATGACTTGGGCGTTGTAAGGGCTCATGGAGCCGGTTACATCGGCGATGATGGTCCAGCGGCCATTCCAAGCTTTGGAAGTTAAGGAGCGGTATTCGGTGGTGCGGGCCAATAAGGAGGAGTCAAAGATTCCATCCTTGCGGTAGTGCCCGGGAATTTTCTTCAAAGGAATACTATCTACAACCACTTTCATTTCGGGTTTGCGCATCCAAATGCCTGCACTTTCAAAGCGCATTCCTTGCAGCTTTTTGGAGTTGTTATGGGGCAAATAGAACCCGGTAGGCTCCAGATGGCGTTTGGTGCGATACACGGTTTTTTCAGGCACCCAAGTGCTGGTGTCTCGATAGGTCTCGAGAACAGCTTCAATGCGCTTGAGTTCTTTTTCAACTTCGGCTTCGTTCGGCGGATTTTTCAAATACACAACAAAGCCATGAAAGGCCTGGCGAGCATCGTCTTCTGTGACGGGTTTTCTCTGCTCAAAAATGCGCCATTCGATGCTGGACTCTTCAAAAATGCTGGGGAATACGGCTTGCAGTTCGGCAAAGCGAGTGCGGTTGAGTTCGGGTTGGTTGAAGGAGTCTACTTGGCGGTATCGGGTATACACCAAATGAATGGCTTGGATTTGGTTGGCCACAGGTAGTTTGTTGGC
>JBJOHK010000078.1:0-6061 GCA_046047755.1 Bacteroidota bacterium | reverse complement strand
AGAAACAGTCAGACGCATTGGCCGGAAAAACTTTTGTTATTTCCGGGGTATTCGCCAAGCACAGTAGAGATGAAATCAAAGAAATCATCGAAGCCAACGGGGGGAAAATAGCCTCGGGAGTCAGCGCTAAAACCAGCTATTTAGTAGCCGGCGATGGCATGGGCCCCTCTAAATTGGAAAAAGCTGAAAAACTCGGCGTTACTTTGCTAAGCGAAGACGAATTCTTGGCATTACTGGAATTGTAATCATGACAAATCGAGGCATCAACGATCGCATAGCACTGGCTCTAATCAAGAGAAAGGCAGCCCGTTATCCGCAGGCGAGATTTGTTCCCAACTACGCTCAGGCCAAGCGCATATTGATGGCTTACCCCAGCAGCGTAAGCGCTTCAGAATTGCAGGATATCGAACGATTTTCCCAAGACTTGGAAATCGATCGAATCAAAGTGGTTCATGCCATTTACTTCAGCACCAAAGACAAAAACCAATTGCCTTTGGTATCCAAACCCAACCGCCACCATTGGGGCCGATGGGACTTTGATCGCTTCTACTTTCCCTTGAGCGAAGAATTGATTCACCTGCTGCGCGGAGAGACATTTGATTTGTTCATTTCAGCTGACATGGGCGACTCCTTGCCTATCGCGGCTATGGGCGCCACGGTTAACGCAGCATGCAAAATAGGTCACTACGAAAAATCGTATGAAGGTTTCTACAATATCCTGATTCGCGACTCGAGCTCAACAAACCTCAATCAGTACCTTCGCGATGTCAAATCGCACATCAAGAATCTAGGATGAAAGAACTCATAGGCACCGGTACGGCATTGATCACTCCCTTTCGAAGTGATCTCAGCATAGATTTTGAAGCCCTTGGCCGAATTGTAGAACAGCAAATCGCCGGCGGCACAGACTACCTAGTTGTATTGGGCACAACAGGCGAAAGCGCCACCTTGACCTCCAGTGAAAAATCGGCGGTCGTGGCTTGTATAAAAGAAGCCAACGGCGGTCGTTTGCCCTTGGTTTTGGGCATGGGAGGCAACAATACCTCCTCCTTAACCGACTCCATTTCTAGTCAAGATGTCAGTGGGTTCAGCGCATTATTAAGCGTTAGCCCTTACTACAATAAACCCAACCAAGAAGGCATTTTGCGTCATTATACGGC
Organism: Bacteroidota bacterium; assembly: GCA_046047755.1. Classification (GTDB taxonomy): domain Bacteria; phylum Bacteroidota; class Bacteroidia; order NS11-12g; family UBA955; genus JALRLA01. The sequence continues at coordinate 4,901 of JBJOHK010000078.1, read as the reverse complement.
AGTAGCCAACGCTAGTAAATTGCCCGTAATCTTGTACAATGTTCCCGGCAGAACTGGCGCCAGTGTATCTGCCGCTGTTCAATTAAAAATGGCCGAGCACCCCAATGTTGTGGCCACCAAAGAGGCTTCAGGGAACATGGATCTCATCATGAGCATCTTGCGCGACAAACCCGATGACTTTTTGGTCATCAGCGGTGACGATGCCTTGACTTTCCCCATGATGGCCTTGGGCGCCAGTGGTGTTATTTCGGTAGTTAATCACGCTATACCTAAGATTTATTCAGGCATGGTAAGGGCCGCGTTGAACGGCGACTGGACTCAAGCGCGGGAAATGCACTATCAGTCTTTGGCCCTATCGAATGCCATATTTGAAGACGGAAGCCCGGGTGGTATCAAAACCGTCTTGAACGAAATGGGATTGTGCGAGACCACCGTTCGCCCCCCCTTGTACGATGTCAATTCCGCCCTGGACCAACGTTTGCGCCAAATGGCCCAACAACTATAAGAATGAATCCCAACCTTGACCCCAACAAAGCTCCTTTGAATGCCGGCGAACGCGAACTGGAAAAAGTTCTGCGTCCCGCTGACTTCAGCGACTTCACGGGTCAAGATCACATTTTGGAAAACTTAAAGGTCTTTGTGCAAGCGGCCAAACAACGCGGCGAAGCCTTGGACCATATTTTGTTGCACGGCCCTCCGGGTTTAGGCAAAACTACACTTAGCCATATCGTAGCCAATGAGATGGGCTCATCCATGAAGATTACCAGTGGCCCTGTATTGGAAAAGCCGGGCGACTTGGCTGGTTTATTGACCAACCTCAGCGAAGGCGATGTATTGTTCATTGATGAAATTCACCGCCTGAGCCCCGTGGTCGAAGAGTACTTGTACTCTGCCATGGAAGATTACCGCATCGATATCATGATCGATACCGGGCCCAATGCGCGCAGTGTGCAAATCAACCTCTCTCCCTTTACCTTGGTGGGAGCAACAACCCGAAGCGGTCTTCTCACGGCTCCGCTTCGTGCGCGATTTGGCATCAACTGCCGTTTGGAATATTACAAGGCCGATACTTTGCAAGGCATTATTAGCCGCAGCGCTGGAATCTTGCAAGCACCCATCGACGAAAATGCAGCTTTTGAAATTGCCCGCAGAAGCCGAGGTACTCCTCGTATAGCCAATGCCTTGTTGCGCCGGGTTCGCGACTTCGCCCAAATCAAAGGCGATGGCCGAATCACCCTGGACATTGCCCAGTTTGGTCTGAAAGCTTTGAATGTAGATGCCAATGGTTTGGACGAAATGGACAACCGTATTTTGTTGACCATCATTGAAAAATTCAAGGGTGGTCCGGTTGGCTTGAACACCATTGCCACTGCCGTGGGGGAAGATGCCGGTACCATTGAAGAAGTCTACGAACCTTTCTTGATACAGGAAGGCTACATACAGCGCACAGCCCGTGGCCGCGAAGCTACCCAAGCCGCTTTTAATCACTTGGGTAAAATGTCTCACAAGCCCCAAGGCGGCTTATTCTAATAGCTCATGACGCCTGAAGCGCTTGCCAAGGCCATCAAAGACAAAGCCCGTGAGTTAGGGTTTTTGGATTGCCGGTTCGCCCAAGCCAGAGCCTTGGAAGAAGAAAGACAACATTTCGAATCTTATTTGCAGTCGCAGTTCCATGGTGAAATGGGCTATCTGGAACGAAACCTCGAAAAACGGCTGGACCCTCGGCAATTGGTTCCTGGTTGCCAAACGGTCATCAGCTTGGCCTACAATTATTATACATCGGCCGCACAGCCCAAGAACAGCCCCCAAATAGCCAAATACGCCTTTGGAGAAGACTATCACAGAGTTGTCAAAGACCAAGCCTTTTTGCTGTTTGACTTCATCCGAGAATGCGACCCCGAATGCCAGGGTCGTGTATTTGTCGACAGCGCACCGGTAATGGAGCGTCAATGGGCAGCCTTATCAGGCATAGGCTGGATCGGAAAGAACAGCTTATTGCTCCGAAAAGGCGAAGGCTCCTACTTCTTTTTGGCGGAAATAGTGTGCAGCACGGCGCTACCAGCCGATAGCGCCACCACCGACCATTGCGGTACTTGCACGGCTTGCATAGAGGCCTGCCCTACTCAAGCCATTGTGCAGCCAGGGGTCATAGACAGCCGATCCTGCATCAGTTACCTCAGCATAGAACAAAAAGACCCATTGAGCGGCGAACAAGAGCAGATGCTAAATGGTTGGGCCTTTGGCTGCGACATCTGCCAAGAAGTTTGCCCCTGGAACCGATTCGCCTCTCCCCATCAGGAGCCGCGTTTCGAACCCATTGGCCACTGGGTAGAATGGTCTAAAGAAACATGGGGACAGTTAAGCCCAGATTCATGGAGCGAGCACTTTGGACACAGCCCCATTACGCGCACGGGTTACACCAAGTTTCAACAACAAGTTCAAGCTTCGCTTAAGGTCGACTCCGATTCTGAAATTACCGGCAAAGACACATAGAATATAGTTCCCTGGCCTAGTTCAGAGCGGAACCAAATTTCTCCACCAAACTGTTCAATCATCTTCTTGGACATGGCCAAACCAAGGCCCATGCCACTGTTTTTCGTGCTGAAATTCGGAGAGAAAATCTTGCTTCTCAACTCTTCAGCGATGCCCTTTCCATTGTCGGTAATGCGAACTTGGAAACGAGCCTCTTCTGCTTGCAATTCTACTCGAATATGACCCAATCTATCTTCTGGAATAGACTGTATGGCATTCTTAATCAAGTTATTAAACACTCGACCGAGCTGTTGCTGATCTACCCATACCCAACACGGCATACGAGGCGGACTCCACTCCAGCGGCGAAGCGTGCTCCTTGCCCATCAACGCCACTGCGCTTGACAACACCTCAACCAAATCATGGCGCGCCATGACCGGGTCGGGCATCTTCGCGAAAGAGGAAAATTCTTCGGCCATATTGCTCAGAGCATCAATCTGTTGAATGAGCAACTCAGAGGTGCGCTGAAACTTCTCAACCAAATTCTCATCGCCTCGGCGAATGGCTTGTTGCAAGTGTTGCAAGGACAAACGCATCGGTGTCAGCGGATTTTTAATTTCATGTGCCACCTGCTTAGCCATTTCTCTCCATGCCCCTTGGCGTTCGCTTTCAGCCAGCTGATTCAAACTGGCTTCCAATTGCTCTACCATGGTATTGTAGGCGGCTACCAAAAGCCCGATTTCGTCCTTTTTGTCCCAGCTCAGTCGCTGAAGACTGCTGCCCAAATGCAGGGTTCCCATTTGATTGCGAATCCAATTCAAGGGATGAGAAATGCGAAGAGCTAGGGCATTGGCCACGAATGCCGCCAAGGCGAACACCAAGGCGAACAAGTTAATCAAGGTAGAACCGTATTCACTCAATTCACGATACAAATCGCTGCGGTTTGAGAAATAGGGCAAGTTCAAGTAGCCTACCGTGTTTAGATCATTGTCTAACAAGGCGGTATAGGCCGATATATACTCCAATTCACCCAAGTATTCGGTCTTGATACAAGCCGAAATACGGTCTTTTTGAAATTCTCTGTATGCCTCTGGATTCATCAATCGGCCGTGGTGGTAATCCCTAAAAAGGCTTTCATTGCTTGAAACCAAAAGGCGTCCCTTTGTATCGTAGAGATTGATATCCGTATTGTAGTACTCACTCAACTCATCGAGAATTCCGGTTTCATAACGCCCAAATAAGGCATTTACGTTGGCTTGCCGTTGAAGCGTATTGGAAATCTCTGCGGCCTGTTCAGATAAAAACTCGCGCTGACGCCTTTCGTAATTCGTACTGGAGAAGTTGATGGTAATGAACAAGACCACTATGAAAATTCCAAAAACCAACCAGGTCACTGACATTCGCAAGCGACTAGATAAGAAAAATTCTCTTTCCTCGTCTTTTGATTCTTGTTCCCAAAGGTCGCTGGTCAACCAACGGGTATATCTCGGCTTCCAAAAGCGCATCCAAGCCTCAATCGCATACTTGCCAATCAAAACCAAAAACCCAAACAAGGCGATGAGGGTAAAGCTGGTTAAATTCTCAATGCTGCGATCTTGTGGTTTACTAAGAACCGTCGCATTTCCATTTTCATCGAGCCAGACCAAATGGCGATAACGCGGCATTTCCTTCCAAAATCCCGACCGCTCTTGTTGGGAGATTCGATACTCTCCAGCATGTCCAATTTTGGATGAGTCTAGTAAGACCAAAGGCTGCTTTGAACCAGAAAACAAAGCAATAGGGTATCGAAAACTTCCTTCTTGATGGCTGAGACGTCCTTGCACATAACGAGCAGAACTGTATCCGTAATCGGCAATTTGTTGCTTGAGAACACTGGGTCTAAGAGCCTCTGTTAATCGACCGCTAGAGCTAGAAGTTTGAGGCGAAAGCAATAAATAAACCCGACCTAAAACCGATTGACCATCCCGGACATCAAAGCGACCCAAATAGGACCCATACAAACTCTTGGATTCTAGTCGTTTAAAATTCTCTCCTATCGTTTTCGATTCAGGCGATTGAAACAATTTCCTCAAAGTAGCCTCATCAAAAGCAGACACTCCATGCCTATCGACACCATAGGGATCAAAATCGTATATGCTCAGTTGGAATTTTTGCTCGGTACCCGGCAAGTATATTTGGCGAATGCGCTGTTCAAACTCACTCTTGGAACCTGAATTGTATCGGAAATAATTCAACAATCCAGGATCGCTAGGAAACGAACGCTGAACATTTAAAAGTTCGAGAACGGGAACATCATGTTCTGCCAAACTCATTTCACAGATCAGTTCGTACTGTACACTCTCTTCTTTGAGTTTATTTTCCAGGTTTAGGTGTAACCCAATGACCAGGCAAGGCACAACTATTCGTAACGCGGCGAATCCATTCTCACG
>JBJOHK010000077.1:0-2992 GCA_046047755.1 Bacteroidota bacterium | reverse complement strand
ATGATTTCAGCACCCGTTTCCAAGGCCTCTTCGGCCCGGGCGTGGTTCACCTCGCGATCACCCGCTTCGGCTTCTTTGAACATCTGGGCACCACCCGCCCCGCAGCACAAACCGTTGGTACGGCAGCGCTTCATCTCTTGCAAATCAGCGTCCAGACGCTCCATAACCATGCGAGGGGCCTCGTAGACGCCGTTGGCACGACCCAAATAGCAAGAATCGTGGTAGGTGATTTTCTTACCCTTAAAGGCGCCACCTTCGATGGCCAAACGACCACTCTCCAACAGCTCATTCAAGAATTGCGTATGGTGCACCACTTCGTAATGCCCCCCCAACTGAGGGTATTCGTTCTTCAAGGTATTGTAGCAGTGCGGACAAGCCGTCACCATGCGTTTCACCCCATATCCATTTAAGAGTTCAATGTTCTGCAAGGCCTGCATCTGAAACAGGAATTCATTGCCCGCCCGTTTGGCCGGATCACCCGTGCAGCCCTCTTCCGTTCCAAGGATCGCAAACGAGACATTCGCCTTCTCCAACAATTGGGAAAAAGCCCGGCTCACCCGCTGGGCACGTTCGTCAAAACTCCCGGCACAGCCCACCCAAAATAAAATTTCAGGGGTTTCACCCGCCGAAATGAATTCTTGCATCGTTCGAATCGCCATACCCCTGCAAGTTCGCACACAAGGGGCAGGGATTCCATCAAAATTGTTCACAGGTTTTTGGGCAGATGAGCACGCCGAATTGGGACCTCAGTCCGGGCCCATACAGCCGCTGTATGGGCACTGCAGGCCTGGCTGATATCCTGTACAGAATCAGTATAAATGACGCGGGCGGCGGGCCCTGCCCGCCGCCCGCGCGACTTACAAATCCAAGTTCTCCTAGTAACCCGATCCTCCCATGCCGACCACCTCTTGCCGAGGAGTAATCAACAAGGGCACCGTAGCTTTGTTGCAAATGTGCTGAACCATTGAAGTTTTGAACATTCGATCCGAATCGGTTTCGTTCAAAATGCTCAACCAATGACAGCCCTGCGCTCCGCTCAATTCCAACAATCGCGCCGTCACATCGGCTCCAATTTGTTGTTCCGAGCAGGTAGCCCTTATGCCCTTTTTAGCCATGTACTCTTCGGCTTGGCGGCAGTAGATGGCCAAGTAGTTTTCGTCTTCCTGGCTTTTGGAAGACGTCAAACCTACGATGTTCACCGGGGCGAAGGTAGCCTTCGACAACAGCGATACCGGGTAGAGTTTCTGCCGGCTCTCGCTTAAGGTCCCCAAGTGCATCAAAACCGCTTGCGGTTTGCACCAGTTTGACTGAGGGTTCAAATAGATAAGCGAGCATGTAAAAAGACCCACGCGAGAGCTCATTCCGCCCCCGAGCATGCTGCCCGAGACCGGAGCAGCCATTACGCAAACAAAGGTGGCCTTCATTTCTTCGGCCGCCACTGCCATGGCTTTCCACAATTTACCCGACTTGCGTGTGCAGATCACGCTGCGAGAATTTTCCCATTCGGCCGATTCGTCTGTCTCAATGTACTGAACCGGCACGCGGAAGGCTAAATGAAGACCGGCAATAGCCTGCTCCACGCGCTCTGGGGAAGTAGATTTTTCTGCAGTAAGTAAGATTACAGTAGTGTTTTCTTGCATAGGCAAAAGTTTAAGTTCTTTAGCAAATTCGTTCACAAGTTTCACATTAACAAGTACCTAGAACCTACTGACAGAAGAATAACAGAATCCCATCGAGTCGCCACAAGGGTTTTTAATTTTTGCCTTAATTTTCCCCAGTCCATGAAAAAAATTCTGCTGACGCTTCTGATTCTACTTTCTAGCTTGGCCTCTTTTGCTCAACATTACAGAGGCCTAGAAGTACTCGACAATCAAAATGTCTGGGCTTCGGGAAGCTTGGGAACCATCATACGAACGGCAGACGGAGGCCAAAGCTGGATCAACTGCTCCCCAAAGGGATATGAGCGCTGCGATTTTCGCGATATCGAAGCTTGGGACTCGCTGAATGCCCTGGTCATCCACTCGGGTGACTCAGCCGTAATTTTGCGCACCTACGATGGCGGAGCCTCTTGGCTCTTGGTCTATGAAAATTTTCGACCAGGGGTCTTCCTTGACGCCTTGGAACTCATGGGCAATCAGCTCGAAATAGCCATTGTCGCCGGTGATCCCTATGCGGTACCCGTAAAGGATAGCGACTCAGCCTTTGTTTACGATCTCTTGATCAGTGCAGATTCGGGCCGAACTTGGGCCCCTTGGACCCAAGAAGACGGGAAACCCATAGCCACGGCCCGTTCGGCCAGTGATGCTTTATTTGCTGCTTCTGGATCCTCCATGCTGGCGCTAGGAATGGGCATGGATCTTCCATCTATACTCTTTGCCGGTGGGGGCTACGAGGCCGAAGCCACATTGATTCATGGCAACCTAGCTCGATTGGCGCGCATACAACAATCGGCCATGCCTCTTTTTGACGAGCAATTGTATAAAACTATGCGCTTTCCTATACCCTTGATGAAAGGTGTGGCTGGCGGTTGTTACAGCCTAACCGGGTATCGAGAAAATCTCGGTTTCAAACTCCTCGCCGTCGGCGGCGACTACACCCGACCCAATGACCGAGACTCTACCGCCGCCTTCTCCGACAACTCAGGCGTCACCTGGCAACTCTGCCCTCACCCTCCTTTGGGCTACCGCAGCTGCGTCGCCATTCACCCCGGCGACAAAACTTGGGCCGCTTGCACCGGCACCAACGGCACCGACATCAGCATCGATGGGGGTCAAAACTGGATTCCATTGATGGATTTGGGTTACAATGCCTGCGCCTTCAGCGAAGATGCCCTGTGGCTCTTCGGCAATCGCGGTCGATTCAAAAAAATCGGTTTTGCCGACTTACAAACCCTCGTTTTGGGAGAGCAATAATCCGACAATTATCGACTGAATAGGTTGTATTTGAGAATGCAGTAGATGGCCCGAAAACCGTCTTTCCAGCCAATTTTCTT
>JBJOHK010000076.1:0-16885 GCA_046047755.1 Bacteroidota bacterium | reverse complement strand
CCTTCTTCGTATTCTTCGAAAACGAATGCGAAATTACCGTCAACGGCAAAAGCAAACCCTGGAGCCAATGCTGGTACGATACCAGCAAATTGGAGGTGAGCTACAACGCCCCAACCGGAGTTTACACCCAGGTCAAATGGTTCAACGGCGATACCACCAAAACGACCAAAGCCAAATTTGACCCGGGCTATCGCAAAGCTTGGGTTCAAATCAGCAACAAATTCGGCACGTGCAAGGACTCAGGTTTCGTCAATATCATTAGGCCTGTATTGGACCTGCCCGACATCATCGATTCTTCCTGTGTAGCCCAGAGCTACACCATCAAGGTTCCGGGGTATTCCACTTACCTCTGGCAAGACGGGAGCCAAAACCCCACCATCATTATTGACAAAGAAGACAAATACCGATTGAAAGTCACCGATGCATACGGCTGTAAAACGGAAGATAGTTTCACCTTGTCCCGCAAGCCCAATCCAGTAAAAATCGATTCTGTTTGGGTGTTAGATGCCAGCTGTTTCGGCTACGCCGATGGTCAAGCCCGAGTAGTCAGCACAAACAAGCCCTGGCAAAAACTCAATTACTATTGGAGCCCATCGGGAGCGGGAACCGCTCAAGTAAGCGGGCTCAAAGCAGGTTCTTACAAAGTCAGGGTAAGCGATCAAAATTTCTGTGTAGACAGCGCTATTGTGCTCGTCGACGAACCTGACCGCTTGCAATTGCAAACCACCAAAATCACCGATGCCTTGTGCAAAAGCACACCCACTGGCTACGCAGAAATTGAAGCCACTGGCGGCACACCCACCTACATCTTCAGTTGGAATCCCACTCAATTGGGCAACTCTCCTACAGCTACCAATTTGTATGCAGGCATATACAAGGCCTATGCTGTTGACCAAAACGGCTGCCGTGATTCCATCAATGTATGGATTCAAGAACCCGATACCTTGCTGATTTCTGTATCAGGCTTTAGAGGCGACTGCGCCGGAGATAAAAAGGGCTTTATTGAGTGCCTCACCCAAGGGGGAACTCCAGCCTACAGCTGGACCATAACCCCACCGCTTAGCCCGGTGGAAAAAGACCCGGATGGTCGGCATTCTGCCTTCCGAAACTTGGCTACCGGCAATTATTTGGTCACAGTTACCGATGCCAATGGCTGCACTGATACGGCTTGGCAAATAGTCGCCGCCGTTCCGGAGATCCAATTGACCATTGATACCCTAGTGGGGGTTAAGACCGGTAGTTGGACGACTTTAAATGCGCAGGTTAATCCGCCGGGAGATTACCGCTACGATTGGACCCCTCTAGACTCATTCCGAGACCAAAGCAACGAAATCAGCCCCCGCATCAGAGCTTTTCAACGCATGTTGATCAACTTGATGGTCACCGATCCCAATGGCTGTACCCAAAAAGCGAGCCTGGCGCTGAACACCATCGACCCCCTGATTGAATTTTGGTTGCCCACGGCTTTTACGCCAGATGGAAATGGACGCAACGACGGCTATGCTCCTATAGGCGAATTTGACCGCACCGACTTCAGCATTTATAACCGTTGGGGTCAATTGCTCTTCCTATCCAGCCCCAGCCAACCCTACTGGGATGGCACGTATCAAGGCAACTTGGTGCCTGATGGTGTTTACATTATTCGGGCCGATATGTACTGGACCGGGGTAGGACAAAAACGCCACGGCACCACTAGCTTCACCTTGCTTCGCTAAGGGTTGCAAGCATGCAAATGATAGCGGTCTTCAAGCCTATCTGCAGTGGGCATAAAAAAAGGGGCCGAAGCCCCTTTCTCTTATTGTTTTTGAATTCGATATGCTCCTTGTTTGCCGTCGGCCTCTACCCACAGCAAATACAAACCAGGATTGACTCCGGTCAAATCAACCGAGAACAAATTGGGGCTCACATGCTCATCACCCATGAAGACCAAACGGCCATCCATGGAGAATAGTGCATAGCGAACACCCATCAAAGGTTCAGCCGACTCTACCCACACCTTATCAGAAGTAGGATTGGGAGAAACCTCAATGCCTTTCAAACGCAGATCCAAGGTAGCATTGGTCAACATGGACTCTACATCAAAGTAGGCTGTATCAGCGGCACAGGGAGGATTTTTAGCCACCAAAGTAACGGTGAACCCACCGGCCTTCCCGTAATTGTAAACGGGATTCTCCTTGCGGCTTTCGTTGCCATCTCCGTAATACCACTCCACTCCACCGGCTGAGTTCAAGGAGGCGTTGTAGAAGTTGAACGAGTCATCAAATTGGGTATAGGTCATATCGGCCACTGGCTTTTTCACTGTATTGATGACTTGTGAAACCGTACGAGAACATCCGGCATTGCTGCTAGCTTTCACCCAAACGGTATCGGCACCGCTAGAGGTGAAGTTGATGGTACGTGTAGTCTCACCGGTGCTCCATTCATAGGTAATACCAAAGCCAAAACCGTTGGCGGTTAGGGTTACCGCTGAACCTTCGCACACATTGGTGTCACCCGCGGCAATGGTCACGTTCGGTCCTGGATCGATGGTTACACGAGCTTGGCGTGTAGTGCTGCAACCCATAGAATCAACACCTACAATTTGATACAAAGTGGTGACTGAAGGACTAGCCCATACACTGTCCCCGGTAATTTCTTGAATACCATCTGTAGGGTTCCAGCTGTAGGTCATGCTTCGGCCGTCTGAAATGGTCAATTTGATTCCTACAGGATCGTCATCTGCACACAAGGTGGTATTGGCAGGAGTTACAGTGAAGTTAGGGCCCGTAATTTCATTGTTGACATCCACAAACAAGTAGTAGGCATCGGTAGTATCTGACTCACCTGATTTGTCACAGTTCACAATGCAACGGAAATACAAACTGCGGTTGATATTTCCGCTTTGCCACTGGGTATTGGGGGTATTGATCGTGGTCCATGCTCCGGTCAAGGAATCGGCGAATTGCCAGGTGTAGGTAATACCTGTTCCTGTGGTCATACCGCTCAAGGTAAATTGGGCCGAACCTTGGTTGGTGCAAATCAGCTTGGGATTTGTGCTGATGCTACCAGCCGTTGGTGTGCCTGCGCAATAGGTGGGATATCCCTCCCATTCAACACTATCCAGGTAGATGCGGTTGCCGCGAGCGGCGTTGCCGCGAATCATAATGTAATTCTCGGTACCGGTAAAAGATCCGGGTATAGCAAAACTGTAGCGCTTCCAACCTTCTTGTACTGAATCGGGGTACTGGGCATAGGCGTAACGAGCCACGCCTCCTATCCAAGAAGCTCCCGTTAAGCTGCGGCTTGTGTTGACGAATATCGACAAGCTGTCAGCATTCGTGTTTTGGCTGTCGCGGTATAGGTAAAAAGAGAAGTAGGTATTGTTGGTACCGCGCTTACTCCAATCAACTTTGGGGGTGCTGATCGTTTGGGTAATTCCAAAACGAGTTTCAAATCGGTACATGGCTGCTCCGCTGTAGGGCGAGCAGGTCGGCTGCGTGCCGGTAGTTTGGCGGGACCATTGGTTGGAATTTCCTACGCCAGCCCAACCAGCGGGAACACCAAAAAAAGTGGCCTCGAAACCCTCTGTGTAGGTTTCAGATTGGGCCATTGCCTGACCACTTAGGGCCAAACAAAGAAGAGGTAAAAAGTATTGTTTCATCATTTTTCTTTTCCGTATAAGAGGTGAATCACTCCAGCATCAGAGATAATTCGAGAGGCTTCTACCGTTTCGTCGTAGAGACCGTAGATTTTGTAAATGTATACACCCTCGGGAAGGGGCTTACCCATATACATGCCATCCCAAGCTTGGGTAATGGGCATGTCTTTGGCCAAACACTCGCCCCAACGGCTGTATATGGACCAAGTTCCGCTTTTGATCGGGCAGTCAGTCTGGGGCTTGATTCCATCATTGAGCCCATCCAAATTATGAGGAGTAAAGGCATTGGGCATGTAGTAATGACAGGGACAGATTTCCGAGTGAACAATCACCGTATCGCGTATGTATCCGCAGACGTTAGCGGTCGTCAAAATCAAAGTTTGCGTATAGGCCACCAAGATTTCGGGTGTGCGAGCTCCATTGCTCCAGAGGTAATCAAAGGGCCCTCCAAAGGGTTGCGTAGCCTTCAAGGTATAAGGCTGGCCCTTGCAAAACCAAACCTCCTTGTCCAACATATGCAAAGGCAGGGTGTCCTGGCTTATCGTCACCGTATCAATGGTAGTTCCACAAGCATTTTCGCAATACAGGAAAAAGGTACCGCGGGTATTGAAGGTGCGAATAGAATCATTAAATCCATCGGCCCAGAAATAGGTGCAACCAGGGCGCCTCACATCGAGGGTATAGGTGCCCACAAACCCGTCACAGAAGGTGGTATCGGTTTTGGCCAAGGGAATAGGCAGTGTTTTCAAGGTTACCGAGAATGAATCCCTGCGTGTGCCACAGATGTTGCTCGACTCTACCCAAAACACACCCGGATTCACCACAAATCGAGAGGTTCCCGCTGTGCCATTGTCCCATAAGTAACTCACAAAAGGTTCGGGATTGATCGTTTTGGTGATGCTTCCACCTTGGCCGGCACACAAAAAGGTATCCCCTAGATTCAAATCAAGCGGCTCTTTTCCCTGAATCAAGGTCAAGGTATCGATGCGACGACCGCAAGCGTTGATCGACTCCATCCAATATTTGCCGGGTTGACTATTGAATACCCGATAGGCCTGGGTAGAACCGTTGTTCCAGATGTATTTCCGGTTGGCTACAGGTAAATCAACCGAATAGGTCCAAGTGGGCGTGCAAAACAAGGTATCGCGGAATCCAGGATGGCTAGGGGCTTGGTCCTGAACAACCACGACCGTGTCTTTGCGGCTGCCACAGGGGTTGCTTGTAGTCAAGTAATAAGTACCCTCGGCAAAGAAGGTACGGGTAGCCGTTCCGGTGCCGTTTTCCCAAGAATAGGAAGCCGTTAAAGGCTGAGTGCCATCAACCGCCAAAGAACCTACTTCCTTACACATATAAACTGTGTCTTTCAGCACTTGAATGGGGAGAGGACAGGCTTGGTTGCACTGAACATTTTCATTCAAGGGTACCGCTGTCAGTGACAAACCTAAATCACTGGTAAAATCTCCACTTATGGTAGAGTCTTTGACCGAATACGAAACCAATGGCCTACTCAAGGCAAACGAGGTCCAAGTGTAATCGTTCATGCCGCAAGAATTAGCCAAAGGGCTAACTGTCATTCGAGCGAAACTCGCCTGAAAGTTGCTGGGACGGCCAACGGCATTGATTCCGCCCGAAGGCCGATGATCTATGGCATTGGAATAACGGCCAGCATCGAAATTTTGGGTATTTCCAAAGTACAATATAGAACCCTCTTTCAATGACCCATTGGCCGGATTCAACTCCAATAAACCCTGACGAGTGCGGGGTAAGGTATTGTCGGTTTGTGCACTGACCCACAAGGAGCCGTCGTACACTATCCCCGACGGATAATCGTTTCGGTTGGTCCCTAAGCCCACGGTCCAGGCCAAAGTTTGGCTACTCAAGTTGAATTGCGCAACCAGCACATCATTATTACCTCTTGAGTTAGTGCGGCCGCTGATCCAAACCGTATTCCCGTTGATGAGCAAGTTGTTGTAGGTATTTAACCCAGTGCTATTGCCTTTGAACGCCGCCTTCACCGAGCCGTCAGTATTGAGCAACAATATAAAGGGCTTCAAATTGTTGTTATTGGCCCCGCATTGGCCTACTACTACTACAGTTCCCGTCGATTCAGCAATGGCGTAGGCGCGCTGCTGGGTTTCTCCGAAATCAAACAGACGGAAAAACTGTTCGTTTCCATTGGTATCCAATTTAATGACCGCAACCTGTTCTTTGGTTGACCATTGAGCGTCAAAGCCAGCTGAATACAAATACTTACCGCTTAAACAAGCGCCCTTTAAGGCCGAAGCCCGGCCAGCCGCACTTTTGTTCGCAAAGATTCTAGACCATTTCAAGGAGCCGTCGGCATTGGCCGCAAAAATGGCCCCCAAATTGGCATTGACAGCCCCTGCTTCAAATGACTCGCCACATAAAGCAAAAGACCCGCCTGGAAAAGGTACAACTTCGATGAACTCACCCGTCTGATTGCGATTGGTTCCATAGCGATTGGACCAAACCAAGGCATGGGTATCATCAAATCGAGCGGCATAGAACTCCAAATCGTTATTGGTTCGACGAACGACACCTCCAACGGTGTAAGCATCGGTCTTTGAACCTGCTGTCGTCTGAATCTGACGAACGCTGTAAGGGATAAACTGATTAAGCCCCGCGCCATTACCAGGAGCATACGTAGCATACTCCTTTTCGAAGAAATCGTAATTCACACCCTGACCGAACAGAATTGAAAAATTCAAGAATAAAAAAGCTAAGGCCAAATGCTTTGGCAAACGGGGAATGGTCATAGAGTCCTGCCGCTCTGCGGCAACGTATAAAAGACGCAAAAAAGCACAACTTTCGTTTAGCCAATACGGCGATTTGACATTGCCATGACAAATACTCGAACTCTGAGTAAACAGATTCAAAGCCAAAGCCCTCTAAGGCCGCAAGCTAAATCGTATCTTTGCAGCCGATTTAGCGAGACCCATGGCCAAACACAGCATCATTTACACCCTGACAGACGAGGCACCTGCCTTAGCGACTTATTCATTTTTGCCCATCATTGAGGCCTATGCCCAAAAAGCAAACATTGAAATTGAAACCCGCGACATCAGTCTGTCTGGCCGTATTTTGAGTCAATTTCCAGAATACCTGAAGCCCGAGCAACGCATTGCCGATGACCTAGCCGAGTTGGGCCAATTGGCCACTCAACCCGAGGCCAACATCATCAAGTTGCCGAATATCTCAGCTTCGGTGCCTCAGCTAAAGGCAGCTATTGCTGAATTGCAGGCTCAAGGATATGCGATTCCCCATTACCCCGAGAACCCCCAAACGCCCGAAGAGCAAGAGGCTAAGTCTCGCTATGACAAGGTAAAAGGTTCGGCCGTGAACCCCGTGTTGCGCGAAGGAAATTCCGATCGCAGAGCACCCAAGGCTGTAAAGGAATATGCAAAGAAACACCCTCACCGTATGGGCGCTTGGAGCGCTGACTCCCAGTCTCGCGTGGCCCACATGAAGGGCGGTGATTTTTATGGCAGTGAACAATCGTTGACCACCGCTGAATCGGGTTCTGTTGATTTGGTCTTTACCTCTGAGAGTGGCGATACCCAAACCCTCAAGTCCGGCATCCAATTGCAGGCCGGCGAAATCATAGACTCAGCTACCATGAGCCTTTCGCAACTGAAATCTTTTGTAGCTGAAGAAATGGAAAAGGCCAAAGCTGAAGGCACTTTGTTTTCGGTGCATTTGAAAGCCACCATGATGAAGGTCAGTGACCCCATCATGTTTGGAGCTTTTGTTGAAGTGTTTTTTGCCGACGTTTTTGCTAAATACGGCCAAGATTTTGAGGCTTTAGGAGTTGATACCCGAAACGGCTTGGGTGATGTTTACGCCAAAATTCAATCCCTTGATTCTAGCAAACGCGCTGAAATTGAAGAGGCTTTGAAAGCCGCTTTGGCATCTGGCCCTGCTCTGGCCATGGTTAACAGCGACAAAGGCATAAGCAATTTGCACGTACCCTCTGATGTGATCATCGATGCCTCCATGCCCGCCATGATTCGCGAATCAGGCCGCATGTGGAATGCCGAAGGCAAAACCCAGGACACAGTGGCCGTCATTCCCGACCGTTGTTATGCCGGTGTTTACGACGCCACCATCGAATTCTGCAAGAAAAATGGAGCCTTGAACCCCGCCACTATGGGAAGCGTAAGCAATGTGGGTTTGATGGCTCAAAAAGCCGAAGAATACGGTTCTCACGACAAAACCTTCCAACTCAAGTCTGCTGGCCGTGTCGATGTCATCGACGCCAACGGCAAGGTTTTGATGAGTCAATCGGTTGAGGCCGGTGACATTTTCAGAATGTGCCAGGTCAAGGATGCTCCTATTCAAGATTGGATCAAGTTGGCCGTGAACCGCGCCAAGGCCACCCAAACTCCTGCCGTTTTCTGGCTAGACGAGAATCGAGCCCATGATCGACAGTTGATTGCCAAAGTCAACCAGTATTTGCCCAATCATAATACAGAAGGTTTGGAAATTTTGATCAAAGATCCACGTAGCGCTACCCAGTATTCTTTGGAGCGCATTGTGCAGGGATTGGACACCATTTCAGTTACAGGCAATGTGTTGCGCGATTATTTGACCGATTTGTTCCCCATTTTGGAAGTTGGAACCTCAGCCAAGATGCTCAGCATTGTTCCTTTGATGAATGGTGGTGGATTGTTTGAAACCGGCGCCGGTGGCTCTGCTCCCAAGTTGGCTCAACAGATTTACGACGAAAACTACCTGCGTTGGGATTCACTCGGTGAATTTTTAGCCTTAGCCGTATCGTTTGAGCATTACGCTATGGTAACCGGTGATCAGAAGGCTCAGGTATTGGCCACCACTCTGGACGCAGCCACTGCCAAATACTTGGACAACGACAAAGGCCCTACTCGCAAAATTGGAAGTTTGGACAACCGCGGTTCCCATTTCTATGTCGCACTGTACTGGGCTCAAGAATTGGCGGCCCAAGGTCAAGACGCTGAATTGAAAAAGGCCTTCGCCGCTCTCGCATCTGCCCTTTCGGCTGAAGAAATGAACATCGTGGGCGAATTGAATGCCGTTCAGGGCCAAGCCACTGATCTCGGCGGATACTACCGCCCCAATACCGAAAAAGCCAACCGCATCATGCGTCCCAGTGCCACACTGAACCGCTTGTTGTCAGAGGCTTAATCGACCAGCATTTCTTTCAATACCGCTTTGACCCTACGAATGGCTAAGGCGTTTAACCGGGCCATGCGACCTTGAACCTGTTGTTTGTCTATTCGACACATACCTTCTATGGCCACTTCGCTGTGAAAATCCCATTCTTCTAAGATTACTCGAGTAGGCCAAGGCTGCGCTTGAGAGCTCAGCGGCGCCGCTAATACGTGGCCCAAGTGGGCATTCATCTCAAGGGGAGACAGAATCACAAAAGGGCGTTGAACCTGATTATCCAGTTCCACCCAATGAATATCATAGGGCCTCAATACCATGGTTCAACGGGGATATTACTGGCTTGAATGTCTGTTTCCCTTCCAACCTGGAAGGCCGCACTCCAATCAGCCCTGCGATTTTTAGCTGCTCGCAATCGCAAGCCATCGGCCTCCTCCACCAATTCAAAATACTCAGGATTACCCATTTTCTTTAAAACAGAAGCTGGCAAACGAAGGCCTTTGGAATTGCCAATGGGTACAACAGGGATTTTCATTCAGGCAATTTCGTAATTACATTGTAATTACACAATGAGTCCAAAAAAATGCCCTTTCGGGCATACACTTACGATCAAATGCCTTGTTCTTGTAACATGACACCGGCTCGTTTAAGGTCTTTGTATACCCCAACTTGATTAATCACGACCAAAGCGGGAATTACAGCCGCCAAGGCTGGAGTGACCAAAGCTATGGGAATGGCGGCCGCCGAAATCAACAAAGAGTTGGTCGCCCTTTTCCCAGCTCGAGCCAGGAAATAACCCGCGGTTGGCACCTCTCCACTCACTGAAACCATTTCCATTCGCTGAGCCGCCTTGTCTTTTTCAATGACAAAAAACTCATAGCGATCGATGTACAAATTTTTCAGAGCTCGTTGAATGTAGCGCAAATCGCTAACCCGGCCCCCTTCCAAATACTTCAAAGTGATGCGGTAAGTATCGTGAATCAATACTCGACCTTCCAAACTAGAAGTATCCCGAGTCGTTCGAGCCACTATGTGATAGCTAGGAATTTGATTCTCCCAATACAGGGTGTCATTAGAGGCCCAATAAATCGAATTCCCCTCCAAGTACTGCCCATTGGGAAGAAGCTGAGCCGAAGCTGAACTAGCCACGAACGAAAACAAGAAAAACCAGTAGCGCATAGCCAAAACTACTTCATCGACCACACAATTCCTTGTATTCGCAGTAAGCACACAAACCGTGACCCTCGCGCAGCATTTCAAAATCAGCTTTTTCCTTCGGAAGGTTATTCTCGATGTCAGTAGTAAAGGCATACATATCTTGTGATTCGCGAGCCACCACTTGAATGAAATTGGCTATCTCATCGGCTTCCAAATGCAAGGCAACTTCCTCGTATTCGGGTTTGAAAAACACCACCTTTGCCTCGATATCTTGAGTAGAAACACCCAAGTTCTCAGAGGCGAACAAGGCATACCCCAAAAGCTGCTTCCGGAATTTATCGGGATCCTTCTTGCCGGTTTTCCAATCCAAAATCAACACCTTGTCTCCCTGAGGAATCAGGAAATCAACTTTGCAATAGGCCTTTAATCCACCTACGCGGGTTTCGCCATATCCTTCGGGTTCAATGATGGCCGATTGCAGTTCCAAGTCAGATAGAGCCAGCAAGCGTTCCCATGCGGGTGAATCCAAAAAGCGAAAAACCATATCGCATACCGCTTGTTCGATGGCCTGTTGGGGAATCGTTTCCAGAGTCTTGTAGTGAATCTCAAAAAAGCGCTGGGTTTGCACATAATTCTCGACCTGTTTGGCCACATAGGCTTTCAATCGGTCTCTATCGATGGGCTTGCGGCTTTTTTGAAGCCTCGCGACCATTTCGGCAATCAAGTCATGGACCAATGTCCCAACAGCTAAGGCCTCGGTTGTCAGACCCTTAAGGAACTTGATTTGGGAATCAGAGAATTCCTTGTCGTATTTGCTGTAATACGCATAATAGTACTTGCGCTTGCACAGTGAAAACACATCGTATCGACTGGCCGACCAACCCAAGATGGGGGCAAACCGATAGCGCTTCAGGGGAGGAAACGGAAGAGAAAAAGCCATTATTCCAACATCCCCTTTGCTTCAAAATCAGCGAGTGTTCGGCGAAAAGCCTCGCACCAATGAACGTATCCGTCGGCGTTCAGGTGCAGACGATCGGCCAAGAAGTATTCCTCGCGTACAGCCCCATAATCAGCCAAAGCCCCCCAAGTATCGACATAACCCAAACCCATTTCTTCACACAGGGCATACAAGAGATCGTTGAATTGGAAGTACTGTTCTTCAAATTGCAAGCGTGAGGGCGAAGGCTTGGCGCCTACGAGTATCAAGAGCGCATTAGGCATAGCCTCTTGGGCTTGTTCAACCCATCGCTTCATCTCCAAGATGATACTGTCGGGATGTTCACCGGCCGCCAAGTCATTGTCTCCCTCGTATACAAATACAATTTTGGGTTCATGCTCCAAGGTCAATACCGGCCAATGCACCAACAAATCACTGGTTTGACTTCCGCCAAAACCCGAATTGATTACCGTGTATTCTTCCAAACAGGTATGGCAGTCTTTCCACATCTTAACCGATGAACTTCCCAGCAACACCACATCGGCCTTTTGGCCTCGGTGAGAAGCGGCAATTTCTGCCACCTCATTGTTGAATCGAGCGGGGTCTTGGGCCTGCAAACTAGCCGCAGAAAAACCCAATATCAGCCATAGAATTTTATTCATTGGAACCTCCGTTCTCCCAATGCTCCACCATGACGGCCACGGCCGCATCTCCGCTCACGTTAATAACCGTGCGGCTCATGTCCAATATTCGATCTACAGGAAATAATATGGCTATCCATGCGGGGTTCAAACCAATGGCGCTCAACACCATCACCAACATGACCAAACCCGCGCTCGGAATGGCCGCTGAACCTACAGAGGCTAACGTGGCAGTTACGGTAATCATCAAATACTGAGACATGGACAAATCTATTCCGTGCATTTGGGCCAAAAACACCGTGGCAACAGCTTGGTACAAACTTGTACCATTCATGTTCATAGTCGCCCCGATGGGTAACACAAAATCAGCCACTGAGCGCGATACTTTCATGTTCTCCGTCACGCACTCCAAGGTTACCGGCAAGGTCGCCGCCGATGAGCTGCTGGAAAAAGCCAAGAACTGAGCCGGGGCCAAATCTTTAAAGAACTTACGGTACGAAAAACTAGCCCCCAGTACTAGCCTCAATACCAGAGGGTAGACCACGGCCAAAACTACTGCCAAGCCCAGAACCACCGTGGTCATGTAAACCCCTAAGCCCCCGAACAAATCCAACAAGGCTCCTAAGTTGTCTCCAGCCATTTGGGAAAAAACACCTGCGGTCAAGGCGAATATGAATACAGGGGCGGCGCTCATGACCAGCTCCACCAATTTCAAAAATGCCTCGTTGGTGGAAGCAAAGAAATCAATGGCTGGCTTAGCCGTTTCGGCTGGAATGGAGATCAACGCCAAACCGAAGAGGAGCCCGAAGAAGATGACCTGTAACATCTGGCTCATATTGCCCAAAGCCCCTACAATGTTTTCGGGTATGAAGTCTACAATCATTTGCAAGGGGCCCCCTTCTTTGATCTTTTGAGCGGCTTCGATTTTAGCTACGACCGTAGCGTCAGTCTCTTCTGTGCTGGATTGAATCTCGGCCACAATGGCCGCATTTTCGGCTTTGCACGATTCGCATAGGCCGTCGCGCACCTTCACTCCATTTTGTCCGGCCCAGAGTTCGTATTGGATGCGGTTTTTCAAGCGCTCGTTCTTGGGCATTTGCTCACCAGGGTACAAGACATTGGCTAATATCAAACCTATACTCACAGCAACCGCTGTAGTGGCCAAATACATACCTATAGTGCGGCCTCCCATGCGGCCCAATTTGCGGGCATCACTCAAACTAGCCACACCTGTTACAATAGAAAAGAGCACCAAAGGAATGGCGATGAGCTTCAACAAGCGAATGAAAATCACCCCAAAGGGGTTGATCCAATCAGCAGTAAACTTAGATAGACCCCAGTGGGCTGAAATCATACTCCAAACCACACCCAGCAATAAGCCGATGATGATTTTCCAGTGCAAGGCAATTCCCTTAGCGTTCATACATTCAAATGTAAGGAATTGGGGAGTGCGGCTTGGGTAGAGTTAAGCGATGTTTCAGAATTGAAAAACTGTTGGAATAAAAACAGCCACGAACTTCCGTACCTTGCTCCGCATGAAACAACTCCTCTACATCGCCGTTTTGGGTCTATTCAGCCTCAGCGCCTGCAAAAAGACCCCTATAGCCAATGCTGATGACAAAGCATTAATCGAGACTGAATTGGATGCTTTTGTCGCCAACTTGACAAGCAATATGCCCGCTGATGTAACAGCTTTGGAGCAGCGTATAACCGAATATTTAAACACCCATGACTATGTATTCTATGGTTCTACGGTTACCGTTCTTAACCCTGTTACAGGGAAGGCCGCTTACAGCCCCTATGTTTATCGCGAAACCAAAAAGACCTTGAACAGCAACCATTCTTTAATGGATCCAGCCTATAAAATCGACGAGCAAGCCTGGCTAAGGGACCCCATCGATCAAAAGCAATCCATTTGGACAGAACCTTATTTCGATGAAGGCGGTGGCGATATCTGGATGCAAACTCGATCTGTTCCCATCTACCTCAATTCCGTCCTGATCGGGGTTGCCACTACCGATGTTCGCGTGAAAAAACCATGACCCGATTCACTCTATTCTTAGGACTTATCTTGGCTTCTTGCCAACCTACCAACCAAGCCCCTACCACTATGAATAATCAAACCCTCTTGCAAGCCAACGAAGCCCTGTATTCGGGGCTAAACGAAATGTTCATTGGCAACCTTAAACCTCTCGAAGCGCTGTGGTCACATAGCGATTCGATTTCCTACATGGGTCCTTTCGGCGGATACTTGCGCGGTTGGGAGGCCGTTCATAAAGACTTCCAAGCCGTAACAGACATGAAAATTGGCGGCAAAATTTCCTGCGAACTATTGGGGGCAAACGTTGTAGGCACGATTGGCTACATCAGCTGTGTAGAAGTAGGCGAAAACATTGACCCTAGTGGCCAAGCCGTAGCTGTTCGCCACAGAGCTACCAACATTTTTGAATGGAAAAATGACCAGTGGCGCTTGGTACATCACCACACCGATATCTCCAATCAGTTGGAGACGGCTTTCGATAAGTCAGAGTAAGGGTTAAAAAAGCTCGAAGGTGTTTTTCTGGCGCAGCAATCCGCCGGTCCAAAGCTCAGTAGTGTACTGGCCCTTTTTCAACTTGCGATCCAATTCTCCTTTCAGAGGAAACTTGAAGGAAACTTTCTGCTTGCTGCCGTCAAACATGATGGATTCTTTCAAACTGTATACATCACTCTTGTTCTGCAAGGAAGTATTGGTCGTAGACAAAACGCCTCCATTGGGATCAATGATGCGAATGGTCACCTCTTCGAAAATGGGAGCTGTCACTAGCACGTTTTCCAATGCCTCGCAGCTCACAGAAAGGTTGCGAATCTGATTGACCTTGGTTGTTTTGGTCCCTTCGCTTGTCAAACCGTGGGTCATCAAACTACCGAAATACACGCGTTTTCCTTTGTTCACTCGTGATTCAAGATCATCGTACTCAGCCCCCATCATTTGGTTGCGTTCCGTCAAATCATCATTAGCTGCCATCAAACGATCGTTGTCCCGCATCAAGGCAGATACACGTTGGTTCAATTCAGCAATTTGATCTTGAGCTTCTTGCAAATCAGCCAATTTGGATTTGGAAGCGGCTCCCACTCCTTGAACGGGGGTTTCGGTCACTTGTTTGCGAAGTCTAGCGAGTTCAGCTCTTGCCGCTACCAATTCTGATTGCGAGGCTGCATCAGCCCCTTGAGCCTCCAATTGGGCCAATACAGTAGACAGTGAGTCATCCATGCGCTGCAACTCCATTTGCAGGGAGTCTTTTTGCTGCAACAAAGCGTTTTCAGCCGCCAATTGATCTTCTTTGCTGGTGTATTGAGTCAGAAAGAAAACATTCGAAGCGGCCGATAATGCGAGTAAAATCAAGGCCAAATACAGGCCTGTACGACTATTGTTCGTGGTTGTCATTGCGTTAATACTCGATAATACAAGAAGGCCAACAAACAGCAGTTTCTACTTTTCCACCGAGTGAGGACAACGATAAGCTTACCAATTCTTTTACACCCTTAATCAATTAAAATAGCGTTTTCGAGTAACCATGATACATTTCAAGGATGGTTCGTAGAATACCCCTTTCTGTTTCTGTCATATTCTTGATTCTCAGCAGCTGTGAGCCCCTTACACACTCCACCGTACACGCTGATTTTGAATTTCCCGATACCCCCTTCTTTGCTCCAGTTCAAATTCAATTCACAAATACTAGTAATGACTTTCACACTTTGAAATGGGATTTTGGCAATGGTCAAAGCAGCACAGAATTAAACCCAACTGCCACTTATGATTCAGCTGGCATATACTTAATTCAATTGTGGGCCGACGGATATTTCGATGGCGCCACCGATTGGACGGACACCCAATCCAAATTCGTAGTCATACTCAATCGCTAAATTATTAATCATCATTAAAATGGTCACAACATGAAAAAGTTCAATATTTTAATCATCTTTATTGGCATGAGCGCATGCCGATTTCCAAAAGACGAATGCCTTCCTCATTTGGATTTTGAATTTGCATTCCCAGATTCCGTCTATACTGCACCTTGCGACATAGAATTCATTGATCTCAGCACATGTGCATCACCTTATTGGGTAATCAACCCCGATTCGGGCCGAAGTGTTTTCGTAGAAGGGGCCCCTGAAAACCATAAAATATTTCATTTTGACTCAGCGGGAACTTATTTAGTTCATCTAGAGGCTCAATATACTTTTCAAGACCTTTGGGGTACTGAAGTCAGTGAAGAAAAAACAATTGTTATTGAGTAAGCTCGAAGGAATGGAAGAGATTTCAATTCGTTGTCGGGGAACTAATTATTTTTTCAGTCAACTTTTCAGCAGACTTCAAGGCAGTGTTTATCCTTAACTGTTTATCAATCAAGTTCTCTGATCACAATAACCCCTAAAAACTATCCTTACCTCAATTTCCTTCCGTAATGAATGTTTTACTTGCTCTTTCTACTTGAAGGATATACAACCCAGCGGTCAAGTTCCTCACATCTATCTGGCTTTATTTGCCCCTTATCTCTCCCTGTTGGCCTTAAAACCAAGTGGAGAATTCTCGAGGGAAATTTTTAGTAGCAGGTGAAACATAAGTGAGACAATTTTAGGCAGGAATCGAACACTTATGAAATCTTCCGAAAGTGGGAAGTGTTGATAACTAAGTATTTAGAAAGAATCTGAAAAAATCCGAAAGTGTCTTAGTGGTCCCGCCAGGAATTCCTCGCTTCGCTCGGATTTCCTGGTGGCCCCCTTTAGAGAATATCCATAGCCCCGCGCTGCGCGCGGGGCATTTCGTTTCCGCTCGCTAGCTTTTTGAAGCGAGCTTCATCGCCAGCTCGCGCAAACAAAATCGGCCCGAACTTTCGTTCGGGCCGATGTCTATTCATTGCGGTCCCGCCAGGAATCGAACCTGGATCTTGAGTTCCGGAGACTCACGTAGTATCCATTCTACTACGGGACCTGACTTGGCTGCGCTAAGGCGGCTAAACAGGCGGCAAAGATAACACGGGAGCCTTGCAGAAGCCTTAAATTTGTACAACATGAAAAAATTGGTCATTGCCTTGAGCCTTCTATTTGCTTTGCTGCTCGGCCTATATGCTTACAGTGGCGGCTTTCAATCTATTCAAGTGAAAGAAGGTCGCTCGAATGCCTACTTAATCGTCGGCTTTCGCCACCAAGGTCCCTTCCATGAAATTGGTGACAAGTTTAAATTGGCCCAAGACTTGGGCACCCAATTGATGATGTACCGAGACTCAGCCATTGGCATTTATTTCGATGAGCCCGGAAAGGTTGCCGAAGACTCCTTGCGCAGCTTTGCAGGCATCGTAGTGAAAG
>JBJOHK010000075.1:0-4186 GCA_046047755.1 Bacteroidota bacterium | reverse complement strand
CGGGGAATTCCAAGGCATCATCGACCAAAAAGACATCAACCGTCAAATTTCAGCCTCGATGACCTACCGTGGTCAAGGGGCTGTGATTGTGCTTCGCTGCAGCGATCGCGACTTTGCTCCCTCTCAGATTGCCCGTTGGGTTGAAGAAAACGGAGCCAAAATCTTGGGCCTCATGATCAACCAAACGGAGCCCGGATTTTACCAGGTCAATGTCAAGTTGAACACTACCTTGGCCGGAGCCATTTCGGCTACCTTGCGCCGTCAGGGTTATGAAATCATTGGCACTTATTTGGCCGAAGATCAGCGCCCCGAAGACGACCGAGCCTACGACTCTGTATTCAAGTTTTTCGATTTATAAGCCCCAAATGGTTTGTGGGTCACCACATTTCAATAAATTTGAGGAATTGGCCAAGTGCCAAATAGCAAACTGCTGTCCATGAGTACAAAATCGAACGCGAATCACTCCGACCCATTGGTCCAAGATATTGAACCCATTACCCTTGTCTCTGTCATCAATTTCTTCTGGAAATGGAGAAAAGTATTGCTCATCAGTTGTGCCATTGGTGCGCTGGTGTCAATCGTCATGACCATGCCGGCCATCACTCCTCCTAAGTACAAGGCGACCCACATATTCTACCCCACCAAGAACAACTCCATCTCCAATGCCTTGTTAACCGATTTGAATCAGCGCCAGCAAGACCCCCTGGAATACGGGGAAGAAGAAGATGCAGAGAAAGCCTTGCAGGTTTTGCAATCAGGCGCCTTATTGGGCCGCCTCGTGAAAAACTTCGACTTGATGAAGCACTACGGCATTGACCCCAAAACAGAGTCATACCCCAAGTACGCCTTGGACAACAAAATCAAGGAGAACTTTAGCTTTGAGCGCACCCGCTACTTGAGCATCAAGATTGAAGTGTTGGACGAAGATCCAAAAATGGCCGCCGACCTGGCCAATGGCATTGCCGCTTTGTACGACAGCATCAAAACCGAAGTGCAACAGCAGGTATCCATTCCCGCGTTAGACATCGTTCAACGAGCCCTGGAAACCAAACAAAATAAGCTTACCGGTATCAAGAATCAATTGCGCGACTTGGGAACCCAAGGGGTAACCAACTACGAAGAGCAATCGCGTGCCTTGGCCGAAGAAATTTACAAGGTACAAGCCAGCGGCAACACCGGCCGTTTGAAGCAACTGCTCGAAGAACAAAAGCAGTTGGTAGCCAACGGGGGTGATTTCATCGCCTTGAACGAACTCATCAAATTGGAGGAAGAAAAAGAATCTGATTTGATGGCTCAATTGGAAAAACGCCAAGTAGACGTAGGAGAGCGCCTGAGCCATAAGTTCACTATCGAAGAAGCTTCTGTACCCGAAATCAAAGCCTGGCCCAAACGCACCTTTGTGTTGATTTTGTCGGTGCTGGCCACCTTTGCCGGAACCTGCGTGGTGCTGTTGGGCCTGGAATTAGCCCGCCAAAGCAAAACCGCTTAAAACCTTTTCGCCGTGGCGACCTTGTCGACTTGGACCCCTATGCAACGCTGGCTGTTTTGGCTGGGTTTGCTGGGCATGTCTATCGGGTTTGTTTGGGGCTTCTTGCATGGATATGCCCTTTTGATGGCCTTACCCCTAGTGGTGGTAGTGGCTTTGGGCTTGGTATTTCGAACCGAAACCACCGTGCTGCTTTTCGGGGCCTTGGCCCCTCTCTCCATCAACTTTCAAGACCTGGGAGCTGGGCTGGGTTTGGCTCTTCCTACCGAACCTGTTTACATTCTAGCCTTTGTAGCGATTGGGGTATGGTTCATGCTCAAGGGACGGTTTGATACGCGCTTGCTGAAACACCCCATTGTGATCGCCGTTTTGGCCTATGCCGCTTGGCTCTGGCTAGCCTCGGCCTTCAGCAGCATGCCCATGGTTAGCTTCAAGTTCAGCTTGGCCCGTACCTGGTACATTGTTGTCTTCTTCTTCTTTGTACTGCGATTGTTTCGCCAGTACCAAACCATTCACCAGTTCCTGAAACTGTTTGCCTTTTTTACCCTGACCTTGGTCAGCATCACCTTAGTGAAGCACGCCGCTGATGGCTTTGCCCGAAGTTCCAGCTATGGCATCTCCTGGCCCTTTTTTCCTGATCACGGAATGTACGCAGCTGCGATTGCCTTTGCTGTGCCCATTTTGGCGTTTTACACCTTCAACGCGCGGGCCATGGGCTTTAGCATGCCCTGGGTTCCCATCTTGGCATTGGCACTGCTCATCTTGCTCTTTGGCATCTTGGTCAGCTATACCCGAGCTACTTGGCTGAGCCTAATTGCCGCCATGGGTGTTTTCAGCCTGTTGAAAATGAAGGTTCGATTCGGGTACATTGTGTTGTTGCTGCTAGTGGGTGGCACCGTCGCCCTATCCCAGCAAGACCAGATTCTGTATTCGCTGGAAGCTAACAAACAAGGCTCTAGCGACGAATTAGAAGGCCACGTAAAATCGGTTTCCAACATCACCACCGACCCCTCAAACTTGGAACGCATCAACCGCTGGAAATGCGCTGGCCGCATGGTCAGCGAAAAACCCTTATTCGGTTTTGGCCCAGGTACTTACGTATTCCAATACGCCCCTTTTCAAAAAAGTTCAGAACTGACCATCATCTCGACCCATGCCGGTGATTTGGGTGATGCCCATTCTGAGTTTTTCTCGGCCATGAGCGAAAGCGGATACCCCGGTTTGTTCTTTTTCGTAGCCCTGGTTCTCTCTACCCTCTGGGTTGGATTTCGGCTGGTGGCTCGAACCTCTAGCCGACCTGTTCGCATCACCGCCACACTGGCCCTATTTGGTCTGAGCACCTATTACTTCCACGCCCTGTTGAACAACTACAGCCAATACGACAAAATTGGCGTTCCCTTCTGGGTCTTTACGGCCATTATCGTCGCTTTGGACCTCTACCACCGCCACGAAGAACCCACCGAAGGCCATGCAACAGAATCTGCGTAAACAACCCCAATTCCTCATGGGAGCCGGGCTCTGTGCTCTCTTTTCCTTGCTAGCCATCTTCGGATATGCCATCTGTCCAGATGACAGCCCTAACGCCAACCAAATCATGCCCGAATGGGGCAGTTTGAAACCCGGAACCCGCGTTCAATATTTGGAAAAAAACAGCCAAGAATCTCGACCCTTTTGGTTTTTTCTCAGCGGCTGGGCTGGTCGAGGGGAAATGGTTTCAGTCGAACCCTCAACCCTTCAGCAAAAGGACATGCAGTGGGCATTTGTATCTCCGAAAACAGGCCAACCCATGAGTTTACCTAGGAGCCAATACAGCCTAAAAGAGCGCCGATTTTGGCTGGGCAGCGACACCTTTGGTCGGGACATTCTCTCGCGCATGATCATCGGCGCGCGCATTTCGTTGAGCATTGGTTTTTTAGCCACTTTGATTAGCTTGATCATCGGCGCCAGCATTGGGCTTTACGCCGGCTATTACGGGGGTAAATTGGATGCAGGGCTCACATGGCTAATCACGGTGTTTTGGGCACTGCCTACTCTGCTATTAGCCTTGGGTTTGAGCTTTTTCATGGGCAAAGGCTACTTGCAAGTGCTCATTGCCACGGGCCTTTCTACCTGGGTGGAAGTGGCACGGGTGGTTAGGGGCCAAACCTTGCAACTCAAAAACAAAGAATTCATCTTGGCCAGTCGTATAAGCGGCTTCCCCACGGCACACATTTTATTTCGGCATATTTTGCCCAACCTAAAGGGGTCACTCACCGTTTTGGCCACCACCAATTTTGCTTCGGCCATTTTGCTGGAAGCTGGATTGGGCTTTTTAGGCCTCGGCGTAGCACCCCCCACTCCATCATGGGGTTTATTAGTCAAGGAAAATCTAGGCTACTTGGTTTTGGACCAAGCCTACTTAGTGCTCATACCCGGTTCAGCCATCATGCTGCTGGTTATGGCCTTCAATTTGATGGCCATGGGCTTGCGCGATGCGATGGATACCCAATCCCGTTAAGGAATCACGATTACCTTAGTCGAGGCCACTCGCCCGTCGTAGGCAATGGCTCTAACCCAATAGGTTCCCGGTTGAATATGGCTCGGCACTTCAAAACGGCTATCCATTTCTTTGCTGGGTGAATCTTCACACTTCGCCCATTCGCGGCCCATTACATCAAACCAAACCAAGCTCTTGGCAGGGAATCCACTAACACTCAAGAT
>JBJOHK010000074.1:0-2659 GCA_046047755.1 Bacteroidota bacterium | reverse complement strand
TAATTTTGTGCAATCCAGGCATGCCGGTAACGGCAACAACGTCTTTCATTTCCATGTCGGCAAAATTCGCCTAAAGTACTGAACTGTACAAGGACTAAAGCGGAGGCCAAAAAGCGGGCATGAAGAGCCCTGTCTGATTCCACAGATGAAGGGCTGAAACTGGGTATTGCCGTTCGAAATTCTCGGTGTTGCGTTGCCCATTTTGCCGCCAATTACGCTGGGGGCTTTGGACTAGCAACCTCATTGTCGCTATGTGCGACTCACGCCGTGCCGCGAGTTTTGCGGCTGTATACTTTTTGGAAGCAGCGAAGCAAAATGGCCTTGGCTAGATTTTCTGAGAGCTCGCCCTGCATATTTCGGGTTTTCTGCCATTGCGATTGACTTAAGTCTACCCGAACAACAGCCTTCAATAGCAAGGCAGGGCGCTCTTGTTGGACCTTGTCAACGGCTAAAACAAGTTCGGGTAGCATGGCGGCTAAATGCGGGTACTGCGCTTTTTGAAACTCAAATCCAATCAAGGATAAGTCTTTTTCGATTTGAAATTGGACGGCATCCAATAAGCTCTGAGGGGCGTTTTGAAGGGCGTCTAAGTTCATGCTTCTGCAATAATAACCCCCAAAATGGAGTAAGTTTGCTAGGCATGATTGTCGTTACTGGGGCTGCTGGTTTTATTGGTTCTGCTTTGCTGGCTGAATTGGCCCGTTTGGGTTACGGTGAACTGGTGGCTGTAGACGATTTTTCTTCGACAGAAAAGCGCCGCAATTGGGAACATTTGCCACTGAAAGAGACAGTAGAGCGCTTGCAGTTTCATTCTTGGTTGGCCCAAAAGGGTCGGGAGGTTCAGTTCGTGTTTCATTTAGGGGCTCGTACCAAGACCAATGAATTCGACGAGACTGTATTAGAAGACTTAAACTGGGGCTACAGTCAAGAAGTTTGGAAGCTCTGTGTGCAGCATTCCATTCCCTTAGTCTATGCCTCTTCTGCCGCGACTTATGGCGATGGGAAGAAAGGGTTTGACGATGATGAGCAGAAATTGCCGACCCTAGAACCCATGAATCCCTATGGCAGAAGCAAGCAGAAGTTCGATCTATGGGTATTGGATCAGGTACAAAGAGGGAATTGTCCTCCCTATTGGGCTGGATTTAAGTTTTTCAATGTCTTTGGACCCGGTGAATACCACAAGGGGCGTATGGCCAGTGTGGTGTTTCACGGATTCCATCAGGTGATCAGCCAAGGGTATATTAGCTTGTTCAAAAGCTATAAAGAGGGGTGCGCGGACGGTCAACAACAGCGCGATTTTGTCAGCATCTTTGACGTGCTTAAGGTCTTGATTCAGGCTATGGAAAATCGCCAGAATTCGGGCATTTATAATTTGGGTACTGGTAAGGCTCGTAGCTTTTTGGATTTGGCTTTAGCGGTATTCTCAGCCCTCGACAAAGAGCCTGATATTCGATTTATCGACATGCCCGAAGACATTCGGGGAAACTACCAATACTTCACTCAAGCTGATACAGGCCGCTTGATAGAGGCGGGGTACATACAGGCGTTTTCTGCGCTTGAAGATGATGTGGCACACTATGTGCAACGGTATTTGAGGGCGAACAAAACTCTGGAATGCGGTTGAGGTTTTCTTCATCGGCTTGGTTAAACGTGCTCTTGGGTCTCGTGCTCATGGCCGTTTCCAATTTTGTCTTGCTCAGGCAGCACAATCTCGGCGCCGAAGAAGCCTTACAGGCTAAAGCAGAGCAGATGGTACTGTCCATTGAGCAAGTTCAAAGCAAGCTCGATTCATTGAGCAACTTCCCATCATCATTTCAAGAGGTTAATTCTGAATCTGACATTCAGATTAACGATTTGGAAGTCTTGGGCTTGGATATGTTTGTGTTCGATCAGTCCGGGCCTCGGTATTGGACCACACACGAGTATTCCGTGAGCGTCAATGCCCAGGGGTCTGATTTGGTAGAATTGCAAAAACACGGTGACTTATACGTCTTGTGTTGGCAAAAGGTGGGTCAGGGGCAAACAACGGTTTTTGCCATGCCCCTTATACGGTCGACACATGAGGCAGATAGTTTGCAAAGCAAGGGTCGTAACTCAGAACGCTTTGATATTGTGGCCAACCCTGAACAGGGTAGCTTGCCTATTTCTGTTGCAGGAGTGCCTTTTTTCTACCTGAAAATCGTCGAATTCCGGGCCCCTATTCACTGGGATGTAGTCTTCATTTTTGGGCTTGCTTTGCTGGGCTTTGGGTCGTTCAACTTATTCCAAGGATGGCGAGGCGGTATAGCCGGTCGACTCTTAGCCTTGTTCTTGTTTGGAACGGTTGAATATTCGTTTCGGAATGGAACCATTCTGCCCAACTTGAGTCATTCTGCCTTGTTTGCCTTTGAATTTTTCAAGGCCAATGGCTTCGATGCCAGTTTGGGATTGCTATTTGTTCATGCGCTGGAAGGTCTTTTGTTGATCGATACATTGAGGATTCTAACGAGCCAAGTTCGGAGCTGGGATCGGGCTGGAATTCGCCGCATTCTGTCAGTGTTTCTTTTGGGCTTGGTCTTGGTTTCGACTGCCTATGTCCTAACCATGGCGTCTTCCATGGTTCAGCGGGGTGTATTTTCTTTAGACCTGAAGAAGCTGCATTTACTGGAGCCACTTTCGT